>CANRAZ010000009.1 GCA_947628705.1 uncultured Lachnospiraceae bacterium | reverse complement strand
AATCTGGTGCAAGGACATTGATCCGCCTTGGGGATGTAAGTATACCGTTAATATTAACACTCAGATGAACTACTGGCCGGCTGAAATGTTCGGGCTTGGAGACTGTCATCTGCCGCTTTTTGAGCATATGAAGCTGATGCAGGCGGACGGACATAAGACAGCGTCAAAAATGTACGGCTGCCGAGGCTTTGTGTGCCACCACAACACAGATTTATGGGGAAATACCGCGCCGCAGGATCTATGGATCCCCGGAACCTACTGGGTAATGAGCGTGCCTTGGCTGTGCACTCATATCATGCAACATTATAAATATACATGCGACAAGGATTTTCTTTGTAAAATGTACCCTGTTATTAAGGATTCCGTTCTTTTTTTCCACGATTTCCTTATGCAGATCGACGGCAAGACAATAATATGTCCTTCGGTTTCACCGGAAAACACCTATATTATGCCTGACGGTACCGAGGGCAGCATATGCGCTGGTTCGTCGATGGATAACGAAATTCTCCGCGACCACTTTACGCAGTTTATTGAGGCCTATCAGATAGTAGGGGACGACGATGAGGAATTTCTTAATAAAACCAAGGAACTGCTTGCCGGTATTCCTGAGATCAAGATAGGCAAACACGGTCAGATTATGGAATGGCTGGAGGATTATGACGAAAAAGAGCCGGGACACAGACATATTTCACAGCTCTATGCGCTGCATCCTTCAAATCAGATTTCAATGGATTCCACTCCTGAACTTGCCAAGGCTGCTAAAAAGACCATTGAAAGAAGGCTTTCCTTCGGGGGAGGACACACAGGCTGGTCAAGAGCGTGGATAATGAATATGTTCGCCAGACTTTGGGATAGGGACAAGGTTTACGAAAACCTCATAGCTCTTTTTAAAAAGTCTACTCTTAATAATCTCTTTGACAATCATCCGCCGTTTCAGATCGACGGCAATTTCGGTTCAATTGCCGCAATGGGAGAGATGCTTTTACAGGCGGACGAAAACAGGGTAGTTCTTTTGCCGGCCCTTCCTGCACAGTTTGAAAACGGACATTTTAATAACCTGTATGCTCCGGGAGGGGCGGTTTACTCGTTTGCATGGAAGAACGGCAGGCTTACCGAGTTTTCCGTAAAAGCAGAAAGAGACGATTACCATACAACGGTAATATACAAATACAAAAAATTCAAGCTTGATATGGCAAAGGGCGAAGTCGCTAACTTTGAGATTTACGAAGAATAAGCTTTTCAAGCATATTGACGGCGTCGGAAAGACCGCCCGTTTCCTTGATAAGACCGTACGCAACGGTGTCGGGTCCGCTGACCATGGATCCGATATCCTGCGTAAGGTCATTTTTATTGTTGATCAGCTTCAGATAATCCTCCTTTGTAATTCCGCAGTGCTTTGTTATATATTCAGTGATTCGATTCTGCAGCCTTTCAAGATAAAGATAGGATTGAGGAGAACCTATAGTTGTGCCGGTCATTCTGATAGGGTGCGCAAGCATAAGGCCGGATTCGGTAATAAAGCTGTAATCAGTTGAAACTGCAATGGGTATGCCTATAGAATGAGAGGTTCCAAGCGTAAGCGAGACGGTTGGCTTTTCCATCGTACTGATAAGCTCGGCAATTGCAAGACCGGCGTCTACATCACCGCCGGTTGTATGAAGGATCACAAGAAGGCCTTCACAGTCTTTATCATAGCCCACTCCGGTAATTATCGGAATAAGATGCTCATACTTTGTCGATTTTACCGTATTGGGAAGAACCAAATGTCCTTCAATTTCGCCAATGATTTCCAGACATGTGATTTTTTTCCCTCCCGGGGTGTATAAATCAATTTTTCCGTATTCTTTAACGGACGATAAGTCGTTCATTCGCTACCTCTTTCAAAGCTGACAAAATCATATTAATCAATAGTGTATTATCCGGCATTATGTTTTTTTTTATTCATGCAGCAGGCTGACGTTCCAAACATTTGGCTGTGAGAGGAGAGAACAAACCGTAATACGGAGAAGATGTCGTTAATTAAAGCATAAAATCTGTTTAATTTTTTGTGAAATTATGGTATACTATATTGGATTATGGGTTTACGGTCAACACCCATAATTTACATCCAAACATAATGGAGGCTGGGATGGATTTTCTTGAATTTATTAAGGTTATAATTTTTGGTATAATCGAGGGAATAACCGAGTGGCTGCCGATAAGCAGTACCGGACACCTTCTTTTGGCTGAACAATTTATTAAATTAAATGTCTCAAGGGAGTTCTGGGACGTTTTTCTGGTTGTGATACAGCTGGGCGCGATAATGGCGGTTGTTCTTATCTTCTGGAATAAAATCTGGCCTTTTACAACTGACAAAGAACAGCATTTTGTAAAAATGCCTAAAATTGTTTTATGGCTTAAAATTCTTGTGGCATGCCTTCCGGCCGCCGTCATAGGGCTGCTCTTTGAAGACGCGATAGACTCGGTATTTTATACCGAAAAAACCGCTCCGTATACAGTCGGTACAACGCTTATTATCTACGGCATACTGTTTATTATCATAGAAAATTATAACAAAAAGAGAGAGCCTAAGGTGAATTCGCTTTCAATGCTTTCCTTTAAGCTTGCTTTTTACATCGGTATTTTCCAGCTTCTTGCCTTGATTCCGGGAACGTCTCGTTCGGGAGCAACGATAATCGGAGCCATACTTTTAGGAACCAGCAGATCGGTTGCCGCAGAATTTACGTTTTATCTTGCAATACCTGTAATGGCAGGAGCAAGCCTGCTGAAGATTGTAAAGTTTATCGGCGATAACGGCATGTTCAGCGGAAATGAAATAGTGGTTCTCCTTACAGGCTGTATTGCCGCGTTTTTGGTTTCCTTCTTTGTTATCAAGTTCTTTATGGACTATATTAAAAGGCATGATTTTAAACCTTTCGGCTGGTACCGAATAGCAGCCGGCGCCGTCGTCCTCGTTTATTTCAGCTTTTTGGCTTGAATTCAAAGGTAAAGCTCCGGAAAACCTCGGTGAAAAAGTCACAAACAGAAACGGTAGAAAAGGGTGTAAAATGGCTTATTAGGCTTATTAAGCTTACAAAAAACGGATATCAACTAAATTATATAAATTTCAAGGGGTAAAAAATGGCTGATACAAAAAAAACAGGCGGTTCGGGTACATCTAAGACCAAGGCTTCTAAAAGTACATCTTCAAAGGCATCGTCTAAGAGTCCGTCCTCTAAGGCTTCTTCGACTGCTCGAAAGAAACAATCTTCAACTGAATTCGACGAGTACAAAAAAAGCAGAAAGAAAAATGATTATGATCCTGACGAATTTGAGGCTTTCAGGAAGTCTGAAAAAAGACGTGAGGAGGAATATGAAGCCTTTCAAAAGAGGAGAAAGGTACGCGATGAGGTTTACATCATAGCCGCCGTACTTGTCTCTATTTTAATGATATTAAGCTATTTCAATGTATGCGGAGTAGTCGGAAGGGTCATCAACACCGTCCTTTTCGGGCTGATGGGCGCTTTTGCTTATATGTTTCCTTTTATATTTTTCGGAATTGTGTTATTCCTTGTTTCGGAGAAAAAAAGGAGCGAAATCGGCAGAAAAATATTTTTTTCCGTAATAGCAACGGTCTGTCTTGCTTCAATTCTTCACATAATAACCAGATACGACAGCGTAGGACTTTTTAAAAGCTTTACTGTAGGCTACAAGGAAAAGGAAGGCGGCGGATTTATCGGTCATCTGCTTGCATGGCCGCTCTGCTCCCTTTTCGGAAAGGCGGCTGCCATAGTTATAGAGATTTTTCTGCTTGTGATCTGTTTTATGATGGTTACCGGAACAGCCCTGCTCAGTTTGATCAAACAGAAGAGCAAGGAAGAATACAGCGAATTCTCACGCAAAAGAAAGCTTAACGAGGAAAACAGACAGCGTGACGAATATGAAAGAAACATGTCCCGTCTTAATTCGGACAGGCCTTACGGCGGCTCATCACCGGAAATATCAGAGCGGCCGAGGGTGTATGCGGCGGAAGATTACGGTAAAAACCAGACGGGCGAATATGTTCCTAAAAAGAACAGGGAGTCCTTTATTTCAAGACTGAAAAACGGCGGAGCGCTTAACGAAAATGAAATCCGCAAAGGCAAGAGCGATAATCAAACCGCCGACCCTAATCCTTTGGGAAATGCGTCTGACTCTGAAAAAGAACATAATCTCGATATGGTTGAAATCAAAGGAGCGGCTTCGTCGCCTTTAGCGTCCTCTGAGTCGGTTTATCTTCAGGAAATGGCAAGAAAATTCGGTTCTTCGTCTAAGCAGACAGAGGACGGCTCTGAAATTATCAACAACAGAGAGGAAGAGTTTGAACCGATTATAAGAGGAGAGGTCGTTTCCGACACGCAGTATTCCGGCAATGCTTCGGCATCAAATTTCGGAAATACGGTTTCCGCAGGCGGTGCAAACGTTTCGTTTGGAAACGGAAGCAAAGCCTCAAATCCGGCGGTTTTTGCGAGAGGTGATTACAGACCGCAGGGCACTCCTGAGGTCGAGAGCCACAGTCTTAACGGTAAACAGGGTGAAAACACCTTATCAACTCCGACGGACAGTGCAGACAGCATAAAAATCGTCAAGAAACAGCAGAAGCCCCCTAAACCGTATGTCTTTCCTCCTATGAGCAAGCTTACAAAGGCAAGCGATGTCGGGAAGGGCATGACCTCGGCACAGCTCAAAGAAACTGCTTCAAAGCTTCAGGACACCTTAAAAAGCTTCGGAGTAAATGTTACGATTACAAACATAAGCTGCGGACCAAGCGTTACCAGATATGAGCTTCAGCCTGAACAGGGAGTAAAGGTCAGTAAAATAACGTCTCTTGCAGACGATATTAAGCTAAATCTTGCAGCTGCGGATATCAGAATCGAAGCGCCCATACCGGGCAAGGCAGCCGTCGGTATTGAAGTACCTAATAAAGTAAATCAGACGGTATATCTCAGCACGCTTATTGCAAGCAATGAATTTTCATCTTCAAAATCCAATCTTACATTTGCGGTAGGTAAGGATCTAGGCGGTCAGGTTATTGTGACGGATATCAAGAAAATGCCTCACCTTCTCATTGCAGGCGCAACCGGTTCCGGCAAGTCGGTTTGCATCAATACGCTTATAATGAGCTTGCTTTACAAGGCGTCGCCTGAGGACGTAAGGCTTATTCTCATCGACCCAAAGGTTGTCGAGCTAAGCGTTTATAACGGCATACCGCATCTCCTTATCCCTGTGGTAACAGACCCTAAAAAGGCCTCGGCAGCTCTTAACTGGGCTGTCATGGAGATGACTGACAGATACAAAAAATTTGCGGATATGGGCGTACGTGACCTTGAAGGCTACAATAAAAGAGTTACAAATCAGAAGGTTCCGGAACAAAGCAGCAGCGGAGAGGTATACGAAAAGCTTCCGCAGATCGTTGTCATTGTGGACGAGCTTGCGGACCTTATGATGGTGGCTCCGGGAGAGGTGGAGGATTATATCTGCCGTCTTGCACAGCTTGCAAGAGCAGCCGGAATCCATCTTGTTATTGCGACGCAGAGGCCTTCCGTCAATGTCATTACTGGACTTATTAAGGCAAATATTCCTTCAAGAATAGCATTTGCCGTTTCTTCTCAGGTGGATTCGAGAACAATTATCGACATGGGCGGCGCTGAAAAGCTTCTTGGAAAGGGAGATATGCTGTTTTATCCTACAGGATATCCTAAACCGGTCAGAATCCAGGGCGCGTTTGTTTCCGATGCGGAGGTCACCAACGTAGTTGAATTCCTGAAGCAAAATAACGGCGACAACTACAACAGTGAAGTTGAATCAAAAATGTCTGAGGCGATAAATTCGCAGAACGGTGCCTCCCAGTCTAAGAGTTCGCAGGAACCTGCATCTGATTTTGATGAATATCTTTACTCTGCCGGAGTCTTTATTATTCAAAAGGAGAAGGCTTCGATCGGAGGACTTCAGAGACAGTTCAAAATCGGATTTAACAGAGCTGCGCGCATTATGGATCAGCTCTCTGAGGCAGGCGTTGTCGGACCGGAGGAGGGTACTAAGCCGAGACAGATTTTAATGACCCCGGAAGTCTTCGAAAGATTTGCCGTTGAAAACGGATGGAAACAGCAGTAAAGGTAAAAAAATGGGATTAATAAAACTTCTTGATAAGGATACAATTAACAAGATTGCTGCCGGTGAGGTTGTGGACAGGCCTTCCTCAGTCGTAAAGGAACTGATCGAAAACGCTATAGATGCGGGCGCCCACAGCATCACCTGTGAAATAAAAGACGGCGGCAAATCTTTTATCAGAATTACGGATGACGGCTCCGGAATTGCAAAAGAAGACATCGAGCCTGCTTTTCTCAGACATTCAACCAGCAAAATAAGCTGCGAGGAGGATTTGACAAACATAAAAAGTCTGGGATTCAGAGGGGAGGCTCTAAGCAGCATTTCCGCTGTTTCCAAGGTTGAGATGCTTACAAAGAGAGCAGATGACTTTCTTGGAAGCCGCTATGTTATTGAAGGCGGCGAGGTCAAAAGCTTTGAAGAAGCCGGCTGTCCTGACGGTACGACCTTTATCGTGAGAGACATTTTCTACAATACTCCTGCAAGAAGAAAGTTTCTTAAAAGCGGAGCTACTGAAGCAGGCTATATCGGAGAGCTTATCAACCGGCTTGCAGCATCCAATCCAAGCATAGCTTTCAGGTTTATCAATCAGGGAAAGACCGTGCTTTTTACGAACGGAAACGGTAATGAAAAGGATGCGCTTTACTCAATATACGGAAGAGAGACGGCGGCAAATCTGATAGCGGTTTCCTATGAATCTGAACTGCTTTCAATCCACGGCTACATCGGCAAGCCGGTTATTGTAAAGGGCAGCAGGATATGTGAAAATTATTACATTAACGGAAGATACAGTAAATCTAACGTTATTACCAAGGCGATAGAAGAAGCCTACAAGGGCTATGTGATGCAACACAAGTTTCCCTTTACATCGCTTCATTTTACCTTTCCGATGGATAAGCTGGATGTGAATGTGCACCCAGCTAAAATGGAGGTGAGGCTTTCGGACGGAGAGTATTATTTTGCTTCGATTTGCAGAATCATAAACGACGTCCTTCGTTCGAGCAATATGATAGTTGATATTTCGGCTTTTCAGGAGAGAAACGAAAAGAAAACCGAGATGGAAGCCATGAGACAGGCTCTTAGCGAAATGCCGCAGTCCTTTGAAACCGAACGTTTGTCGCAGAGTATGGCGGCAAATTCCAAGAACGGTGCAGGCGTTAATCAGCCTGAAATCAATTCCGCAGACACGCCTCTGGCAAAAAACAGTTATGCGGCAGTGCCGGTACATGAAAAGAAACCGTCAGAAAGCATCACATTAAACGATAAATCCGCTGCACGTTCTTCCGATGTTGATGTGTCGGCGGATAAGGACTTTCAATACAAAGTACTTGACGGTAAGGCTCCTGATAAACGCTTTCCGGGCAGCGCGGCAAAAGCCGGACATGTCAGTGAAAACGCAGGATACGCTCCTAAACCTCTGTCAGTAAATCCGTCTGACGGTTCTGATAATTTTACGCAGCTTTCCTTTGACGTCAAGGACGAGTTCATGCAGGATAAAGAGGCGGAGAACTTTAAAATAATCGGTCAGATTTTTTCCACCTACTGGCTCATTGAAATGAAGGATAATCTTTTCATAATCGACCAGCATGCCGCCCATGAAAAGATTCTTTACGAAAGAACCGTTAAACGTTACCGTGAACAGAATACGGTTTCACAGCAGCTTTATCCGCCGATTATGATAACGCTTTCTCTGACAGAGGAAGATATCCTTAACAGATACATGAACTACTTCAACAGGCTTGGATTTGAAATAAGCCACTTTGGAGGCAGGGAATACGCAATTAATTCAATTCCGTGCGACCTGTTCAGCTTCAGCGGAGACGTATTTTTTCACGATGTATTAGACCAGCTCATAAATACTCCTGTAAAGGGGGATATTGATATTGTAACCGACAGGATTGCGGAAATGTCCTGCAAGGCTGCCATAAAGGGCAATCACAGCTATTCACTGCTTGAGGCTGAAAGTCTGATAAAGGAGCTGTTAAAGCTTGATAATCCTTATCACTGTCCTCACGGCAGGCCGATAATAATTACGATGTCAAAAAGAGAGCTTGAAAAAAAATTCAAAAGAATCATCTGAAAACGCACGCAACGGTTCCAAATGCGTTGGATTTAATTAACCTTGGGGCTGATTTCTTTTGTATATAATTACAGACCAAGCTATAAGGAAGAGAATTTGTGAAACCTCTTATCGTACTTTCAGGGCCGACGGCTGTCGGAAAAACCGACCTGTCGCTTAAACTGGCGAAAAAAATCAACGGCGAGATAATCAGCGCCGATTCCATGCAGGTATATATAGGAATGGATATCGGGACCGCTAAGATACTTCCGGATGAAATGCAGGGCGTTAAGCACCACCTTATCGATATTATCTCTCCCTATGAGGAGTGGAACGTCATGCGGTTTCAAAAACTGGCAAAGGCTGCTATTGATGAAATATGTTCAAACGACCGAATTCCAATCGTTACGGGAGGGACAGGCTTTTATATTCAGGCCTTGCTGAAGGACGTTGAGTTTTCACCTGAAACAGACGGCAGCGTTAGAGCCGAGCTTGAAGAAAAGGCTGAAAACGGCGGTTCAGATGAGCTTTATCAGGAGCTTTGCAGGAGGGATCCGGCTTCAGCCGCAAAAATTCATAGGAACAACACCAAAAGGATAATAAGAGCCTTGGAATTTATCAGGCTTAACGGTTATCCTTTTTCTGAGCATAATAAAGAACAGTCGGGGAAAAAACCGCCCTACGATTTTGCTTATTTTGTTCTTACAGACGATCGTCAAAAGCTTTATCAGCGTATTGACAAAAGAGTTGACGCAATGCTGGAAAAGGGACTGATAGAGGAAGTTAAGCGGTTAAAAATGACAGGTCTTGACAGGTCTTACGTTTCAATGCAGGGACTTGGCTACAAAGAGGTGCTGGATTATCTTGACGGCATAACGTCCTATGAGGATACGGTCGCCGTTTTAAAAAGGGATACCAGACATTTTGCCAAACGCCAGCTTACATGGTTCAGACGAGAAGAGGACGTCATCATGCTTGATAAGAGCTTTTTTGAGAACGATGACCGTATTCTTGAAAGCATTATCAACACATTAAACGAAAAAGGGATAATAAACGGCATTAAATAAAGGGCTCAGCCTGTACGGTCTTGCGGACGGTTTCTTTTGATGCGCCGGCACGTACGGCAGGCTCGTAAAAACTTTGGAGGATCATATGACGGATAAACCTATTGAAAACATAGAAGATATATATGAGAAAATGGGCATCAGCCGCAAGGTGGCGGATTACTGCCTTAGGGCGGAGAAGAAGCTTTCAGACAGATTTTCAGAGGCTGACAGGGTTGCTGAGATAAACCAGCTAAAGGTTCTGGACGCATTCAGGCAATGCAAGGTTTCGGAAGCCTGCTTTATGCCGTCTACGGGTTACGGCTACAACGATTTGGGAAGAGATACCCTTGAGGAGGTTTATTCAAGGGTCTTCCACACGGAATCTTCTCTGGTAAGACCGCAGATAACCTGCGGAACGCATGCGCTCACAGTCGCTCTTTCTGCAATACTGAGACCCGGAAACGAGCTGCTTTCCCCTGTGGGCAAGCCCTATGATACACTTGAAGGAATAATCGGAATAACTCCTTCCGCAGGGTCTCTTGCAGAATTTGGCATTACCTATAAGCAGGCGGATCTTCTGCCTGACGGAAGCTTTGATTATGAAAAAATACGCAGTCTGATCAACAGCAGGACTAAAATGGTCACAATACAGCGCTCAAAGGGCTATCAGACACGTCCGACTCTCTCTGTTGAAAAAATAGGAGAGTTGATTTCTTTTATTAAGTCGGTCAAGCCTGACGTAGTATGCATGGTAGATAACTGTTACGGAGAATTTGTCGAAACTATCGAGCCCTCCGATGCAGGCGCCGACCTGTGCGTCGGTTCTCTGATAAAAAATCCCGGAGGTGGACTTGCGCCGACGGGAGGTTATATCACAGGTAAAAAAGAGTACGTTGATTTGTGCGCTTACAGGCTCACTGCGCCCGGACTTGGAAAGGAGGTCGGAGCAAGCCTTGGCATAAACACAGCTCTTTATCAGGGTCTTTTTCTTGCACCGACCGTAACCGCGTCAGCATTAAAAGGGGCTATCTTTTCCGCAGCGGTTTTTGAAGGACTCGGCTATCGCTGTATTCCTGACGCAACGGAACCCCGTTATGATATTATTCAGTCAATTGTTCTTAACAAGCCCGAAGCGCTTATTGCTTTCTGCAAGGGGATTCAGGCGGCGGCTCCGATCGACAGCCACGTCGTTCCTGAACCTTGGCCGATGCCTGGATATCAGAGCGACGTCATAATGGCGGCAGGAGCTTTTGTGCAGGGAGCGTCAATCGAGCTTTCTGCGGACGGGCCTCTTACCGAGCCTTACGCCGTATATTTTCAGGGCGGACTTACTTGGTATCATGCAAAATTCGGCATAATTATGGCTTTGCAAAAAATGTTTGAGGAAAAATTAATATCTATATAATGTACATTGACCGATATTTATGATATTATATAGCAGGGCTATTGCGGCATTTTCGTTTGTGTCCGGAGACAGGGAGGATTATTATGTCTTTGGTAAACGAAATGGCTTATTATGAACAGCCATACGAAAAATGCAGGAAATACGGCGCTTCGGCGCTCACCGACACTGAGCTTCTGGCGGTTTTTATCAGAACCGGCCTTAAAGGCAAGTCATGTCTTTTAATAGCACGCGAGCTTCTTGGGGAAAATGAAGACGAAAAGGCACTTCTCAGGATCGTAAGCAGAAGCATCGAAGAACTCACAAAATTTGACGGCATAGGTGAAGTAAAGGCGATTCAGCTTGTCTGCATGCTGGAGCTTTCAAAGAGACTGTGGAGAATGAATCTGAACAACGCCAATGTCTTTACGGATCCCGACTCTATTGCCGCCTACTACATGGAAGAAATGCGCCATTTGAAAACCGAGAGCGTCCGGATGATGCTTCTTAACACAAAGGGAGCGCTTATAAAGGACTTGCCCGTTTCGACAGGAACTGTCAATGCTTCGGTGGTTTCTCCAAGAGAAATTTTTATCAATGCACTGAAATATGAAGCCGTAAATATAGCTCTCGTACACAATCATCCGAGCGGTGACCCAAGTCCCAGCGCGGAGGATTTAAAAATCACTTCCGAAGTTGAGAGAGCGGGAGAATTTATGGGAATCAGGCTTATAGACCACATAATTATTGGTGATAATCGTTATGTAAGCCTTGCTAGAGAAGGAAAAATTCAGCTATTCTGAAAGGAGCTATTTAATGGCTGCAAAAACCTTAGGCATAGATTTTGGGACCGATTCTATTAAGATATATAAAAAAGGTGAGGGAATTATTTATGACCAGAAAACTGTTCTGGCAGCAAAAAACAGAAAAACGGTTATTGCAATCGGAAACGAAGCCTTTGAAATGAGCGGAAAGGTACCGGAATATATTTCGGTAGAATATCCGATCAAGGGAGGCGTAATTGCAAGCTTTGAAAAGATGCTCTCTCTTTTTAACTGTATATTCATGGATCTTACCAGGGAATACGGCCGTTTTAAGGGTTCGCAGTTTTATATTGCGATTCCCGCCGATATTACCGAAGTTGAAAAAAAAGCCTTCTACGATCTTGTGGATTCCTCATTTGTAAGACCGAAAAAGATAAGAATGGTAGACAAGCCAATTGCCGATGCTTTGGGAGCCGGAACCGACATAAACAACTCTCAGGGAGTCATGCTGGTGGATATCGGAGCGGAGACGACTGAAATTTCCGTACTTTCACTTGGCGGCATAGTCCTAACAAAGCTTCTTAACGTGGGAGGCAAGAACTTTGACGAAGCAATAATCTCTGCGCTCAGAAGAAGGTATAATCTTCTTATAGGTTCAAAGACCGCCGAAATGTGCAAGAAGAAGGCAGTGACTTTAAACGGGCATCAGAAATCGGTCGTCGTTTACGGCCGTGACGTTGTTACGGGACTTCCAAGAGAGCGTGAGGTTGACTCCGAGCTTATTAAGCAGGGCGTCGCTGAACAGGCGGACATAATAATCGACAATATCAGGAAGATCCTTGAAAGGACGCCTCCTGAAATTGCTTCGGACATTTTTGAACGAGGGATCCATCTTACGGGCGGTTCGGCAAAAATTCCGGGGATTGCCGATTATATAAGCCTTTCAGTGAAGCTTAAGGTTAATTCCGTCACGGACACGTCGGGTTCCGTTATTAACGGTCTTGCGGAAATTATGGAAAATGATAAGTACAGCGATAATATAACAGAGATGTAGTAAGGAGGAAGCCTTGGAAAACAGGTACAAATATAAATTTAATATTGAGCCCAAATATCTGCTTCTGTTTTCGACCGTAATTCTGGTGGTACTTATTTTTCTGTCATACAGGTTTCAGGATTTTTTCAGGCCGCTTAAAACCCGTGCGGCTTCAATGTTTGCCCCTATGCAGAAGGGCATTGCCGTGGTTTCCGATTACCTTGAGGGCGTCAGCGATAATTTTGAAGACGTTGAAAAGCTTCAGAAGGAATATGATTCCTTAAAATCCGATTATGAAGCCTTAAAGATAAAATATAACGAAATTCTTACCGATTCCTACGAATATGAAGAGCTTCGGGCGTTGTTTAAGCTCTCGCAAACCTACAGTGAATATGAAACAGTGGGCGCCAACATCATAGCAAGCGACACGACTGGCTATAACAGCGTCTTTACTCTTGATAAGGGCTCTGACGACGGCATAAAGCGCGACATGAATGTGATTGCAGGAAGCGGTCTGGTGGGAATTGTTACGGAAGTAGGCAGCAATTACTGTGTTGTAAGGAGCATAATAGACGACAACAGTAATGTAAGCGGAACGATTCTCAAGGCTGCCGATTCATGTATAGTAAGCGGCAATCTTAAGCTGCTGGAGGAGGGCTACATAGAGGTGACGGAGATACCCCTTTCCAGCGAGGTAAGAAATAACTATCAGGTCGTAACCTCTTCGCTTAGCAGCAAGTACCTGCCTGATATACTTATAGGTTATATTTCAAATGTTTCAGTGAGCTCGGACGGGCTTTCAATGAATGCGCGTCTTACGCCGGTTGTGGATTTTTCAAAACTTGACACGGTGCTTATCATAACCACGTTAAAGACCGCTCCTGAGGAAACAGACAAAGAGCAATAGTTACAATGGAGGATTAAGGTGCTCGATTTTGTAATATATGCAGTAGAGCTTTTGATTTGCTTCTTATTGCAAAGTACTGTAATGACAAAACTTGAAATTGCAAATACCGTTCCTGACCTGATTGTTATCGTGGCGGTTGCCGCCGGATATCAGAGAGGAAAGGTACACGGCATGTTTATCGGTCTTTTGGGAGGCTTGATTCTGGATTTTACCTTCGGAAGCCTGATTGGCGTTTACGCTCTTGTTTACATGTTCATCGGCTACTGCTCAGGCTTCCTGACAAAGTACTACATAAAATACGACACCTTGCTGCCTGCCGCTTTAACCGCCGTTTCCGAATTTGCCTTCACGCTTTACGGCTATGTTGTTAATATGCTTGTAAACGGCAGATTCGATATACTCTACTATATGAGACGGGTAATGTTCCCTAAGGTTTTTTATACCCTTGTCGTCGGCGTTATTCTGTATAAGCTTCTTGACTTGGTCTATGTCAGCGTGCTTATGCCTGTAAAAGAGGAAGTTTAAATGTATAAGGATTTTGAAGACAGTACAAAGGACGTTTCCTTCAACCGGCTGCTTATAGTTTTCTTTGTCGTGGCAGCTCTTTTTTTGCTGTGCATGATAAAGCTTTTTAAGCTTCAGGTAGTCAGCGGTAAAAATGCTGACGAAATAACGGTGGAGGCGGAGGAAGATGAAAAGGGGTATCATTACGCCTATATAAAAACGCTGCCTGTAAGGGGCAACATTTATGACAGAAACGGCAATCTGCTTGCCTATAATAAAATCCAATATAATATTGAACTTTTTAATTCTGCCGATTTGCCTACAAATGCTCAAAAAAATGCTGCTATTGACGCTTTTATTAAACTCTTGGATAAGTATGAGCTTGAAGAAGAGTTTGATTTTCCGATGATTATCGACGGAAACGGACAGCTTCAGTACACCGTAACGGATAATGCTTTGTACAGATTTCTGAAAAACTGTTTCGGACTCATATCAGCCAATGATCTTACGGAGGAGCAAAGAAACACGACGCCTGAGGAGCTGTACGATTACCTGAAAAACGGCAACAGCATAACCTCAATGTTTGGAATAGATGACAGCTACACAAGGGAAGAAGCCCTGGAAATAATGAAATACAGATATCAGATGTATATCAACAATCCGTCTTATGCTCCGATAAGGATCGTCTCCGATATACCTGAAGATATACGTATTATTGTAATGGAGAACCAGAGCATCGTACCCTGCGTTGAAATATCTAAATCCTATAAACGGGTTTACAACGACGCAGAATATTTTGCCCATATAATCGGTTATATCGGAAAGATCAATGAATCAGAGCTTGAAACATTCAGCATGGAGGCTGAAAACAGCTATACGCCTGAAAGCGTGGTGGGCAAGCTTGGAGTGGAAAAAAGCTACGATACCTATCTTCAGGGCACATGCGGCGAAACAAGAGTTACGCTTAACAGTCTGGGGCAGATTGTTGAAAAAGAGGTCGTTTCCGAGCCTGTAGACGGTTTATCGCTTTATCTGACCGTGGACAGGGAATCCCAGATTGCAGGCTATTATATTGTCGAAAAAAATATTGCGGCAATATTGATGGATTCAATAGTTAATTCCTACAGTTACGGTTCAAAAGGAAAGGATGCCGACGATATCACCATACCGATTTTTGAAGTGTATAATTCTCTGGTAAACAATAACGTGCTCGATGTGTCGTTTGATGAAAAAGACGGCTTAAGCGATGCAGAAAAAAGAGTTTACAATTCATATTCTCAGTATGAAACGACGGTATACAACAAGATTGTAGAGCTTCTCGGGAAGGGAAACAGTACGGCCTACAATGAGTTGAGCTCTGCAAATAAGGGGTATGTGGATTATCTCTATGATTCGCTGCGCGACTCATCAAAGCTTGGGCTAATTACCAAAAATGTAGATTTAGAATCAGAGCATTTCAGTAATTTCACGTCCGGCAGGATTTCGGTTGCAGAGTTTCTCTGGCAGTGCATAGAAAACGGAAACGTAAATACCGACGTCCTGGGTCTTGATGAAGGATATTACAGTACAGATGAAATTTACGATAAAATGTACGGCTTTTTGGTTGAAAAGCTTAAAGACGACTTGGGATTTACAAAACAGATTTACCGTACAATGATATTTGATCAGGCGATATCGGGCAGGGATCTCTGTCTGATGCTTTTTGACCAGAAGGTCATTAAGGAGGACAAGGACAGCTATAACGGACTTGTAAACGGAACCCTTTCCGCCTATGACTTCATAATACGGAAGATCAATAATCTTGAAATCACGCCGGCGATGCTTGCATTACAGCCGTGCAGCGGCTCCCTTGTCGTAACGGATCCTTCCTCCGGCGACACTATAGCGATGGTTTCATACCCAAGCTATGATAACAACAGGCTGACAAATCAGATCGACTATGACTATTATTCAAAGCTTTATGACGATCTTTCGAGACCTATGCTTTGCAGGGCGACACAGTCAAGGACGACGACCGGTTCTACCTTTAAGCCGCTGACGTCTGTTCTGGCTCTTACAGAGGGCATAATAGACACCAACACTACGATCTATGACAGAGTAAAATTTACCAAGATTACGCCGTCTCCGTCGTGCTGGAGCAAAGGGTCTCACGGAAGCCTTACCGTTTCAAACGCGATAAAGCATTCCTGCAACTATTTCTTTTTTGAGACTGCCTACAGGTTTTCGACAAATGAAAACGGCAAATACAGTGACGAGCAGGGCATAAACCTTATAAGAAAATATGCTTCCATGTTCGGCTTTGACAATGTTTCCGGCGTTGAAATTTCGGAAGCAATGCCTGAAATATCCAACAGAGACGCCGTAAGAACGGCAATCGGCTACTATCATAGCTTTGCACCGATTCAGATCGCGAAATATGTTACTACTGTCGCCAACGGAGGAACCTGCTACAATCTGACTCTTATCGACACCGTTAAGTCCTCCGACGGAAGCGTTGCCTACGAACAGATGCCTGTCGTTTACAATTCTCTGTCACAGGTTGCTCAGTCAACGTGGGACGCCGTACATCTCGGAATGTATAAGGTCGTAAACGATTATACGTTAAAATCCACCTTCCGCGGTTTGAGCGTAACGGCAGCCGGAAAGACGGGAACCGCCCAGGTAAGTCTTAACGACCCTAATAACGCCCTGTTCATCTCGTATGCTCCTTACGACGACCCAAAGATATGCGTAACGGTTGTTCTTCCTAACGGTTACCAGTCTTCAAATGCGGCGAAGGTGGCAAGCGAGTATTATAAATTCTATTTCGATAAAGATAATTACGATAACCTTCTTTCCGGAAATGTTTATGCAGGCAAGGTAGAAGGAATAACTGTAGGAGACTAATTTTTACTAATGGATAAATCAGTTGTAATTAAATCCAACCGTCACGGACTGATTCTTAATCTGGACGCTGAAAAGCCTTTTTCAGAGCTTAAAGAGACAATCAGAGGACGTTTTTCGGAATCCAGCAAGTTTTTTGGGGACGTCAAAATGGCCCTTACAATAGAGGGCAGGACGTTAAATTCCAGTGAAATAAGCGAGGTCGTTGACATAATAAACGATACGACCGACGTTGAAATCCTTGCTGTTATTGACAGTTCTGAGGAAAATGATAAAATATTCAAAAAGGAGCTTAGTAAGGTCTTTAATGAGCTTGACGCTTACGCCGCCGAAATCTATCCTTTAAATGTAGAGGACGGAATGAATCTTGAGTTCAAAAGAAGCGTTATTATAATGGGTCATGTTTCTAAGGAAGCTGAGATTCACACAGACGGAAGCGTTTTCGTCCTCGGCAGGCTTGAGGGTCGGGTTTATGCCGGAGAGCTGGGAAATACGTCGGCAAAGGTTTATGCTAACAGGCTGCTTTCGGAAAATGTGTATATAGCCGACGTTCCTTACGCACCCGACAAACCAAACGGCGCCAAGGAGGAAAAACGGCTGTTTAAACGAAAAAGGGATAAATCTTACGCTTCAAAAAATATACCTGTCCTTCTGTCGCTTGCTGACGGTAAAGTGCAGGCTGAAAGGACAGAAGAGTTTACGGAAGAGAAATAAGGCAGACTGCTCTGTTTTGCTCAAGATACACAGGATAGACGTACTGGCTAATATCAATAAACTGCACGGAACTGCAGTTTGAGCATTTCGGAGGTAATCATGTCAAAGGTCTATGTTATAACATCAGGTAAGGGCGGCGTCGGAAAGACAACGCTTACAGCCAACATTGCTTCAGCTATCTCGGCAGAGGGATATAAAACGCTTGTGATCGATATGGACGTTGGTCTTCGCAATTTAGACGTTGTGATGGGGCTCGAGAACCGAATCGTGTATAATCTTGTTGACGTCCTTGAAGGAAAATGCAGGATAAACCAAGCCATAATCCGGTCCCATAAGAACCAGAATTTAAGCCTGCTTCCTGCGGCGCAGGGAAAAACCAAGGACGATATCGATTCGGACAGAGTGTATAAGCTTCTTTCATTACTGCGCGGAGAATTTGATTACATATTTCTGGACTGCCCTGCAGGAATTGAACAGGGGTTTTTAAACAGCTGCAGATATGTAGACGAAGCGATTTTAGTCGTGACGCCTGACGTCGCGTCGGTCCGTGACGCGGACAGGGTGCTTGGACTGCTTGCTGATTTAGACGTACCGTGTAAAAAGCTCGTAATAAACCGCTACAGCAGGCTTATGGCCATTAAGCACGATACTCTCAGGGATTCCGACATAGAGCAAATACTTGGGATCAAGGCGGCAGGCATTATCCCCGATTCACGAAGCATAATAAAAAACAACAATCACGGCAGCGATTCCCTGTCGTCTGTTCCCGGCAGGGTATCAAACGCTTACAAAATGCTTGCGCTTGCGCTTGTATGAAAGGCAAAAATGTTTAAGGCAAAAGGATATTCGATAAAAAACTACAGCTTCTCCGTGCTTATCATTACCGCATGGCTGGCTTCGATAGGGTTGATCGTCCTTCAGAAGATTACCGAAAACGGAAGCAACTCATCTATGTTCGGAAAACAGCTTGCAGGTATGTTTGCAGGACTTATTATTGCCGTACTGGTGTCTTTTGTAGACTATCATTTCATATGCAGATTCTGCATTCCTCTGTACTTTCTCAACATTGCGCTCTTGCTTATCTGTAAATTTGTTAATCAGTCAATGATTCCTTTTTTCTACGGAAAAAGCATTGATGAGGCCAGAAGATGGATACACATAGGAGGAGCCGGAGGTGGTACGGATATTATGCCTTCCGAAATCACTAAAATAGTTTTGATCCTATGCCTTGCAAAGGTTTTCGTTTACCAGGAGGGAAAAATCAACAAGCCCTCTTCATTGGCAGCTACGGCAGGAGTTGTGCTCATACCTCTTTTGCTGGTCTTTGACCAGCCTGACCTGTCGACTACCATAGTAATTGCTTCGACCTTGATTCTCATGCTATTCATTGCAGGTCTGAGCTACAAAATCATTTTGCCTGTAGCTGCGGTCGTTATTCCCACTGTTTTAGGTCTGTTGTGGTACGTGCAGCAGGATTATGCCGACTTTCTTCTCACTGAGTGGCAGAAAAACCGTATTCTTGCAATACTGCACCCCGAAGATTATCCGGACCTTATGTATCAGCAGAACAACGCTGCGTCCGCAATGGAATCCGGCAAGCTTTTCGGCAAGATGATAACCGGTAATGAGGATCCGAGACTGACCAGATTCGTACCGGTTGCAGAAAGCGATTTTATTTTCAGCGGAGTCGGCGAAGAACTCGGATTTGTCGGAACGGCAATGGTAATACTCCTTTTTGTGGCTTTTCTCTTTGTCGCAATCAAAATAGCGTTTGCAGCAAGGGATAAGCTGGGACTTTATATCGCCTGCGGAATTGCAGCCATGATAACCGTTCAGGCTTTAGTCAACATCGGAGTCGTCATTTCCGTTCTTCCGAACACAGGTATTCCGCTGCCTTTTATGAGCAGCGGACTCAGCTCTCTGCTTACAAATTTTGCCACTGTAGGGATTCTAATAAACATCGGGCTCCAAAATAAGACTTCCACGCCTGTTGACAAGGACGTGATCGTCAGGAGCAAATACTTCCAATCTTCAGATAACAGATAGAGCTGCCTGTTATAGTTGATTGCGGATTATAATATGCCGGATAAGGAGGCAAAAGTGAAGAAAAAAATTATTTGCTGGCTGCTTGCAGTCTTTTCTGTTCTATCGTTTACCGCATGTTCTTCATCTGAGGAGGAGCTTGCTGCGCTTTATTCGTCATCGGATAATGTCGTCAACACAGATATCGGCGAATATATCATCGGACAGAATGCGCCTTTATTTACGGAAGGGAAGCTGTGTTACATAACCGAAGGCCAGCTTTCAAAGGATGAAAATTTAAGCTGTGCTTCCGCCTTGCTTATAGATGTTACAAATAACAGATTAATTCAGGGACAGGATATTTACAAAAAGGTATTTCCTGCAAGCATAACAAAGCTTATGACCGCCTATATAGTGTTAAAATACGGAAACGTTGACGACATGTACACGGTAAAGGAAGATGACTGCGGAATTACCGAGGAAGGCGCGCAGCTTATCGGATTTAAAAAAGGAGACGTGGTTAAGGTAAAGGATCTTCTTTACTGTCTTTTAGTTTATTCCGGAAACGATTCAGCGTCCGCCCTTGCGGATTATATTTCCGGCAGCGAAACCGCTTTCTGCGAGCTTATGAATACGGAAGCTCAAAAGCTTGGCTGTAATTCAACGAACTATCTGAATCCGCACGGCCTGCACGATGAGAACCATTATACCAGCGCATACGACGTTTACATTGTTCTTCAGGCGTGCATGAAATACGATTTGTTCAGGGAAATAACTCAGACGAACGATTATGAATTCTCGCATAAAAACGCGCAGGGAGAGTACGATACCGTAACCTTCAGCACCACGAACCGCTTTAAAACCGGAAAATATACGCTGCCTGAGGGAATAATGATACTTGGCTGCAAGACGGGAACCACATATTCGGCAGGAAGCTGTCTTGTGCAGTATTTCAGCGATGCCCAGGGAAACGAGTATATTGCAGAGGTTTTTGGAGCGCAAAGCACGGATGACCTTTACACGCAGATGGCGTACCTTCTGCAAAATGCCATTGATTCCAACAGCAGCAACGATATTTCCGGAACGGATTGGGAAACAACGCCGGAAACGACGCCTGAAGCAGAGTCGGGAGACGGACGGCAAACAGAGGAAGATTAAAAGCGAATATTCTGCAAAAACGCTTAACTTTATGTTGTTTTTTAAGTCGGATTATACTATAATACAAGTATGATACAACCACACAAGGAGGATTTTTCTATGGTACAGATAATTGCAGGAGAGAAGGGCAAAGGAAAGACAAAGATTTTGCTCGATAAGGCAAATAATGACATCAAAACTGCTAAGGGCACTATAGTTTATCTTGATAAAGATAATCAGCACATGTACGAGCTGAGCAACAAAATAAGACTTATTAACGTAAAGGATTATTGCATTGAGAATTCCGCTGAGTTTATCGGTTTCATATGCGGAATAATTTCCCAAGACCACGATCTTGAAAAGATTTACCTTGACAGCTTCCTGAAGGTTTCTTACCTTGAGGCTTCTCAGGCTGACGGCGTAATTGAAAAGCTTGATTTGGTATCAAGAAAGTTCGACGTTGACATTATTGTCAGCTTTTCTCAGAAATCAAGCGAGGTTTCTGAAACGATCAGAGAAAGAGTTACAGTTGCATTATAATTTTTTTACATAGGGAAAGGCATCAGCAGAAGCTGGTGCCTTTTTTTCTATGTGATTCAGAAGGATTTTATATATTGACCGCATGCAAACGGTTCTGCTGCGAATACTAACTGCAAAATCATTCTGAAAAATAATCGCTGTTGAGACGTCCGAAAAAGCTGATGCCGTAAAGACCTGCGATTCCGACAAGCGCGTAAACTATTCTGGAGAGAAGAGTCATATCACCGAAAAGCACCCTTACAAGGTCAAAGCTGAAAAAGCCGATAAGTCCCCAGTTGATTGCCCCAACAAGAATAAGAATAAGTGCAATATAATCAACAATTTTCATGATAATCCTTTCCATTCCGATTTTACGGAATTTTCATATTTGATTTCTAAACATATTCTGTGCTTAATTTTAAAAAATATACAATATAATGCTTTAATTTTTTTTCAGTATACAGTATAATGTAATGTAAGGCGATTTGGACATTGGAGGAGCTTTTCTTGAAGGAACAGGCACAACGGAAAAAAATTAAGAAAAAAACCTACAGGGCCAAAAACATCAACGCAGGCGTTATCATAATTTTCTGCGTTTTTTTGTATATTGTTGTAAATGTCGTCAACGGTTTAACCAAAGACCATCTTTCAATTTATGAAGTTCAGGCAGTAAGCATGTCGTCTGATAATATTGCGGAGGCCGTAATTGTCCGCTCCGAGCAGGATTATTATTCCGACCGTGCAGGCTACACCAATTATTATGTCCGCAACGGAGCAAGAATAGCCGTTGGAGACACGGTATATTCAATTGATGAAAGCAGTAATGTTTATGAGTACTTGGTTGATTATGACCTGAATTACTCCCTTGATGCAGAGGATATTTCCATACTTAAAAATTTTGTTTCAGATTTCAACTCGGTCTATACAGGCAATAATTTTTCCGCAGTATACGATTTAAGAGATAATCTCAAGTCGGAAATTTCAAACATTTCCGACACCTACCTGCTGGAAAATCTTAACAGCATCGTTTCCGAATCCGGAAACCCAGTAACGTTTAATGTCGTGAAATCCGATAAGGCAGGAACGGTATCTTTTTTTAACGATTCGCTGTCAGGTCTTACTCCCGATAGCGTAAACGCACAGACGTTTGATAAAAGCAGCTACAGTTCCAGCAATCTTTATGATTCGGATTTAAAAGAATCCGGCTCGCTGGTTTATAAGCTTATCACTGATAACTCGTGGAGTTTAATCATCAAACTCAGTGAAGAGCAGTACAATAAGCTTTCAAACAAGACAAGCATATCCTTTAAAATAAAGAACGACGGATTGCAGCTTACCGAGCCCTGTACGTTTTTTACAAGAGGCGACGCCTATTTTGCTCAGGTTGATATGACGGATTACTTAATACGCTATATCAAGTACAGATTTCTTGACATAGAGCTTTCTCTTGATACCGAACAGGGCCTTAAAATACCGTACTCGTCCATTACGACAAAAGACTTCTTTAAAATTCCTTCCAGGTTCTACATTTATAACGAGGAAGAAAATACCTACGGCTTCACGTACATGGAATATGACATTGCTACAAAAGAAACGTCCTATGTCTTTGTTGAGGCGGACTGTTATTATGAGGATGAAGAAAACGGAGAGGTTTACGTCGATACGGACAGCTTTGACTACGGTCAGTACATTTATTGCATGGAAACCGAAGAACTTTTCCAGGTAAGCGTTATCGGTCAGCTCCAAGGCGTTTTTAACACTAATAAAGGATATGCCGTTTTCAGAAGAATTGAAATAATATCCGAAAACAGCGACTACTGTATCGTAAGAGACGGAGCGCAAAAGAGCTTGAGCGCTCACGACCATATTGCGCTTAACGCTGACCTTATAGACGAAAACCTGCAAATATATTAGGAGGCTGCTTTACAATGGACGATTACAGCTTTATTGAAAAAAACATTTTAACGGTATCTGATAAAATATATGCTGCTGCAAAAAGAGCCGGAAGAGATCCTAAAGATATTACTCTTATATGCGTAAGCAAAACAAAGCCGGTTGAAATGGTTGCTAAGGCATATGAATGCGGAAGACGTGATTTCGGTGAAAATAAAGTTCAGGAGATTACTTTAAAGCATCCGCAGCTTCCGTCGGATACTGTCTGGCACATGATAGGCCATCTGCAAAAAAACAAGGTAAAAAAAGCAGTTGCTCTCTCAGAATATATCCATTCGGTCGATTCCGCCGAACTTGCTCAGGCAATAGACAGCGAGGCCGGAAAAATAGGAAAAAAGCAGAAAATTCTGCTCGAAGTCAATATTGCGGATGAAGACACAAAATACGGCGTTTCTCCGGACGCTTTGGAACATTTTGTCTGTGAAATTGCAGATTTAAAAAATATTGAAATATGCGGATTGATGTGCGTCGCTCCTTACACTGACAAACCGGAAGAAAACAGAGCGTATTTTAGAAAAATGAATGATTTGCTTATTGACATCAATGCCAAAAGTCTGGATAATGTACATATGGAACTTCTTTCTATGGGCATGAGCAACGATTATGAAATTGCTGTTGAAGAGGGAGCTACCCACGTAAGAATTGGAACTGATATTTTTGGAGAAAGAGTTTATACAAAATAGAGGAGGAAAGAAAATGGGATTTTTTGACACAATCAAAAATGCTATGTCACTGGACGATGAGGACGACGACAGCCTTTATGAGGCTGAAATGCGGGAGCTTGAAAGAAAAGAAAAAAATAAGGCGGCTAAAAGCAGAAGAAACAGCGACAGCTCAGACGGCTATGAAGACGATGAGGAAGAAGATACGGCACAAAAAAGAGCTTCAAGATCCTCGTTTTCCGACAGGAGAAATTCCGATAGAAGCAGACGGCCTGCCAGAAGCAATGCAGAGAAAAAAACCGACGGCAGCTACAGAAGCAGCTATGAAAGCTCAAGAACCGCTCCGCCAAGAAGCCCAGAATCGTCATACTATGGCAGAAAGCCTTCTTCAGGAGCCCAGAGACACGGCACCGGCGATAATATTGTCAGAATGCGCAGAGATTCTGCTTCCGATATCAGCATACTAAAATTGCAGTCGCTTTCAGATGCACAGGAGGTTTGCGACAATCTTGTTGAAGGAAAACCGATAATAGTCAGCTTCGAGGATCCGAAGGGACCTGAGGCACAGAGAATAATGGATTTTATTTCAGGCTGCATTTACGTTTTAAACGGAAATTTACATACTATCTCTGATTCCATTTTCCTCTTTTCGCCAAAAGGAGTCGACGTTTCAGGAGATTATTTAAATTTGATGCAGAACAACGGATTTGGAGTGCCTACCTTTAACAAAATGATATAGCAGCATACGGCGTACCTTATATGCCGTTTGTTTCAGTTCCGAAATACCGTTAAGGAGAAAATAATGATTACACCAATCGAAATTCAAAAAACCGTTTTTAAAACATCGGCGCATGGCTACTCTAAAAAACAGGTTGACGATTTTAAAGAAATCGTTTTAAAGGATTATGAAGCGCTTTACAGGCAGAATCTTGATTTGAACGATAAGATTTCCGCGCTTCAGGACAAAGTACAGTATTATTCTACAATGGAAAAATCGCTCCATAAGGCTCTTGTGCTTGCGGAAAAGTCAGCCGAGGAGACCAAAAGAGCGGCAGATCTGAACGCGCAGGCTATTGAAAAAGAGGCAAGGGCTCATGCGCAGTCAATAGTAAGCAAGGCCAAACAGCAGCTGAACCGTTTACATGACGAAACTCTTGAGCTTTTACAGCAGTATGAGGCATATAAAACTCAGATAATTGCCATATCAAATGCTCAGATTCAGCTGATCGACAGCGATACCTTTAAGATTGATAAGTCAAAGCTGGACGCTTATAAGGAATATGAGCAGAATATCGCCGAAGAAAGTGAATGATTTATGTCAAAAAAAAAGCTTTTGAGACTTCTAATAATTCTTATTCCGGGAGTTCTATTGGATCAGCTTACCAAGCACGCTGTAAGGACGTATTTGAAAAGTAAAACCGTCAGCATAATAAAAAATATTTTAGAACTTACCTATCTTGAAAACAGAGGAGCGGTTTGGGGGAGCTTTCAGAACCAAACCGCAATTTTTCTTGTCTTGACGGTAGTTTTTTCCGCTCTTATTTTATTCGCCTACTCTAAGCTTCCAGAAACGAAAAAAATGGCTCCTTTAGGCTATCTGATGATATTTATACTGACCGGAGCCGTGGGCAACTTTATTGACAGGGCTGTTTTCGGGTTTGTAACCGATTTTATTTATTTTAAGCTTATAGATTTCCCTGTATTTAACGTTGCAGATATCTTTGTGACATGCGCAACATTCACGGCGGCTTTTATGTTGCTTTTTTATTATAAAGACGATGAATTTGAATGGTTAAAGCTAAACAGAAATAAAAAAGCGGATGAAAACGGCGATGAATGAAGACAGAGTTTATTTTAATAAAGATGAGCTATGCAATGATGATGAAAATTTGTATTATGAAATCACTGTAGATGAAGCCTTTAACGGTTTTAGGCTGGACGCGGCAGTTTCTAAATTAAATACGGAAATTTCCAGAAGCAGAGTTCAAAAGCTGATTTCCGCCAATAACGTTCTTATAAACGGCAGCATAATAACCGATAAAAATTACCGCTTAAAAACGGGAGACAGGCTTCTTGTCATCGTTCCTCCTCCTGAAACCGTTGATATAAAGCCTGAAAACATAGACATCAATATTATCTATGAGGACAGTGATATCCTTGTAGTTGATAAGCCTAAGGGAATGGTCGTTCACCCTGCGGCAGGCAATTATTCAGGTACTCTTGTAAACGCATTGCTGTTTCATTGCAGCAAAACTCTTTCAGGAATTAACGGAGAGTTAAGACCGGGTATCGTTCACAGGATAGATAAGGACACGTCAGGCGTTCTTGTTGTTTGTAAAAATGACAAAGCGCACATTTATTTGGCGGAACTTCTCAGCAGGCATGATATAAAGAGAGTGTATTACTGTCTCGCATTTGGAATATTCAAGAAAAAAAGCGGAACGGTTGAAGCTCCCATCGGCAGGCACCCCTTGGACAGAAAGAAGATGGCAGTCAATTCTCTTAACGGCAGGAATGCCGTGACGCATTACAGGGTTTTGGAGGAATACGGTAATAAGTACTCGCTCGTTGAATGTACGCTGGAAACGGGCAGAACACATCAGATTCGCGTTCACATGGCGTCCCTGCGCCACCCATTGGTCGGCGACACCCTGTACGGTCCTGAAAAACAGCCGTTTAAAACAAACGGCCAGCTGCTTCATGCGGCTGTTTTAGGCTTTATTCATCCCTCTACGGGCGAATATATGGAATTTTCATCACCCATGCCGTATATATTTTACAAAACAATTGAAAAAATTGCCTATGGAAACATGGAAAAAGCAAATAATCTTCAAAGCATGCTTTTGAAAGGAAACGGAGTGATAACTGATTGAATGAAGCAAATGAAATAAAAAAATACATTGACAGTAAACAGAGAGTTATTCTTCATGCGCTTCCGGGTATGGGCAAAACTTATTACTCCCTTAAAATGTCAAATCTGTATAAGGTATGCGTTCATTTTGACTGTGAGGTTGATTTTCCGTATTTTGAAGATATGCTTAATGCATACAGAGACGGAATCCAGACCTTTATGGAGCTTTTGATCACATTCTGCGACGTTAATCCCCAATTTGAAGAAAGCATTCTTTTTATTTTTGAAAATATAGAATGTTCTGAAATTTTCTACAATGATTTATTTCCCATTTTTAAAGAACTGGATTATAAAATGCTTATGTCCATGAATGTAAAGAATAAATCACTGTCAAAGGTAATTGCCGACAGCTTTATATATACGATACGTCCAATTTCTTTTAAGGATTTTTTTTCAGGAAGTGAAGGGGAATGGCCTGAAGAAATAATTTCCGGTCACTTATCTATGGGAAAAGAGGTGCCTTACCTTATACACAGAAACTGTATGAGGCTTATGGAGGATTATCTTGTAACAGGAGGAATTCCTGAGGCATATAACGTATATTCAGTTTCGGACAATCCGGAAGAGGACGTAAAGAGCATACATGAAAAGTATAAATATTATGTCTTAGAAAAGCTTCTGGAACATTCTGACATAAGCGAAGCCAGTAAATTAAGATGCCGGCAGATTGTTGATTCCTTAGCCGACCAAATGCTGGAAGGGAGCTATTCCAGATTTATGCTGGGAAAAATCAGGGACGGAATTACCATTTCCCAATATGACGAGGCTTTAAATTTTTTGGTCGACAACCATTTTCTGATAAAAATATGTCAGGAAAATAAGCCCGGTCAGTTCAAGCTATTTTTCTACGACTGTGGTATGGCTTTTGATATCCTTCTACAGCGTTCTAACAAAAAGAAAATCAGAAGGGATTTCGCGTCAGTCTCATCAATTATATATCAAAACTTTCTGGCGCAGGAAACCGTAAAAGCCGGTCTCGATGCATCCTATTGGAAATCAATGTACACAGCTGTAGTTGACGCCGTGATCAACTTGAACGGCAAGCAGCTGGCATTCAAGCTTTTTAATCAGAACGATTTGAGGGGAAGATCGCTTGACGAATTTTCAAAATCTCATCCAAACGCCTATCTGATAAAGCTTTCCGGAGAAAATCTCGGGCAGAACGGCAAATATTTTTTACTGCCTGTTTATGCCATATCTTGTATGGCGAACAGCAACTTCAGAAAACTTTTTCTAAATGTTGTGGAAAGGCTGAACGAATAAAAAAAACCGGACTTTTATCTGAAAAAAAA
Source organism: uncultured Lachnospiraceae bacterium (assembly GCA_947628705.1). Taxonomy (GTDB): domain Bacteria; phylum Bacillota; class Clostridia; order Lachnospirales; family Lachnospiraceae; genus UBA3775. Next base: position 23,188 of record CANRAZ010000009.1, on the reverse strand, counting down.
TCGCTTGACTTTACAATTCTATTTAAGTAGAATATTAAATATCTACCGTTGTGGGGTTGATTTCATTATTACAGCTAATGAATTGGGAAAGGTCAAAATGAGTACGATTAGATTACATGAAGGCGAGCTGAATGTTATGGAGCTGCTGTGGTCAAACCACAGTCTTCCTGCAAAGGACATCGCAAAAATCATCAAGGATTACATAGGCTGGGAAAAGAATACTACATATACCGTAATCAAACGTCTTATTGATAAAGGTGCGGTTAAACGTGAAGACCCTGGGTTTATATGCAAGGCTTCAATTTCAAAAAAGGAAGTTCAGCAGATTGAAACTGACGCTCTTATAGAAAAGGTCTTTGGCGGCAGCCTTGAGTCTTTTTTCCTTGATTATCTTGTAAATCAAAATCTTACCGCAGAAGAAACAAGAATACTTCGCAGAATACTCGATACGCAGTATAAAAAGCTTCTCTAGTTTTTTCTTGACTTTTATCCTGCAATGTTATAAAATTTTAATGTTGGTGCGACGAAAGCACTGCTTGAAAATCAGTGTGACAAAAACACTGCTTTATTAGTTTTGTGAACGCACTGCCTATGAACATTGATAATTAAATATGGAGGTGTCATTATGGAAACTACGGACGTTATCATTCTGATTATTGTTTCTGTCGTAGTCACCGCCGTTGTTGTTGCACTTATTGCCTGGAAAGCGTCTGGAGCTTATAGAACTAAAGTATATGAGGCTAAAGTCGGTGCTGCGGAAAAGGTAGCAGAGGAAATTAAAGCAGAAGCAGAAAAAACTGCTGAGACAATGAAGCGGGAAGCTTTGCTTGAGGCCAAGGAAGAGGCCATGAGAGCTAAGCATGATTTTGACAGAGAAAAGAAGGAACAGCGAGCGGAATTGCAGCGTTCCGAAAAGAGATTGATTTCCAAAGAAGAAAATATTGACAGAAAAATGGAATCCCTTGAGAAAAAAGAGCAGCGGATGAATCAAAAGGAACAAGAGCTTGATTTATTACGCGCTAAGGCTCAGGAGGCTGCCGAAAAGCAGGTGGAGGAGCTTGAGCGGATTTCAGGTTTAACCTCCGATAAAGCTAAAGAATATCTGTTACAAACTGTTAGAGACGATGTAAAACATGAAATGGCGGTACTCGTCAAGGATCTTGAAAGCAAGGCAAGGGACGAGGCTGACAAAAAGGCAAAGGAAATCGTAATCGGAGCAATTCAGAGATGCGCTGCTGATTATGTTACTGATTCTACCATATCCGTTGTTCAATTGCCTAATGATGAGATGAAGGGCAGAATTATCGGACGTGAGGGCCGTAACATAAGAACAATCGAAACCTTAACAGGAGTTGATCTTATTATTGACGACACTCCTGAGGCAGTAATTCTTTCGTGCTATGATCCGATCAGACGAGAGGTTGCCAGAATTGCACTTGAAAGATTAATAATTGACGGCAGAATTCATCCTACAAGAATTGAGGAAATGGTTGAAAAAGCTCAGAAGGAAGTAGACGCAACTATTCGTGAAGAAGGTGAGGCGGCAGTCATTAAGACCGGAGTTCACGGACTTCACCCTGAAATTATTAAGCTTTTAGGCAGAATGAAATTCCGTACAAGCTACGGTCAGAATGCTCTTAAACATTCGATTGAGGTCTCGATACTCTCAGGACTTATTGCAGCAGAGATGGGACAGGACGTCAGAATTGCCAAGAGGGCAGGACTTCTTCATGATATCGGTAAATCAGTTGACCATGAAGTTGAAGGAACCCATGTTCAGATCGGTGTCGACATCTGCAAAAAGTATAAGGAGTCCAACATTGTACTTAATGCAATCGAAGCCCATCACGGAGATGTCGAGTTCGGCTCGCTGATTGCCTGCATCGTTCAGGCTGCGGACACGATTTCGGCAGCAAGACCGGGAGCAAGAAGAGAAACGCTTGAAACATACACAAACAGATTGAGGCAGTTAGAAGATATTGCAAACAGCTTTAAAGGAGTTGACAGATCCTATGCTATACAGGCAGGTCGTGAGGTAAGGGTAATGGTTGTACCTGAACAGATTTCCGACGACGACATGATTCTGCTGGGTAGAGAGCTTGCTGAAAAAATTGAATCCGAGCTTGAATATCCAGGTCAGATTAAGGTCAGCCTGATAAGGGAAATGCGTGCTACAGCATACGCGAAGTAAAACTACAGACTGTTCACAGAAATGTGAGCAGTCTTTTCTTTTTATGACGTTAATTATTATTGCTTGAATGCCAAGAGCAAATTCCGGCGTAAGATAAAATAACTATGAGGAAAATTTTTTATTATGGCTATTTTATAAATAACAGATAGCATTACAGTTTTATGTTTACAAGATAGATACTTATATGTTACAATGATTTTGAAAATGAAAACTTCGGAGGTACAATTATGAAAAGTTATATTTCCCTGCTGTTATCAGCTTTTTTATTACATTCTTTTGCTTGATTTTTCATTGGCGGAAGATACTAAGAAAGTTGAAGACAATATTTTTGCATCCGACGGGTATAATTTTTATACAGTGAAATATATGCTTTTCAAAAAAACATATTATAAGATGTTTGCGGGGTGATATTATGAACAAGAAAAATAATAAAGTGCTGGTTGCTTTACTAGTCTTTTTGGTTTTGTCCTTCGGTCTGACAGGGTGTTCTAATGTTAAAGCTGTTAAGGCAAACAATCTGATGGAGGACATCGAACCCGGTAAAGCCGTCGGGAAAATTGCTGATGATACGTTTGTAAATTCTCAGATGAATTTTGCTGTGGAATTATTTAAGTCTTCTGTTGCTGAAAGAAATAATGAAAATGTTCTTGTTTCTCCTCTTTCCGCACAGCTTGTCGTTGCAATGGCAGCCAACGGATCTGACGGAGAAACAAGGGAAGAGCTGCAATCGCTTCTTGGAGGAAAAATATCTCTTGAAGATCTAAATGAATATCTTACTTGGTATGCGGATAACCTGCCTTCGGAAGAAAAATATAAATTGGACATTGCCAATTCAATTTGGTTTAATGACGATAGCGACAAGATATCGGTAGAGCAGGATTTTTTGCAGCTTAATGCCGATTATTATAATGCGCATGCATATAAAGCGGCTTTTAATGAGAAGCTTGTAAAGGACATTAACGTTTGGGTAAAAGACAGTACGGGTGGTACGGTAGAAAAAATAATCGATACAATTGATTCAGAAACAGTGATGTATCTTATCAATGCCCTTACGTTTGAAGCCGAATGGGAAAAAGAATATGAGAAAGAAGATGTTTCTGATGGCGATTTCACCTCAATAAACGGTGAAGTAAGCACAGTAAAAATGATGCAGTCGTCGGAGCATTCATATTTTGAAGATGACAATGCGGTAGGCTTTATTAAATCATATAAAGATGAAAAATACAGATTTGCTGCAATACTTCCAAATGAGGGTGTAAATATATACGACTATATAGAAGGCTTGGAGAGTGAAAAACTGTACGACGCAATTGTTAATTCCTCTTCAGATACGGTAGTAGCCGAATTGCCTAAGTTTAAATATGATACTTCCATGTCGTTAGTTACAGCATTAAAAAATATGGGCGCTGAAAGGGCTTTTGATGCTAAAAAAGCTGATTTTTCAAAGCTTGGGACTTCATCTTTAGGAAATATATATATAAGCGATGTTCTGCAAAAGTGTTATATTTCTGTGGATGAGACAGGTACAAAGGCATCTGCTGCCACAATGGCAGGAGGAGCGGGAGCAGGCGTACCGAAATATATTACATTGAACAGACCTTTTGTTTATATGATTCTGGACGGCAGGTATAATCTTCCCGTGTTCATTGGAGTCGTCACTAATTTATAAGAGCAATCGTTTTTATAAAACGTTTAATAAGCCCGACCGGTGAGTTTACATCTGTCGGGCTTATTCTTTAGGTATTTTGTACATTTTTTTTGTAAAAACAGGCTTAACTTTTGTGTTGCATTTATCTTGAATTTTTTATTGCGATGGTTTAATATACATAAGGATAAATTGTATACAATCTTGAGTGTTTGTCAAACACAGGAGAAAGAAGGAGGAAATCATGTCATTATCCTTATCAGAAAAAGCAAAAAGAGTAAAGCCGTCCTCAACGCTTGCAATTACTGCAAAAGCAAACGAGCTTCGTTCAAAGGGACTTGACGTTGTAGGTTTCGGAGCCGGAGAGCCGGACTTCAAGACGCCTGAAAACATTAAAAATGCCGCCCATGAGGCGATCAACAATAATCAGACCAAGTACACGGCTGTTCCCGGACTTCCTGCGCTAAGGACAGCCATAAGCAATAAGTTCAGGAACTTCAATAAGGTTAATTATGAGCCTGCGCAGATTGTTGTCAGCAACGGCGGAAAACATACTCTTATGAATGCTTTTCAGGCAATACTTAATCCGGGTGACGAGGTTATCATTCCTTCTCCTTACTGGCTCAGCTATCCTGAAATGGTTAAGCTTGCGGACGGCGTGCCTGTTTATGTTACCTGCGGCGTAGAGCAGCAGTACAAGATTACGCCGAAGCAGCTTGCAGATGCCTGCACTGAAAAAACAAAGGCGTTTGTCCTTACGTCTCCAAGCAATCCTACAGGCATGCTTTACAGCAGAAAGGAGCTTGAAGAGCTTGCGAAGGTTATAGTTGAGAAGGATATTTATGTTATCTCCGATGAAATATACGAAAATCTTATTTACGACAATAATGAAGCGGTCAGCATAGCTTCGCTCGGCGAGGATATTTACAAGCATACCATTACCTGCAACGGCATCGCAAAGGGCTACTCTATGACTGGCTGGAGAATCGGCTACTGCGGCGCGCCGCTCGATGTTGCAAAGGCAATGTCCTCCGTACAGTCTCACCAGACTTCAAATGCCAACACCATTGCGCAGTTTGCGGCTATTGAAGCACTTAACGGTCCTCAGGATTCAGTTGAAATTATGAGAGAAGAATTTGATAAAAGAAGATGCCTCATGTATGAGAGGATCTCCGCAATGCCTTATATTTCAACCATCAAGCCGCAGGGAGCGTTTTACGCTTTTGTCGATGTGTCAAAGGTACTGGGAAAGATGCATAAGGGCAAGCCGGTCAGTGATGTTTCCGTTATGGCTGAAATTTTAATTGAGGAATATCTTGTCGCAGTCGTTCCTTGCATGGATTTCGGTTTTCCTGATCATATCAGACTTTCCTATGCTATCAGCATCGAACAGATCACTAAAGGTCTTGACAGAATCCAGAAATTCCTGGAAGCGCTTGAATAAGCTGCGGTTCTTACCGGCAGGTCATTCTTTATAAAATAAAAGGGATATGGGGGCTTTATGAGCGACGAATATAAACGTATTGGAAGAGAGCTTGTTTACGAAGGCACTATAGTTAATGTATACAAGGACAAGATGCAGCTTTTCGACGGCAGCATACACGACTGGGACTTTATCAAGCACCCCGGAGCTGCGGCAGTCGTTCCTGTTGACAGCGAGGGCAAGATTATAATGGTAAGACAGTATAGAAACGCCCTTGGACGCTACACTTTGGAGCTTCCGGCTGGGGGCAAGAACCCGGACGAGGATTTTGAGACCTGTGCGCTCAGAGAGCTTGAAGAGGAAACAGGCTTTAAGGCAGGACGCCATGAGCATCTTACCACGATTTTCACAACGGTCGCCCTTATGGACGAGCAAATTGCAATTTATCTTGCAACCGAGCTTTCTCCTTGCAAACAGCATCTTGACGAGGATGAATTCCTTAATGTTGAGCATCATTCTCTTGACGAGCTTGTAAGCATGATTTATGAGAGCAAAATCCAGGATTCAAAGACTATATGCGGACTTCTTACCTACAAGTCCAAATTCAATTTATAGCGTAAGTCCTGATTGGCTTTTCGAATAATTGCTTCCGGTTTCCCCGGGAGTGAATTGTCAGCTCGACCGTTTTATCATGTAATAATTATTTTCCTTCAGCATATTATTTAAGGACAGTCTTTGCGGACAACCGGTCAATACCTAAGTCCGACTGATTGCAGAATAACACCCTTAACGTCCTAAAGCTGCCTGCGTTAGGGCATATGCAGGAGGAATTATGAAAAAGATAATAGCTTCATTAAAATCCAATAAAGAACCGGCAAATAAAATGTCGGTTCTTTTTTTCATATTTTTAATTTGCGGAATTTACATTGGCTGTACAGGCTTTAAAGCATTGGAAGAAAATAAAGGCGCTGCGGTAGAACTTGCAGGAAACGGCATGCTAAATATTTTTATACTTACGTTAGCGCTGCATTTGCTCGTGTTTTTAGCTTTTGTAAAAGGCTGTCAAACTAGCATATTCATTTCAAAGGCATACATAATATCGTCGGTAGTAGGCTCGCTGTGCGGAATCAACATAGGCAAGCTTTATTCCGCCTGCGGCTTTATTGGATTTTCAGCGGGAATCGTATCATATTTACCGCATTACGTCCTTCTTTTTGTAATGTACGGAAAAATATTGAAGAAAATAAATTCCGATTATATTTTAACAAGGACAGATTATGTAAAATATGTTATTATACTTATTGTAATAACCGCCGTACATGTCTTTATTTCAGATAACCTTGCCGGGATGCTTGTAAATAACCTCTGAGAGAGCGGCAAAAAAGTGGAACGCAGTATTGTGTCAGACTGCGGAACGGAGTATATATGTATAACATAATCACGAAGAAAAAACACGGACTGGAGCTTACGGCTGATGAGATAAGCTATTTTGTAAACGGCTATACCGACGGAAGCATACCTGACTATCAGATGAGCGCGCTTTTAATGGCAATATGCCTCAAGGGAATGAATGAAAGGGAAACCTATGAACTCACCATGGCGATGGCAAAGAGCGGCGATATGCTTTCAATGGATAAAATCAGCAAAATTACCGCAGACAAGCACAGTACCGGCGGCGTCGGTGATAAGACCTCGCTTATTGTAGCTCCAATAGCCGCTGCTAACGGCGTTGCAGTTGCAAAAATGAGCGGAAGAGGTCTGGGGCACACGGGCGGCACAATAGACAAGCTTGAATCTATTGAAGGGTTTCAAACAGAGCTTTCCGAGGAGGAATTTGTTTCAATTGTAAATAAAACAGGAATGGCGATAGCCGGTCAGTCGGCTCATCTTGCACCTGCCGATAAAAAGCTTTATGCCTTAAGAGACGTTACGGCTACCGTTGACAGTATTCCTTTGATCGCGTCAAGCATTATGAGCAAAAAACTGGCGGCCGGAGCAGAAGTCATTGTCCTTGATGTCAAAACCGGAAGCGGCGCCTTCATGAAGGATATTCCTTCAGCCAAGCTTCTTGCAGAAGAAATGATTAAAATCGGTCTTAGCGCCGGCAGAAGGATGTTTGCCCTTATTACCGACATGAATCAGCCTCTCGGAAACTGGGTCGGAAACAGGCTTGAGGTATTGGAGGCTGTGGAATGCTTAAAAGGGGAGGGTCCTGCCGACTTACTCGACGCCTCTCTTTATCTTTCCGCTTTGATTTTATTAGGGGCAGGAAAGTCAGAGAGCATTGAACAAGGCCGCGAGCTTGCCTTAAAAACCGTAAAAAACGGTAAGGCTCTGCAAAAATTCAAGGAGTTCGTCACCGCACAGCACGGCGACCCTGAACCACTGCTTAAATCTGAAAGTAAGGACGCCTATGAAAAATCCCTGTGCGTAAATTCAGAGAAGAGCGGCGTCATTACCTCTATAGACACGGAGGCTGTCGGAATGGCTTCATTGTATCTTGGCGGAGGCAGAGAAAGGAAAGAGGATAGTATTGACTATAATGTCGGACTGTACATAGAAAAGAAAATAGGCGACAGAATTGAGAAGGGTGAAACCCTTGTCCGAATGGTTGCAGGAGAGAGGTCGGATTTAGAAAGGGCTGAAACGGCAATTAAAAACGCTTACGTTATTGAGGCTGATCCGGATAAAAAAGCTGTAATAAAACCCAAAGCACATGTTTACGGCTGCTATGTCGGAACAGAATATCACGAGCTTAACAGCCTGTGATATGCATGCCAAGCAGGCGGACAATTATCTTTTATACGGCAATTCTATACGTACAAACGGTAAATTTTAAGTCATAAAATACAGATTCTGTCAAGTAAGGATTTAAGTCGTAATTTGAAGGAATAAAACAGACAACTTTTCAGTCCTTTTATAATATATATGTAAAAAATGACAGAAGTTATTTTATGAATAGAAGGGTCATAAAACATTTAACTGCTTTCCTGCTGGTACTGACGCTTGTTTTATCTTCAACAGCCGTTTCTTTGGGAAGGGAGCTGCCGGTTGTTTCAGACAACACGCTTATCAATACTTTCAGCACTCAGATTAAGAATAATGCTTATGTATTATATGAAATGGGTTCCGACAGTGTTATTGCCGAAAACTGTCCGAACGAAAAATTTGCTCCTGCAAGCATCACTAAAATTATGACATTGATACTTATTTATGATGCCCTTAAAGCAGGCAGCCTTAGCAATACGGACATGATAACCGTCAGCGAACATGCGGCAAGCATGGGCGGTTCGCAAATTTTTCTTGAACCGGGAGAGGAGCTTTGCGCCTCGGATATGATTAAGAGCATTGTCATTGCAAGCGCTAATGACGCCTGCGTCGCCATGGCAGAACAGGTCGGAGGAACTGAGGAGAATTTTGTTTCAATGATGAACGCCAAGGCGGAAGAGCTTGGCATGAATAACACGCACTTTGTCAATGCCTGCGGACTTGATGCCGAAAATCACTATTCATCCGCATTGGATATTGCAATAATGTCCGACTACCTTTTGGAGCATTATCCCGAAGTCAAGGAGTACACTCTTACTTGGATGGACACCATTGTCCATAATACGTCAAAGGGAAGTAAGGAATTTGGGCTTACCAATACAAACAAGCTTGTAAGAAGCTATGACGGAATAACAGGTCTGAAAACAGGCTCCACAGGCAACGCAGGTTATTCAGTGAGCGCAAGCGCAGAACGTGACGGTACAGCCTATATTGCAGTCGTTCTTGGCGCCGACACCACGAAAAACAGATTCAAGCTCGCAGCCGACCTGCTTAATTTTGGCTTCGCAAGCTTTAAAGCCTTCGTACCGCCGGAGGATAAGCTTAGCTGTGAAGCCAAATTTAAAAGAAGCCGTGAGGAAAGCTATACGTTATCCGTAAAGGAGCCTTATTCAGTTTTAGTCAGCAAGGATTTCGATCCCTCTCAGATCAACTACGAATATAAAATTTCTGATATTGCTCTTCCTGTAAAAAAGGGAGAGGAGTGCGGAACCCTGATAATGACCTGTGGAGATAAAACGCTTTGCGAATATCCTCTTACGGCTGCAACTGATATTACCGAACTCAGTTATTTTGACTGTTTAAAAAGACTTCTGAAAAAATTTTAAAAGAAGTTTAACAAACTGCATACGCCCACGGCTTTCAGAAACAGCAGTGCGCAATAATCCGTCGGTCAAGAATTCTGAGATAATTTACTGGACTATTTGACGGCAAAATGATAAAATAAAGAGGACTTTTTGTTCTGAGGTGCTTATGAGGTCCAACTCTGTTTTCAAGGTGCTTTTTGCAATTTTTTCAGCAGGCCTTGCTGCGGCATTGGCGATTTCCGCCGTCTGTCGGAGATGGGTTAAGCTGGTCAGCGTTACAATACCTGACAAAAAAGTAAGGTCTAATCACAAGATTGTGCTTATATCGGATTTGCACAACTGTACCTACGGAAAAAAAAACGAAAAGCTTATAAGGCTTATCACAGAGCAAAAGCCTGAATATGTTGTAATCGCAGGCGATTTACTGACATATTCATCAAAAGATGTAACAAAAGCGGCAGGCCTTTTAAAATCGCTGGCTGAAAACGGACTTACAGTCATTTACGGTCTGGGCAACCATGAAATTAATTTTCGTGAAAATTATCCCGAATTATGGGAGACCTATGCCGACAGCTTAAAATCTTTTGGAGTTATTATTCTCGACAATGAAAGCTTTGAGACAGAGGATATCCTTTTTTCGGGATATACTAACAAAAAAGAACATTTTGTTAAATTCAGGGCTCTTTATCCTCTGACGGCTGAGGAAATAGAGAAGGATCTGCCTAAATATTCCGGTAGAAAATGCAATTTTCTTATTGCGCATCATCCTGAATTTTTTGACGCCTACCGAAGCTGGGGCGCTGACAGAGTTGTTTCAGGTCATCTACACGGAGGCATTGTACGTCTGCCTTACATCGGAGGACTTCTGTCTCCGCAGTCTTTTCTCTTTCCTAAATACAGCGTCGGGACTTATATAAAAGGCGATTCCTCAATTACGGTTTCAGCCGGTTTAGGAGATCACTCAATGCCTTTCAGAATATTTAACAGAAGAGACGTAACCGTAATCACGCTTATGAATAAATCAGGAGAAAACAATGTCTGCACTGAATATTAAACTAGAAGCGTTTGAAGGCCCTCTCGACCTTCTTCTTCATCTGATTGAAAAAAACAAGGTCGACATCTATGATATTCCGATAGCTGATATAACAGACCAGTATATAGAATACATAGAGAACATGAGAGACGGGCTTATGGACGTTATGAGCGATTTCCTTGTAATGGCTGCGACCCTTCTGAGAATAAAATCGGCAATGCTTCTTCCAAAACAGGAAGATGAGCAGGACGGAGAAGAAGACCCCAGGCTTGAGCTTACAAACAGGCTGATTGAATATAAAATGTACAAATATGCCGCAGGCGAATTAAAAGAGCTTCAGGCGGACGCAGCCGGAAGGGTGTTCAGAAAAGAAATGCTGCCTGAAGAGGTTGCGCAGTATAAAGAACCGATTGACCCTAAGGAGGTTCTCGGAGACACCACTCTGGAGCTTTTAAACCGCCTTTTTAATGACATGATCAAAAGGAATGCCAATAAAATAGACCCTATCAGAAGCGGCTTTGGCAAGATAACAAAGGAAGAGGTGGATTTTTCCGATAAAGTCCGAAAAATTCAGGAATACGGAATAAAGCACAAAAAATGCAGCTTTAAAAGACTGATTAATAATCCGGGCAGCAAGGTGGAAATAATTGTTACATTCCTTGGAATACTGGAGCTTATTAAAATGGGCAGAGTGACAATTGTTCAGGAAAAAATATTTGACGACATTGAAGTTGAATTCCATGCCGATGATATTGTTGCAGTAGAGCAGTACTCTTAAATCAGCATATTAACGGATTTCTGAATGATACCCTTTAACTTAAATCAATAAATTTGCATTTACGGAGATAAAAATGGAAGAATCTGTTAAATCACAAAATGAATTTAATGAAACGCAAGACGACCTTAAACATATTATTGAGTCGATACTTTTTACAATGGGCGATTCTGTCGAGGCCGCACGTATTGCGGCTGCGCTTGACGTGTCCGAAAATACGGTCAAATCCGTCTGCAATGAACTTATGGACGAATATAAAGAAAAGGGAATGAACATTATCGAGCTTGACGGCAGCTTTCAAATGTGTACAAATTCAAAGTATTACGAATCCCTTATAAAGCTTTGTCATGTTCCCAAAAAACATGCTCTTACAGACGTTATGCTTGAAACGCTCTCCATCGTCGCATATAAGCAGCCTGTGACACGTCAGGAAATTGAAGCGGTAAGAGGAGTTAAAAGTGATTTTGCGATAAACAAGCTTCTTGAGTACAATCTTATTACCGAGCTTGGAAGAAAGGATGTTCCGGGAAGACCGATCCTTTTTGGAACGTCAGAGGAATTTCTCAGGTGCTTTGGAGTATCCTCTGTGGACGAGCTTCCTGTGATAAGTTCCGATAAAATAGAAGAGTTTAAGGAGGAAGCATATAAAGAAACTGCGCTGTCAGATCCCGGCGCGGTAACCGAAGTGCCTGTTTGATTTATCAGTCTTAATCAGCCTTATTTTATAAAAGATGAACATTTTTCTCCGTATTGCTGCCCGTTATATGAATTTATAACGGGCTTGTTTCATATTAATATAAAAAAAGCGGACAAAGAAATTTGAATCAGGAAGCCCAAAATCAAAAAAATTCTGAAACAGAGGCAATGTCAAATAATAACGCAAAGCATATAGGAGACCACTTAAAAAAGTTTTTTCCTTTTCTGCTATGCTGCGTTGTAGGAGTCATAGCTGCGCTGTTAATCCTCAAAAAAGACAGAAATGAAAATAAAGCCGTTTCAGCGCCTTATTATAATTACGAACGTTATTTTCAAAATACTGTCAGCTTAGGTGACGCTGAATATGAATCCGATAAAACGAATCTTCCGGTATATGCAGGTGCATATGCAGCCGTTGATTACAGAGACGGACATCTGTTATGCGGAAAGAATTATGAGGAACGGCTGCCAATGGCAAGTACGACAAAAATCCTAACCGCTATTGTCGTTCTTGAAAATTCCAGCCTTAACGATATCGTGACCGTATCGGCAAAGGCGGCCGGAAGCCCCAAGGTTCATCTAGGCGTAAAAAAAGGAGAGCAGTACTATGTTCAGGATTTGCTTTATTCTATGCTTTTAGAGAGCCACAACGACTCTGCCGTAGCCTTGGCAGAGCACGTAGGCGGCAGTACGGAGGAATTTGCAAAGCTGATGAACAGTAAAGCGAAGGAAATAGGCGCGCTTAACAGCTCCTTTGTCACTCCTAACGGACTTGACGATGACAATCACTTTTCAACAGCTTATGACATGGCGCTGATAGGAAGCTATGCAATCAGAAATGAAAAATTTGTCGATATAGTTAATACAAAAAGCTACAGCTTCAGTGAGATAAACGGAAAAGCATATCATTCCGTAAGCAATATCAACACATATCTTACCATGGATAGCACGGCAATCGGTATTAAAACAGGTTTTACGGGAAAGGCAGGCTACTGCTTTGTAGGCGCAAACAAATATAAGGACACAGTTGTTGTAAGCTGTGTTTTGGCAAGCGGCTGGTACCCGAACCGAACGTTCAAGTGGCATGATATGAAGGAAATAATGAAATATGTCAGAGAAAAAACCGAATCGATTAAATACAATACCGGCGGCAAAAACATTACCGTTTGTCTTGATAAAAGCGAAAAGGCGGATATCACGCTAAAGGAAACAGAGCTTACGCTGTTGAGCGACAAAAAAGAAAATATTTACCGCATAATTAAAGTAGAGCCTGACCCAAAAACAGCTTACGAAGACGCTGAAGGCGGCAGCAGTCCTCTTAAGGAAGAAAGAGCTACTGAAGATCGTGGAAAAAGAAGTAAATTAAACGCAAATATATCAAGCAATGATACGACGGATTCCGGTTACTGCTTTAAGGGATATAGAATAGAAGATTATATTTTTTACGGTAATGTTGAGCTGCAGATTTCAGACGGCTTAAGTGTTAAATAAAAAACACCTCAGTACAAAATTACTGAGGTGTTTTTTTATAATACTGAAAATAAATATGAAAACGTATAATTTTCTTAAGCGCTGCCTGATAAGATTACTCATCAAGATATTTATTATAGAACTTTTTAACAATGATATCCAGTACTGCATCATCAAGCTTTCCAAAGTTCTGTTTAATCAAATTTTTGATTCCATCAACCTTGCTGTTATAGTTTTCATCAGCAGTTGCACCGTCCTTCGCATACTGCCTTACGGTAGCGCTGGTACAGTTTGTCATAAGCCATGCGGAAAGAAGCGAATTCAACTGTCCGCCGGTGAGCGCAATAAGATAAGTGGAAGATTTAAGAGCGATATAATCCTGCGGCTTTGCAGCGGCCTTAAGTATATCATTTTCAAAAATCCTGCTTAATTCGGTAGGTGAAGTTGAACGGAGGGTAGCGCTTAAATTGGTAAGCGAATTTCTTTCTCCGCTCTCAGATGAAGATCTGTACTTTGAATAATCAATTGCAGTCCTCTTTGTATAATACTGCATTTTTTCTTCTTCATCCTTAGATGAATAGTCAGGCACAAAGCCTCTGTACTCATCAAGCTCGGAATCGTCCGTTACAATAAAGTCCTTGTTAATTTTCTTAGGAGGATTTTTCTTTCTTTCCTCGGCCTTCTGTGCAGTTTTTTCCTTGAGCTTTTTATATTCTTCAGGATTAAATCCGTAGGACTTGGCAAGAAGAGTGTCCTCATCTTCTTCCTCTTTTTCTTCTTCCTGATGGTAATCAGGGACAAAGCCCTTGTATGTACCGTCACCGAGAGCATCGTCAAAATCTGAGAACTTACTCTTTGGAGGTTCCGGAACGCGCGGCTTAGAAGGAGCAGAAGACGATTTCAGCTGATAGTTAATAACCTCTTCAATCGTATCTTTGCTTTCGGTTGCAGCATCGTTCCGCCCTGAAGCATTCGGTTTTGCAACTGCATCATTCTTTTCAGCCGATGAAAACATGTTATCGGTGAACATGTCCTCAACTAAAGGCTTCTTTGGCTTTACATCGCCTTTTATCGAGAAAACAGGAGAGGAGTCTTCTTCAGCAACAGCCTCATTTTTTTCAAACGACTCAGTCTTATCCGACGACTTTGAAGTGTCGTCAAAAGCAGCCGGCTGCTCTGCATCTTCGTCTTCATCCTCATCATCCAAGGTGCCGCCAAAGAGAGAACCGCCTATATTCTTTCCGACCTTAATATTGGAAAGAAAATCTGAAAACAGCGGAGCCTCCGCCTCGTTTTCTTCCTGCTCTGCAGTATCGGTTTCCGAAAACCCGTTATCAAAATCCGGCAGATCATCGACAGCAATATCATTCGATTCAATTTCAACAGCGTCAACTACGATCGTATCACCGACTTCGTACTCATCAACCGGTTCCGTTTCAACAAAAATCGGACCCGATTCAGGCTGAACCTCCTCCGCAACAGGTTCAGATGCCTCCTCCTGAACGGTTTCTCCCTCAACGTGAGGAATAAAGTTAAACTTCTGACGCCGTTCTTCCTGTTTCTGTTCCTCTGCTTCACGGAAGCCTGCCTCGAACATCTTTTTTCTCTTTTCACGGGCTTCCTGCCGTTTTCTTTCTTCCTCAAGCTTTGCAGCTTCTTCTTCGGCAGCCTTGCGTCTTGCTTCTTCTTCAGCAGCCTTGCGCTTTGCTTCTTGTTCGGCAGCCTTGCGTCTTGCTTCCTCTTCGGCAGCCCTTTTTGCCTCTTCCTCAAGCTTTTTAGCAGCCTCCTCAGCTTTACGGGTAGCCGCTTCAGCTTCACGGCGGATGCGTTCAGCCTCCTCCGCCTTACGTCTGGATTCCTCCTCGGCTTTACGGATGGCTTCTTCTTCAGCAGCCTTTCTTGCCGCTTCTTCAGCTTCACGCCTTTTGCGTTCTTTTTCTTCGGCTTCACGGCGGATGCGTTCTTCTTCCTCACGTTTTTTACGTTCTTCTTCCTCAATACGACGTTTTTCCGCTTCCTCGGCAGCGCGGCGCTTATCCTCTTCTTCCTTTAAACGCTTTGCCTCAATTGCATAGAAAGCAGTACAGGCACGAAGAGCGTTTCTCGCGTCCGACTGTGCAACGTATATCTTAAATGTTCTTTCACGTAAGCTATAACGATATTCCCCATCTACGCCCTGTTCCTTCATGTATTCAATGACTCTCTGGGCTGAATCCTCACTGGTAAGAGAGAAGACCGAAACCTGCTTATCCTCCTGCTTTTCAGCAAAGGCAGGAGATTCGGCGGTCTTTGCAACAAGTTCGACCTGGCAATCAGGGCATAATGTTACGTCATCATCGAATTCCTTATTACATTTTGGACAAACCTTCGACATTATCAATTCCTCCTTATGCATAGTTGCATATAGAATGATTATAAACAAATAATTGCATTAAATCAAGAATATGAAGGTAGAAAATTGCAAAAAATAAATAATTTTTTGCGATTTTTTCTTTGAAAATTATGTAAATTGACTATTACTCAGCGTTTTCGCCGAAAAGAGTTTCGTAGAATTCATCAATTAAAGAATCTTTAAACGTTTCCTCCAGGTCCGGAAACTGCTCCTTAAGCTTCTTTTCAATATAAGAAATCCGTTTAAAATAATTAACTTCATCGCTTTCAGAGATATTATCCTGTGCGATGAGGTCAGCCTCCTTAATGTTTTCGGCAAGCCATTTCTGTACAGAATCGGAGAGCTCCGATTCCTTTAACGCAGCCTTACGGTAGTCGGCAGATTTTTTCAACGAATATATACCGTAGAGAAACATAATTCCGAAAAGAACGCACAGCTGGATCCTCATTGATTTAAGAAAAGCCACGGCGACAACGCTGCCTATTATTGCAATGGTAATAAGCATTAACCCTGTAGAATAGCTGTCGTCTGCCTTTACGGAGCTGGATTCAAAGATAACAGACCTTTCCGGGGCAAGACTTAAACCGACGTCTTCCTCTTCCGATTTTTCACCTGAGCTTTCCTCAGAGTCCTCGTCAGAGCTTTCACCGCCGGCCAACTCGCGCGCATTTGAGCCGTCATCAGATTCATCGGCGGATTCGCCGGCCGTATCATCGGATTGAAAAGCTTCTTTAATATCCTCAACCTTGCCGATAAAGTAGGAAGAATCAATATTTTTCGTTGCAAAAAGCCCGTCTTCGACCTTAACAAACGCCTGCATCACCATCAAAGCCTTATGACGGTCATTTTTCTCAATTATTACGCTTATAAATTCCTCATTATTCTCAACAGTGTTTGAAATGGAAGAGTAGCGAAGATATTCAATGAACTTTTCCGCAATGCTTTCATCTTCAAAAGTACACAGAGGTTCCCTTTCCGTTTCATCAAGACTTTCCACAAGAGGCACCTTACAGTCCGCACAGACAGTAAAGCCCTCGCGGTATTCGCTTTTGCATTTTGGACACCATGCCATTTTTTTGTTCCTCCCGGAATTTTTATGATAATTCTACCATGTAGAATGATAATTTATAATGTCTTTTTTGTAAAGAACTCTTTTTGAATTGAAGTAAATAAAATATTATGTTAAAATTATCACTGTTAAAGCCGTGTTTTCCCCAAACAGGCAGAAAGCACGGACACAGCTAAAGACGCAGACATTAAATTGTTAATACTGTTTTTGAAACCATGAAAAGGCGATCAAAGCGCTCTGGCGAAAAGCGCGATACGGGCGGCATATGCGCTTTAATAAATCCAATCTTGGTTTCAGGTAAGGAATTCAGATGAAAGAGACAAAACTTGCTCTAAGCGATGACATTCTGATGTCGGTTGAAAAACCTGCAAGGTACATCGGTTCGGAAATTAACGCCGTAAATAAAGACGTTTTCTCAGCCGACGTCAGGTTCTGTATGTGTTTCCCCGATGTTTATGAGGTTGGAATGAGCCATCTCGGTATACAGATTTTATATGATTTGTTTAATCAGAGAGAGGACACCTGCTGCGACAGGGTCTATTCTCCGTGGCCCGATCTTGACAAAATCATGCGAGAAAAAAACATTCCTCTTTTTGCGTTGGAAAGCCAGCAGCCTGTAAAAATCTTTGATTTTCTCGGAATTACTCTTCAATATGAAATGTGCTACACAAATATTTTGCAGATTCTGGATTTGTCGCAGATTCCAATTTATGCAAAGGACAGAGCTGACGACGACCCCTTGGTAATAGGAGGCGGCCCGTGCTCCTATAACCCCGAGCCAATAGCCGATTTCTTCGACCTTTTTTATCTTGGAGAGGGAGAGACAAGATATTATGAACTGATTGAGCTTTTTAAAGAAAACAGGAAAAACGGCGGAAGCAGAATGGATTTCCTGAAAATGGCATGCCGGATTCCGGGTATATACGTACCTGCATTTTATGATTGCGTCTACAATGAGGACGGAACGATCAAAAGCTTTTCACCGATTTACAATTTTGCGCCTGCAAAAATCAAAAAAGAGGTTGAAATGAACCTTTCCGAAACCTTTTATCCCGAGAAGCCTCTTGTCGCGCTTACCCAAGCCATTCAGGACAGGGTAGTGCTTGAAATCCAAAGAGGCTGCATCAGAGGCTGTCGGTTTTGTCAGGCAGGAATGATTTACCGTCCAATAAGAGAAAGAAGCGTTGAGTTTCTTAAAGATAAAGCAAAGAAAATGCTGGATTCCAGCGGACAGGACGAGATAACCTTGAGCTCGCTCAGCTCCAGCGATTATTCCGCGCTGCATGAGCTTGTTTACTGGCTGATAGACGAATATAAGGACAAGCACATAAACATAGCTCTCCCGTCGCTCAGAATAGATGCTTTTGCCCTTGACGTCATGAGCAAGATTCAGGACGTGGCTAAAAGTTCAGTAACCTTCGCTCCTGAAGCCGGCTCACAGAGAATGCGTGATGTAATCAACAAGGGTCTGACCAAGGAGGACATTTTAAACGGAGCCTCTCTTGCATTTAAAGGCGGCTGGAACAAGGTAAAGCTTTACTTCATGCTCGGGCTGCCGACTGAAACGGACGAGGACGCCGAAGCGATTGCGGAGCTTTCAAACGATATAGCGGCCGCCTACTATCTTCTTCCCAAGGAAGAACGCCACGGCAAGGTATCTGTTGTAACAAGCACGTCCTTCTTTATACCAAAGCCCTTTACTCCTTTTCAGTGGACAGCCATGGCGGATAAGGAGACCTTCAACGCACGTCAGCAGAAGCTTAGCGCGGCTCTAAAGAAAACTCTTAACGCCAAAAGCATAAAGTATATCTGGCATGATCTTGAAACCTCAGAGCTTGAAGGAGTATTTGCAAGGGGAGACAGAAGGCTCTCAAGGGCTGTTTATGAAGCATACAAACGAGGCTGCATTTTTGATTCATGGAATGAGTTCTTTAAATACGACGTCTGGAAAACCGTTCTTGACGAGCTCGGCTTTGACATCGGATTTTACAATACGAGAGAAAGAAGCTTTGATGAAATTCTTCCGTGGGATTTTATTGATGTCGGCGTGAGCAAAAGCTTCCTGATGAGAGAGTACGAGAATGCAAAGAAAGCGACGGTGACTCCGAACTGCAGACAGAAGTGTTCAGGCTGCGGCGCGGCAACCTTTGGTGGAGGTGTCTGCTATGAGAGCAAGAATTAAATTTGCGAAATACGATACAATGCGTTTTATCGGACATCTCGATGTTATGAGATATTTCCAAAAGCTCTTTAACAGAGCAAATCTGCCGATTAAATACACGGAAGGCTTTCATCCTCATCAAATTCTAAGCTTTGCACAGCCGCTGGGACTTGGAATCACAAGCGACGGCGAATACTTAGACATCGAGCTTACGACCGAAATGGAATGCGGAAAAATAGTCAGCCTTTTGAACAGGTTCACGACAAGAGGAATTGAAATTCTTGATGCGGTAAGACTTGAAGACAGAGAGACAAACAGGAAGCTTCAAACGGCGATGTCGCTTATCAGCCGTTCTGTTTATCTTATACTGCTTAAGGACGGTTTTGAAGCCTGCCGAAATGTAATTCCCGCACTTAATGCGTTTATGTCGCAAAAAGAAATTAAAGCCCTTAAAAAGACCAAGAAGGGAGAGAAGGAAATCTGCCTCTCGGATTACATATACGAGGTTTGGGATTATTCGCATGGCGGCTTTAAGCCGATTTACTGGAATCCGTCCGCCGTATCAGTCGTAACTAAGGGGCTGGCAGATAGATCCTCGCTCCATGCGCCTGATTTTGAAAACGGAATAAAATTCATTGTCAGTCTGAGCGCCGGAAGCGAAACAAACATTAATCCTGAGCTTTTCCTTGAAACCTTCTTAAATGCGTCGTCTCTTTCCCTTAATGCTTCTGACTTCAGAATACATAGAATGGAGCTTTACGGAGGCGAACCGGACAGGAGCGTATCACTATGTCAGATACTGTAATTTTCTATGAAAAAAACGGAGCGGTTGTTTCCGCAGGCTTTACCGGCGGAAAAATCGATAAGGTCAATATTGAAGAAACCGACAATGCCTATGGCGTAGGAAACATTTATGTCGGAAGGGTAAGCAGGATTATCCTTCATCTGAATGCCGCCTACGTTGACATCGGCATGTCTTCACTGTGCTTTATGCAGCTTAAGGAGGGATTTAAATTTGCTGCTGATAAGATCCACCCGGACGGCAAGCTGCACGTCGGAGACTGCATACCTGTTCAGATAGTTAAGGAAGCTTTTAGGAAAAAGCCTGTGACGGTTTCGCCGGAGCTTGCGTTTACCAACAGACTGTTTGTTGTTAAGTACAATGGAAACACCGGAATAAGCTTTTCCTCTAAAATCAAAGACGGAGCTTTTAAAAAGAGCAAAAAAGAAGTTTTTTCTTCGATGCTTACCGAAGGCGTGAACATTTTATTCAGAACAAATTCCTGCACAGCATCTGACGAAGAACTAATGGAAGAACTCACCTATGATTTATCTGAGCTGAACAGAAT
This sequence comes from uncultured Lachnospiraceae bacterium, assembly GCA_947628705.1. Classification (GTDB taxonomy): domain Bacteria; phylum Bacillota; class Clostridia; order Lachnospirales; family Lachnospiraceae; genus UBA3775. Next base: position 2,851 of record CANRAZ010000009.1, on the reverse strand, counting down.
AATGAAAACTGCTGCCGAAAGAAAAGCAAAATCGCTGATTTACAGTACAGTACCGCAATATATCGTTAATCTTCGCGACAATGCGCAGCTTGACTGTAATAAAATAGTGACTGATTCTCCTGATGTCTTTATACGGCTTAAGGACTATCTTGAAAGGTTCCAGCCTCAGGTTCTGCCTGCGCTGTCCTTTTATTCTGATACTGTTTTAAGCCTTGATGCGCTTTATGATATGAAAAAACATTTAAGCAGTATTGTCGCTGAAAGAGTATGGCTGAAAAGCGGCGCTCACCTTGTAATCGAACAGACAGAAGCTTTAGTATCAATCGACGTAAACACTGCAAAAGCAAGTTCCTCAGTAAAAAACTTTAAAGAGGGCTTTATGCAGATAAACCTTGAAGCCGCAGAAGAAATTTTCAGACAGCTTGAGGTTCGTGAGCTTTCAGGAATAATAGTTGCTGATTTTATCAGCATGCAAGGTGAAGAAGAGATGTGCTTTTACCGAAAACTTGTTGAAATGAGCCGAAGATACAAGGGGGTTACTGTTGTCGATATAACAAAGCTTGGTCTTGTGGAAATAACAAGAGACAGAAGATTAAGGCCTATCAGGGAACTGATTTTGAAATATAAGCTGCTGGATTAGGAATTTAAATCTTTGTTGTATAAATGTGTAGATGTTTTTTCAAAACATCTAGATTCTCTTCAATCAGACGGTAGACTTATTATATTTATATGCGGTAAGTTTTTGAGTGAAATTACAAAAATGGAACAGCTTAAAGAAAAAGTAAAGGTAATGAATATGGAAATGAAAAAAACAGAGCAATATGAAGAAATGTTATGTGAGATGCAGGCTGACATTTAATGATTCTTCCTAAGGATTCAATAATGGCAAGGTTTGCTACCAGAAATTTTGAAAATAGCAAGTTATCATAATCAGTTAGCAATGTTGCTCCTGATGAAGATTACCATAAAAAAGCTTATGAAGTTATAATTTTTTATCCTACCCAACCATTTCAAAATATCATGCACTATATGTATGGAACGTTCAAAAAACTGTTCGCGCGAAAGGTGAATAAAAATGAAAAAAGCAATTGCGGACAAGCTGATTTTTCAGTATATGAATAAAATATTCGGCTTTGCTCTGGATAAACTGCGGAATATAGATCAGGCTCGTGAACTTGCTTCCGATATTACCTGCGAAGTTTACGGCTCATTTCTGAAAGCAGATAACATCGCAAATATTGATGGGTATGTTTACCGAATTTCAAGAAATGTCTATTCACGGTATATCGGAAATCTGCAAAACGGCAGACGATTTATAAGCATTGACGAAATGACCCCCGCTCCGGAAATTACGGATAATAACGACACGGAAATGCAGGAGATCCTCCGCCGTGAGATCGGCTTTCTTTCGGAACGTCAGCGGCTTGTAATTTATATGCACTATTATAATAATTTCTCCGTGGCAGAAATTTCCGATAAGCTGAATATTTCCCAAGGCACTGTAAAATGGCATTTGTCCGACGCACGAAGTAAACTGAAAGAAGGTATAAATATGAATATCAACGAGCAGAACACAGATATAAATCCGGTTATTTTCACCGATATGGGACACAACGGTGGAGCAGGTCCCATGGGCGATACGCAGGATATGTTTGATTCACGCCTGAAAATGAATATTGCATGGGCGTGTTATCACGAGCCGAAAACTTTGCCTGAAATTGCACGGGCGGTAGGAGTTCCGCAGGTATATATTGCCGATGTTCTTTCAAAATTGGTGGAATACGCTTACATCGACAAACTGGACAATACCAAGGATCCCAAGTATAGGACAAATATGTATCTTGTTGATAACAGGCAAAGATTCGACTATGGTGAAATTTATAACAAAGCTGCGGAGTTTCTTTGTGAAAAATATTTTCCGGAAATATTCCGTAATTTTGAAAATGATCCCGAACGTTGGGGACTTACCTGTGACGGAAACGATTTGAATTTTCTTAAATACAATGTTGTAATGCTTGCACTGTCGCCGCTTCAGATGTTTGAAAATGACTGGAACAAATTACTTGTAAGACGTCCCGACGGCGGAAATTTTATAGCTACGGCAGTGGTAAATGACGATCTCAGCATAAAAGATCAGAAAGAAAATATTTATTGGGCGTGTGGTTTTATGACGAGAACGTGGGATAATTTCGATGAAATCGACAATGAAAATGAAAAAATTTCCGTTGAAAATGTTTCGGTGGACTGTCGATATTCGGACAGAAGCGGCGGTTGGAGGGATAATCTAAGCGAGGACTGGGAGTCTCTTGCAAAATTCATAAAAGGCGGAAAAGGGGAAATTTCTCCCGAAGAATATAAACGTCTCTGCGACAAGGAGTATGTTTTTGAGGACAGGGTACAGCCTGCAACAGTAAAAATTACTTTGAGCAAAGATGAAGATATATTTAATTCATGGTGCAGATTTGCAAGGGAAAAGATAACCGTTCCCGATGAAGTGAAAAAATTTGCAAAGCATATGGATGATTTGATTTTTGAAGAGGACAAAAAGCATTTTCCGAAACATATGCATGAAGTAGTAAAAGCTATGACTTTGAACAGTCTCGGTTCTGGTTGGATGATACCAAGGATAGTGGAAAAACTGCTTGAAAGCGGAGAATTAAAACCGCTCACTACTCTTCAAAAAAAGTCGATATTTTCTATATTGTTTTATAAATATCCAATTTAGTTATGAATATCCCGGAGAACTTCGTTATACCTCATAAGGAATTATTAGAAATTATGTAGGTTTGTCAAACATTTGTTACACTGACCGCAGATAATCCATCAGTACCTGTCTGGGAGTATGCCAGCC
>CANRAZ010000008.1 GCA_947628705.1 uncultured Lachnospiraceae bacterium | reverse complement strand
TCCGAGCGCGACGGCTATTTCCGGTTAAGCGCTTTTTTACCGAATGTACAAGCAAAACAGCCGAATATGCAAGAAGCATTGAAAACTGACTTTTTTTAAGATATTATCTTCCTGCAATTAAAAATCTACCTAACAACCATGCAGGAGGATACAATAATGAAATTAACTTCAAAGGCAAAGCTTATTTTTATACTTTGCGTAATGTTATGTTTAAGCTTGTGCGGATGCGGCAAGAGTGAGGACAATAATAAAGATGTTTCATCTTCAAAGCCTGCCGCAGAAAGCACAATTACCAAAAAGCCTGAAGACAGCGACAAAAACAATACCTCCGACAACGGCGGAACAACTGACAACGATGACGGTGACGGCGCAAACAATGACGGTGATGACAAAAGCAATAATGACGACAATGACGGCGACGCTTCGGATAATAGCGGCGAGAACGGTAGTGATACTGCCGATACCGTGCAGTATACAGACCCTCTTTCACCGGCTCCTTTAGGCGAATGGATTAAAGCTGCCACCTACAATCCCGTATCTGAAAGCCAGGAGGTCATTTATTGGAGAGTTGTCAGCGTAAGCGAGGATGGACAGGCTTCCGTAGACGCATACAATAACGGCAATAATTTCTGGATACTGGAGCAGCCGGAGGAAGATTTCATTAAATACTATGAATTTGATTACGAAATAAAATACCCTGAAGAATATTCACAAAGCGATTTCGGAATTACCGTAAGCGATTTGTCATTAGAAGCTGAAAAGCCTGACGGGAAAGGATTTGAAAAAAACAATACGCTTTATCTCGGAGTCGGAAGCTGCACGGACGTCACGGCAGACACAATCGGCGAAGGAGATGAAAATCCAAGACCGGGAGACACTATTCAAAGAAAAGCAGTATTTACCATGATGACTGATTATAACGACTATGTTTTCAGTTACTCCTTTAAGGATGTTGACGGAGAAAGAAAAACCTCCTATGCCGCAAGTCACTGACAAGCTTTACTTATCTTAAGTCCGCATTTACTTATAGTACTTTACTGAATGTAAAGTTTAAGCTAAAAGGTTTGTATATGCGCATATAAATTCGGGTTGGGAGAAAACCGCTGTTTTGCAAAAGAATTTCTGCAAAGCGGCGGTTTTATTTTATCCATTCCGCAGACTTTTTAAGTCACAAAAAGCACACTGTTATTAAAAAAATAAACAGTGCTGCATTTAGCAATTGAAATAAGCTGCTTCCCGTGTTATCCTTTGAAACAGGAGGTGACGCCATGAGCCGCAAATCTGTTTTCAGCTACGCAGAAAAACACTATAAAACTCTTCCTGACTATCCGTGGAAAAATGACAGCGAATCGGCAGTTCTGCGCCACAGGGAAACCCGAAAATGGTACGGACTTGTAATGAAGATTTCAAAGAAAAAGCTTGGACTTCCGGATAATGAAATGTGCGATGTTCTTAATGTTAAATGCGACCCTTTGCTTTCCGCTTCTCTCCGCTCACAAGAAGGAATTTTCCCGGCATATCACATGAACCATACGGAATGGATTACCATTCTTCTTGACGGAACAGTACCTGATGAAAAGGTTTTTAATCTGCTTGATTTAAGCTATACGCTTACGGCGCCCAAAAAAGGAAACAGCAAAATTTAATGCAGAATATGCCGTAAAACAAACATAATTGCTGTTTTTTAACTTTTATTTTTCTTCTACGACACAAAATGACAAATTGCGATACGGCACTAAGCTGAAATCAGAAGCTGCCGACTTTTTAAACTAGGCGGAGGTAAAAACATGGAATCCATTTTAATAGAATTTAAGGCATTAATGGCCGCCTGCGATAATATTATCACAGGCGAGGGAAGCAGCTATGAAAAGCGCAAAAAATGTACTGAACTGCTTAACCCCATAGTGAACAAACTAAAGGAAGAAGTAAAAAAATATATAGCCTTATTAGAAAAGGAGATCGAGGAAAACAACAAGACCCTGTGTACTCTGCTTGATAAACGTTCATCTCTCTATTCCGATGAACCAAATTGCAAAAAAATGATGTCTGCTCTCGACGTCGAACGCATTAAGCTAACAAGCGAAATACAGTCATGCAACAACGAGCAGCACATTGCGGAACTCAACCAAAGGCTATGCGTTATAAATGAGGAACAGAAACACAATCATCAGTCGTCAAGCGAGCTTGCTAATAAGATTACCGCAATTGAGGAAAGTATAAGCTTAGTCACACAAAATATTAATTCTCATAATGCAGAATTATCTGTGTGCAACAACATACTTATGCCATGCAATGAAATAAGCATTGAGCTTTCGGATAGCGAAGGAAATCTTGATACTGTCATACGACTTATAGATGAGCTCAATAATGTTCGTCAAAATATGCTTTCTGTTTGTACAACCGATAAATACATTTCAGGATGCATAAGCAAAGGCGAGAGCATCATTGCAGGGGGTAACCTGATGCAAAACGAATACCTCATTAGCAATAATAAACGTTTTGTCGCTGTAACGCAGTCAGACAATAACTTTGTTGTCTGCAATTCCGAAGGTCCTATATGTGCCTCCGGAACCTATGGTGCAAACGATGCTGAATATATATGCTTTGCCAATAACAACTTAAAAGAATGCTTTAATATGGAAAAACGTGGGATTGACGTATCATTCTATCAGGGTAAAATAGACTTCTCCAAGGTAAAAGCGTCAGGAATAAGCTTTGTTATTATCAGAGCAGGCTATGGCAAGCATATATCCCAAAAAGACAGGTTCTTTGAGGAAAACTATAAAAATGCAAAGGCCAGCTCTTTAGATGTGGGAGTTTATTGGTACAGCTATGCGGATAGTATAGATTGTGCGCAAAAGGAGGCAGAAACCTGCCTTGAAGCAATAAAAGGCAAGCGGTTTGAATATCCTATTTTCTTTGACCTTGAAGAGCACAAACAGTTTGCAAAAGGGAAAAAATTCTGCTCAGACTTGGTACGGACATTTTGCGATACAATGGAAAAAAGAGGATACTACCCAGGCCTGTATATAAGCCGTTCTCCATTGCAAAATTACATCGAACCGGAGGTTGCAAAAAGGTATGCACTGTGGGTAGCGGAATATGGAAGCAGATGTCATTATGACGGAACTTATGGTATGTGGCAGTATTCTGATAAAGGAACTATTCCTGGAATAAACGGGAAGGTTGATCTCGACCTTGCATATATAGACTATCCTAAAATAATAAAGTCCAAAAAGCTTAATGGATACAAATAAGCTTTAGTTTCCAGACACCAAAAAAAAGGCACCTCAAATCCACATATGTTTTGAGGTGCCTTTTTACGGTATATGGCAATACGTCTATTTTCCTGCGCTTACAACAGCCTCTGCAAGCTTTTCGATTGCAGGAATATCGCTTTCCTTCATTGTCGAGCGGATTGTTACCACCGGCTCAAGAATCTCAACATCCTTAAAGGTTTCAACAATTCCCTTCATCGTCCTTGCCGCAGAAGGCGCCCATGAGCCGTTTTCAAGCATTGCAATCTTTCTGTTCTGGTACGTCTTTACCTGAAGCCTGTAAAGAAAATCCTTCATGCAGGAGAATACGCTTCCGTCATAGCTTGACGCCGCAAGCACCATTCTGTCATAACGGAAAGCGTCTTCAACAGCCTCTGCGACATCGCTTCTTGTAAGGTCGGTTACGACTACCTTTTCTTCACCCTTTTCACGCAGCAGGTCAGCCAGCTTTTCTGCCGCCCTTACAGTATTGCCGTGAATAGATGCGACTGCAACAAAAACCCCCTTGTTTTCCGGCTTATAGCTGCTCCATGTCTGATAAAGGTTCATGTAATAGTCAAGATTATCTCTTAAAAGAGGTCCGTGCAAAGGACATATGCACTTAATGTCAAGCTCCGAGGCCTTTTGCAAAAGAGGCTGTACCTGTCCGCCGTACTTGCCGACTATGTTAAAATAATATCTTCTTGCCTCGCATGCCCATTCTGCATCCTGAGTTTTTTCTAACGCTCCGAATTTTCCGAAAGCATCTGCGGAGAAAAGAATCTTTTCCTTGCTTTCATATGAAACCATTACCTCAGGCCAATGAACCATCGGCGCCGTGTAGAAGGTCAGACTGTGTTCGCCGAGGGAAAGGCTCTCGCCTTCCTTTACGGAAAGGGTTCTGCCCTCAAGGCTTATATGTTCAAAAAACTGTGAGAACATCTTGAATGTCATGCTGTTGCCCACAAGCGTTGCCTCTGGAAACAGCTCTAAGAATCTTGCAATGCTTCCTGCATGGTCAGGCTCAATATGGTGAATGATAAGGTAATCCGCCTTGCGCCCGTTTAACGCGGCAAGAAGCTTTTCCTCCCACTCCGCCGTTTTCCTTTTGTCAGCCGTATCAAGCACGGCGGTCTTTTCATCAAGAATAACATAAGAATTGTAAGACATTCCATCCGGTACAACATATTGACTTTCAAACAAATCAAGCGTTGTGTCGTCAACTCCTATATATTTAATGCTGTCAGAAATCCTGATTTCCATAAAATGCTCCTCCAAACCTTTTTTATTAGTTTTCCTGAATTTAACAGGAATATTCCTTCAATTTACAATCCGTCAATTGCGGATAAAAGTCTGCATTTAAAGCCTGTCTATCTTACCGTCTTTTCAAAATCCGATGCAGGGTGCTTACAGAGAGGACAGATAAAATCGTCGGGAAGCTCCTCTCCGACATACTCATAGCCGCACACCGTGCATATCCAGACAGTCTGACCGTTTTGTTTTTTACCTGTGTCCACAGGCTTTGGCTTTATGTTTTCACGGTAATACTCGTAGGTCACGGAAGGAGTTTTGCTAAGTACTTCCATTTCAGACACGTCTGCGATGAATAGCGTATGCGAGCCCAAATCAACAGTGCTTAAAACCTTTCCTGAGAGGAATGCGTTGGTTCCCTTGGTTATGCAAAGAGTCCCGTTTTCCAAACGCTTAACGTCCTTAAAATCCGCGAATTTATCCGTATTTCTTCCTGACTGAAAGCCGAAATGCTTATACATCTCAAAATCAGCGCTGGTGTCAAGGACCGAAACTGTGTATTTTCCGCTTGAAAGCACCATATCATGAGTTAAATTCTGCTTGTTGATTGCAAAGGTTACCGTGTTCGGCTCAGACGCAGCCTGAATAACCGTATTTGTTATGCAGCCGTTGTCTCTTCCGTTTTCGTTTGCAGTAAGAACAAATAAGCCGTAGCTTAATTTGTACATAGCTTTAATGTCCATAACAGTCGCCTCCCGATTTTAATATTTTACTGATTTTTTAGTATTTTACCGCCCTAATTCATTTCAGCGGCTTATCAGGCTCCGGCGTCAGGCCTTGCAGCCAATATAAAATACTAAGCTCCTTTTTAACCGGCGAAATTACTCCGTCTTTGCCACATAAGTAATTCCCGTAACCGCATCATCTGCGAATATGAAAGTCAAATTACAGCTTCCCTTGGTGTAGACATAGGCTGTATCCGTCTCGCTTGAAGGAGCTCCGTATGCGTCAGAAACCGCCGACTTTGCAGAACCGATACAGATTTTTTCAGGCGTCTCCACCGTATCGTCCTTAAGCTCAATTGAATAGACATAATCCTTGTCTCCGTCAGGGTAGGTCGTGATCACAACGCTTCCGTAGGTAAAGACCTTGTCCATGCCCTGAAATGCACATGATTCCGATTCAAAGTAGCTTGCAGGCTCTCCGAGCGCCGCCTTAACGGTTTCCATGTCCTCCTTCATGGAAATGGTCGTTCCCTTGTAGGTAAAGGTGTAGCCGCCATCGGAAGGAGTTTCCGCACCCTGTGTTGCGGCAGGGGTTTTCTCTCCGCTCTGTCCGCCGTTGCTGCTTGAGCCTCCTTGGTTACTGTCAGCATCGTCTCCGCAAGCGGTAAAAAGCGTCAGTGACATTACCGCACATGCTGTCATTACAACAAGTTTTCTTACAAATTTTGCTTTCATAAAAGCCTCCTCAATAATTGATTATTTTTACAGCTAAGCTTTAATCTTACTTTTCAATCGCATTGGCTCCGAAGCTTTTGAGCTCCCCGTATTTATTAAGCTCATAAAACTGCTGTTCTTTCATTTCATCGTAAAAGTCAATCTTTTCCTTCCAGATTCCGGCAATTTTTTCATCTTCTCTGTAGTCGGTCAGGTCATAATTATCTTTCAGCCACCTGCCGAAGTAATCCGCCATCTTTTCAGCGCCCTGCGTGTTCAGATGAAGTCCGGCGTCATAGGTGTCCTTGGACATATCCAGTCCGATTTCCTCCTGAAGCGGAATGTAGTTTATATAGTTTAATCCGTTTTTCTCGGCAAATGCTTTTACCTGCACGTCCCATTCGTCATACCAGTGAGGATATTCTGTCGGCGCTTTGATAAGCACAAGCTCTATGCCGTTTTCTTTGCACAAATCAGCCATTTTCTGCAAATAGCCCATTGCCTTTTCCCCAAGCGTGTAATCCGCGAGCGGCAGCGGCGACGGGAATTCGCCCTGCGGCTTAGTGTCAACTCTCATGTAATAGCCGTTGTGCGTGACAAGGTCTTTTGAAAAAATATGCTTAAAATCATCCTCTGTCAGCTCTGACCACCTGGAATGATAGCGCAGCAGAGGAAAAACGTAGTCGATAAAGCTCTCCTCTTTCGTCATGGAGGCCTTTATATTGTCAATTTTCGCCTCCGACCACTTCATTCCGTCAATCGACATGCGATTGTAAGCTTCGTTCTGAGGCTCATTATACTTAAGAGCCAGCACATTGAACACAACGACTTTCGGCGTCTCATAGCGAAGCGTGTCCTCAAGCAGATAGTACGACTGCCAGACAAGCTGCTGCGCGCTGCCTCTGATATAAGAGGTTATGCCGTAATTCCTCCACATTTCTATTGTAGAAAAATTTTCATAGACCTCGCAGTCTCCGATAAAAACCACCTCATGCGGCGACTCGTCCCTGTAATATTCCTCAACCATTGAGCCTTCCACGATTCCTCTCTGGTACTTAGGCACGACAAGACGCTGAAGGACATAGAGACAGGCAACAGTAAGAACCGCCACGACCGCTGCCGAAATTATTCTTTTTTTTCTCATTTTATGCTCCTGATTCAAAGCCCGCTTTATTAACAGGTTCACATCTGCGTTCCCGGTTTGGGAGTCCTAATCCCCAAGACCAAATTATTTTACGCCTCGTGCCGCACGGCACGACTAAAATATGCTTTAAGCAAGGCTTTAAATTCGTCCTAAAATTGGTTGTAAATAAACTGTGATGAATCATATCCCACGCCGTAAGCGCCGAACAGAAGCGTTGCCACCAAAAGCAGCGCCATTGCGCCGAAGTAAAGTATTGCCGGCCTTTCGTAAAGAGCCTCCCGGACGCTTACAAGCTTAAGCTTTACAAGACTGACGCCCAGCACGATGATAAATCCTGCCGCAAGAACAATATAGTCAGCCGCTCCAAGTCCAAGCTTAAGAAGCGAGCCGTCAAAAATTATCTGAGGATTAAACTCCGTAAACATTGTACCGACCATTTTAAACGTAAGAGGCACATTGCGGTAGCAGTCAAACATTCTGATAGCGCTCATCAGAAGCACTGTCCTTATGACTTGGAAAACCTCGTAAGGTACCCTGCCTCTGACCTTAAATTTTTCATGGAATCTTGCATAAAGCGGTTCGAGCTCCTGTGAAATCATAATTACAACGAAATTCATAAGACCCCAAACGATAAAATTCCACGCCGCTCCGTGCCATATGCCCGTCGTAAACCAAACCGCAAAGCTTGAAAGATAGACAGGCACGCGTTTTCCTATAAATTCTCCGAGATGCTTCCTGGACCACTTTGAAATCTTAAGCATCGGTCCGCAAACTGAAATCGGATAGAAAATGTAGTCGGTGAACCATGTGCCCATTGTAATATGCCAGCGGTTCCAGTATTCCTTGATGTTTTTTGAAAAATAAGGAAGATTGAAATTCTCCGGCAGCCTGATTCCCATCGCCTCACCGATGCCGATAGTGATGTCTATGCCTCCCGTAAAATCACAGTAAAGCTCAAAGGCATAAAAAAGCATCGCTACAAACACATAGCTTCCGGTGTAAAGCTTAGTGTCTCCCACCAGTACGGTCACAGCTGTTATGAGCCTGTCCGCAATCACTACCTTCTTAAAGTAGCCCCACAGTATTCTCATCATTCCGAAGGAAAATACTTTGCCGGAAAAACGGTGCTCCGAAAAGAGTGTCTTTGACATCTCCCCGTAACGGCTTATCGGCCCCTGAACCAGCTGAGGAAAGAAGGACACAAAAAGCGCCAGCTTGAAAGGGTTTCTCTGTACCTCCTGCTTTCCCCTGTAGACGTCTATTACGTAACCCACAGTCTGGAAAGTGTAAAAGGAAATTCCCATCGGGATTATCATGTCCACTGCTTTAATTTTTGATTCTCCGTCAAGGAAGCTGTTTATGTTGCCGATAACGAAATTCGTATATTTTGTAACCGCCAGTATTCCGATGTTAATAAAAAGGCAAAGGAGGAGCCATCTCCACTTTTTTGCCTTCATCGCCGCCTTATACGCCTTTTTTTCTTCTTTAGCAAGTTCTTTGTGCGCGCTTATGTATTCCGAAGACGCAGTGTTTATCGCCGCAAGCTTAAGCGTTATCAGATAAGCGGACACCGTTGTAACAAGTATGAAAATAATGTATCTCGGATCTGCAATCCAGTAAAACGCATAGCTGAATATCAGAAGAAGCGGCCACTGGCATTTTTTCGGCAGCACATAGTACAGCAGAAATACAAGCGCAAGGAATGCTATGAACTCAATGGATGTAAAAAGCATGCAGCCACCCTTTATTCGTCGCTCAGACGCTTAACAAGCTCGCTGAGCGCTTTCGCAGAATTAAAATTTTCAGGGATTATCTCCTCTGCCGGAATTACGACATCAAAGTTCTCGTTGATTTCTGAAATAATAGTGACAATGTCAAACGAATCAATGATTTTGTCATCGATCAGGGTGTCACAGGTTTCAAAGTCAACGTCAGGGTGAAGATCCTGCAGGATTTCAATAATTTCTTCCATTTTTTGCCTCCGTTTTTGTCTTGTTTTTCCTAATTCTTGTACATATCTTACGAAGAAAGAGCGTTTTCCCGCCGTTTTAAATCCGCCTTTAACGAAAGCGTCCTTACTTCTCTCCATTATAATAGTTTTTTAAATATACTCTGTCAAGCTTTCCGTTCGCCGTAAGCGGCATTCTTTCAAGCTTTTCAACCTTATTGGGAAGCATGTACCTCGGAAGCTTGTCCCTTAAGAGCGCAACAAGCTCCTTTGCTTCCATATCCCCTGTGAAGAAAAGAACTATTTTTTCTTTCTCCTTATCATAGATGCAGCATGCAGACGATATGCCCTCAAGAAGATTTACATTTGCTTCAATCTCACCAAGCTCGATGCGGTGCCCCATATGCTTTATCTGGTAATCCTTTCTGGACACAAAAATAAGCTCGCCTCTTTCATTCAGCTTTCCGATGTCGCCGGTTCTGTAAATAAGCTCCGGATATCTGTCGTTAAGCGGATTCTGGACAAACGCTTCGCTTGTCTTTTCAAAAGCATGATAGTAACCCAAGGTAAGCGAAGTTCCCCTTACGCAGATTTCACCCGCCTCTCCTGCAGCCGCTCTCTCATTTTTATCATTTATGAGAAGGATTTCCGTGTTATGGAACGGTCTTCCGATTGGTATTACGTCTCCCGGCTCAAATTTACGCTCAACCTTATAATAGCAGCACATTCCCGTCGTTTCCGTCGGTCCGTAGAGATTTGTAAATTTCGCATCCGGCAGAGCCTCTCTCCAGATATTAAACTGCTTTATCGGGAAGACCTCGCTCCCAAAAGCTACGGTATGCAAATACTCCGGCTTAACCTTGTCAAAGGTCTTGAAGGACGAAATCATCGTCAGTGCCGAAACTACCCAGCAGACCGTATTTATTTTGTACCGGTTTAAAAATTCAACAAGCTTAATCGGAAACATAAACAGATTTTTAGGAATGATATAAGCCGTTGCTCCGAACTTAAGCGTAGGGTAAAGCTCCTTAAGGCACGCATCGAAATACAGAGGAGTCTGGTTTCCGAATACCGTATTCTCATTGAATTCAAGCACTTCTGAAAGATTTTCGATATAATCAATTACTGAACGGTGACACGCTACAACTCCCTTAGGGACTCCCGTAGAGCCAGAGGTAAAAACAATGTAAATAGGGTCGGTATCAAGCTGTCTGTCCCTGATGCCTGCAAGAGCCGCTTCGTTTATTTCCGTTTTGATTATATCATCGTAAAGAAGTATGCTGACCTTCTCTCCGTCCTTTAAAGCCGCAAGCTCCTCTGCCGCCGCCACGGTGCTTTGGTCGCATATGACCACCTTAGGCAGAAGATTTGAAAAAATCAGTTCCATTCTGAACTTAGGCATTTCCTCATCAAGAGGTACATAATAATCGCCCCCGTATATGCAGCCGTAAAAAGCCGCGATAGCCTTCGGATGTTTTTTCATAAATACCACAACAGGTTCATTGCAGATCCCCATGCCGCTTAAGCAGCTCCCTATCGCCCTGCTGTGAGCATATACCTCTGCAAAGGTCAGTCCCTCAGACTCGTTTGCGTAAGCAATCTTGTCAGGAACTCTCTTAACCGTCTGTTCAAGGTACTCCATTACATTTGTCTGCTGCATAACAACCTCCAGATTTTTTCAAATCAGCATTTCATACTGAGGACTTAGCTCTTTTCCGCACAAGGTAACCGACCTCGCCGCCAAAACCTCCATGCAGTCGCACACATTGCTGCCCAAATCGTAATCCTGCTTTATAACGGATAATTCGGTGCAGCCGAGAATGACGACCTGCGCGCCCTTTTCCTTAATCAGATAATCCTTGACTGCATAAAACTTTTTCAGGTCCGGCTGCTTGCCCGTCTTTACGTCATCGTAAATTAGGCTCATCACAAGCTTCTGCTTTTCTTCCGAAGGAAGCGCCGCCTCTATCCCCTGCGCCTCAAGCTCGCTCTGAAAGATCCTGCTCTCTATCGTTCCGTCCGTCGCCATAAGCCCTGCAACTTTAATTCCGTTCCTCTTTAACAGGCACACGGTTTCCGTAATAGCATGTATGACCTTAAGTCCGCAGCCCTCCTCAATCTTACGGTGAAAATAATGCGCGGTAATACACGGAATGGCGATACATTCAGCCCCCTGCTCCTTAAGGCGTTTTCCAAAATCAATTATATAAGGAAGCGGACTGTCCGTGCTTTTTCCCAGTATATACTCCGTTCTGTCGGGAATCTGAGGGCAGTTGTAAATTATCATTTCCAGATGCTCTTGGTCGCAATCCGCCTTCGTCATGCTTATCACAAGCTTCATAAAGCACGCCGTTGCCATCGGTCCAAGTCCGCCGATAACGCCTAAACTCATTATTCCCCCATCTCCTTCCGCAGATACTCGTACATCAGCTTCAAATTTGTCAATCTTTTATTACGCCGTTTTTATAATCGACCTTGCTTTGCACAGACCCTGTCGCTCTCTTCGGGTAAAGGCTTCCGTCATAGATATGCGTCCTGTTGTAGTGCGCTGACGAAAAGGTCTCAAGCTCTTCATCCGTAAGCATGAACAGATTGTCATTTTTGTAGGTCCATTGCGTACAGTCTACGTGGTACCAGCCGTCGCCGAGGTTTATAAGGCTCCAATAGTGTCGGGAGTGCGATGTATCGCTCTTGACGACGTCAACATTCTCGATTCCTGCAACGGTGTAAAGCGCCTTTGCCGCCGCAAAATAATTAAAGCAGTCGCCGCTGTACTTTGTGAATGCCTGCTTTGCCCCGACAACCCAGCTGGACTTGTCCGACGTGCCTGTGTAAGCAATGTGGCTCTTTGTCCAGCGGTAGATCGCGAACGCAACCTCCATGTCGCTCATTGAATCGTCGGTTATGCTGTCAAGCACCTTCTGCGCCAATTCATAAACCTCCGCCTCATCGGCAGGAATCTGTTTCTTGACCGTGACCGTGGCGCTGACGGAAGACTTGTTTCCTGCGGAATCGGTTGCAGTGTAGATAACAGAGTATTCTCCCGGCGTGTTTGCGTCCACTTGGCTGTTGTCAATTTCAAGAGTCGGATTTTCGTCCATGTTATCTGTTACCGAAACATCTTTTTTATAGCTTATTGTTTCGCCTTCCGTTATGACGATATCCTTGACCCCGACTATCTTGGGCGGCTCGTTGTCCATCTGCTTGACCGTAATATTTACCTCAACGAGCGTGTAGTTTCCTCCCTCGTCCGTCAGTCTGAGAACCGCCTTGACATTTCCTTCTCTGCTAACCTCAGGTTCAACCTCGTATTTTACTGTAACCTGTGTTTCATCACTAATGCTTTCAAAGCAGTCTTCCGGAGCCGGAAGCACTCCCGGAGGCGTCATTACCTCCGCCGGTACGCCTGTAGGCGCGACCGTATCCTTAAGCACAAGCTCCGAATCGTAGTTCTTGCCGTTTATTTCAAGCGTTATCTTAGCAGTCCCCGGCTTTGTCAGATTAATTGAATTTATATCCGTTACAAAGCTCGCGCTTTTCACCTTTTTATCCAAAAAGGCTTCAGCAGTTATCGGAGACCCTACTTCCAGTACAAGTTTCTTTTTTACGGGAGATTTCAAAATGTTCGCCAAAAGGGATATAAATACAACGGCGCCGACTAAAATAAGAACCGCCTCGACACCGATTATTATTTTCATTCTTCTCTTGTTTTGACTATTTTTTCCGCTTCTTCCGTTTTTGCCTCTGCTGCGGGAGCCGCTCCGTCCCGAACGGCTGTAGCTGCTCTTTTTGTATGATGACTCTCTATGATTTGAATATGGATCTGACGTGCGCACGCTTCTTCTTACCTCGCTGTCATAGCCGTCGCGGTATCTTCTCCCTGCTTCGCTGTCATAACCGTCACGGAAGCTTCTAACAGCTTCATCTCCGTAGCCGTTATGGGAACTCCTTGCGGTTTCATCCGCATACCTTCCGCCATAGCCGCCCGAACTGCTTTTTCCGGTTTTTCGGTTTCCGTAAGAACCCGACGCGCTGCGCTTTGCAGATTTGCTTTTTCCTCTGCTGATTCTTGCCGGTGCGGCGCTTCTGCCATTTCCCGTCTTTGCACCGCCTCTGCTGTTCTGTCCGGTATGTTTTTTTAAATTGCTCCTGCCGTTACCGCCGACATCACTCGACATTTCCCTGCCTCCCCGAACACCGTCTTTTTATAAAAAGCCGCGCTCAAAAATTCAGTAATAGTATAACGAAGTAATGATAACACATTTTGCATGATTAAAAAAGTATTTTTTTGTTACTGAAGGATTACTTATTTTTTAAAAAAACATTACAAAAAAATAAATTCCTGCAATAAACGCTTCATTTGCGGATTTTTCCTTTAAAATCCGTTAAAGCCGCAGCCCTGTCATCTTTTCCGCACAGCGCCGCGTTAGGTTTAATGCCGTTAAGCTCCGATTCAGAACGCACGCAGTTTTATAAACCCTAAAGCCCTTGCAAAACCGCAGAATAAATGGTAACATAACTAATCATGTAAATTTTAAAGAGGTATTCCTATGGAAATGAAAATAAAAAGAAAGCTCTGCACCCCTGACGAGCTTAAAGAACAGATTCCCATTACCGAAAAAATGAAAGAAATCAAGGCTGAAAGGGACAGGGAGATTGCTGATATCATAACAGGCAAATCCGAAAAGCTTCTGCTTATCATCGGGCCGTGCTCTGCGGACAGAGAGGATGCGGTTCTCGACTACATCA
This sequence comes from uncultured Lachnospiraceae bacterium, assembly GCA_947628705.1. Lineage (GTDB taxonomy): Bacteria > Bacillota > Clostridia > Lachnospirales > Lachnospiraceae > UBA3775. The sequence goes on along the minus strand of CANRAZ010000008.1, from coordinate 41,156 downwards.
GCAGGCTCCGCCGTGTTCAGGAAGCCGTTAAGGATAAAATTTTTATCGTGCCCAGAATATATACAAACAAGCCCCGTACTACAGGCGAGGGCTACAAGGGAATTGCGCTTCAGCCCGACCCAAAGGAACAGCCTGACATGCTTAAAGGGCTTGTAGCTCTAAGGCAGATGCACATCCGTGCAATGCAGGAAACAGAGTTCACCTGTGCGGACGAAATGCTCTATCCCGAAAACCACAGTTATCTTTCGGATATCCTTTCCTATGTCGCTGTCGGTGCGCGCTCGGTTGAAAATCAGCAGCACCGTCTCGTGGCAAGCGGCGTAGGCATACCTGTCGGAATGAAAAACCCTACCAGCGGCGACAAGGAGGTAATGCTGAACTCCATACTTGCCGCACAGATTCCTCACACCATTTCATACCGTGGATATGAGGTCGAGACTCCGGGAAACCCTTACGCCCATGCAATTCTCAGAGGCTACGTAAAGGAGGACGGAAAGTGTTATTCAAACTACCATTATGAGGATCTGGAAGAGCTGTTTGAAGCATACAGCAGACGCAGCCTTTTAAATCCGGGCGTTATCGTCGATGCGAACCATGCCAATTCAAATAAAAAGTACCTTGCGCAGATAAGAATATGTAAAGAAGTAATCCACAGCCGCAAGCTTTCAAACGACATACGTTCCTTTGTAAAGGGCTTCATGGTCGAAAGCTACATTGAAGACGGAAACCAAAGCTCTACAGGCGAATGCTACGGGAAATCCATTACAGACCCATGCCTCGGCTGGGAAAAATCCGAAAGACTGATCTACGAAATGGCGGAGCTTTGGTAGGCGTCTGTTAAAATTTCGGCAAGGGCTAAAGGACTGTTATGCGCCGCAGGCCTGTCTGACATTTACCGCCTGATTTTAAGCTTCTTGGGCAAACATTCAAACACCGCCTTCTTATAGGCTCCAAGATACTCGCCGTCAGTATGAATGTCAATCGGTTCCTTTACGCTTACCTCAAGCTTTTTTCCGTTGAACAGTTCGAAGCCCTTTAAATTTTCATGCTTTGACGCAACCAGAAAGGGAAGAAGAAGGAAGGTTTTCCATTTTGGAACTCCTGCTCCGACGCACACTGACAGTTTTCCGTCAAAAGCAGAAGCCCTTGGCGCCATCGGTACTCCGCCGCCCTCAGCCTTAAAATTCATTGCGGCAACGAATATCAGCTTTTCAAACCGCCTGTGTATCCTGCCGCCGTCAACGGTTACTGCCGCTTTTCCGGTCGACATCGTAAAAAGCGACTCTACCGTCAGTACAAGGTAGGACAGATTGCCAAGATTAACTGCGTTCAGGATTTTCTTTTCCCCCGAACGGTTGGTTTTTTTGCACACCAGCGCATCCATTCCCATTCCGGAGCTGATTGCAAACAAACGCTCCTTTCCGTTTTCCGGACAGTAAACCCGCCCCAAATCCATCAGTTCAGCATGTTTGCAGCTAAGTATTCCTTCAAGCCCCTTTTCAGGCGATTTGGGGATTCCGAGACCTCTGGCAAAATCGTTTCCCGAACCCGACGGAATAACGGAAAGACTAATATTTTTAAAATCCGTTATGCCGTTTATTATTTCGTTAACCGTTCCGTCGCCGCCAACCACAACAATACTCTTATCCTTTTCAGGAAGCTCGCTCAGCTTCTTTGCAATGTCGGTGGCGTGGCCGCGATACGTTGTCTTTATTACCTTGTATTCAGCTCCCGACGCTTTAAGCGCACGGCTTACCCTGCTCCACACGTTTCTTACGCTTCCGCTTTTTGAATGTCCGTTTACAATAAAATAGTACATTGTCCCTCCGCACGGATATTATATTTTGTATTCCATGATATATTAAATTTAAATAACTTTCAATCTTAGAATTGATTTTTGCCCGCAAACTTATTATAGTATTTCAGAGAGCTTTTCAACCGTCATACCATAATATCAGATACACGGAGGAATCATGGACGCAGAAACGCTTATTATGATTGCAGTGACCTTCTTCGCCGGCATGGGAGCCGGATTAGGAACCGGCTTTGCCGGCATGAGCGCTGCCGCCGTTATTACTCCGATGCTTGTCACCTTTTTAGACATGACCCCTTATACTGCTATCGGAATCGCACTGTCCTCAGATGTGCTTGCAAGCGCGATATCCGCCTACACTTACGGAAAAAACAAAAATCTTGATATAAAAAACGGCAGTATTATGATGGCGTTTGTGCTTCTTTTTACCGTAATCGGAAGCGGCGTTTCAAAGCTTGTTCCGTCGCACGCAATGGGAAGCTTTTCAGTGTTTATGACCTTCCTTTTAGGCATAAAATTTATAGTGCGCCCCGTAATGACCACCAAGCAGGCAATGCTTGAGGTTTCAAAAAAGAAAAGAACGGTTCAGTCCGTAATAAGCGGAATGATAATCGGATTTATCTGCGGTTTCATCGGTGCAGGCGGCGGAATGATGATGCTTCTCATTCTCACCGGCGTTCTGGGCTATGAGCTTAAAACCGCCGTTGGAACCAGCGTGTTTATAATGACTTTTACGGCGCTTACAGGAGCCTTGTCACATTTTGCCATTGGAGATGCGCCTGACATTACGGTTTTAGTCCTCTGCGTAATATTCACGCTTATCTGGGCAAGAATCGCCGCGCTGTTCGCCAATAAATCCACGCCTGAAGGGCTTAACCGTGCAACGGGCATTGTTTTGGTTATACTTGGAGCGGTAATAATGTCTTTCACGTTTCTCCGGCAGCAACCGTGAAGCAGCTTCTGGCTGAATGCCGGAGGCTTCAAAATCTTACGGAAAACAATTTTAACGGAAATTTTAATACCATTCATAAAAGGAGCTTACCATGATAATTGATTTTCACACCCACACGTTTCCTGAAGCAATTGCGGAAAAGGCAGTAAGCAAGCTTGCCGCCACTGCAAACATCAAAAACAACACTAACGGAACGGTAGCCGAACTCAAAGCCGCTGCGGACTCGGCAGGAATTGATTATTCTGTCCTTCTTCCTGTTGCAACGAGTCCTAAGCAGCACAGCACTATAAACAGAGTCGCAATTGAAATAAACGAAAAATTCCGCGAAACCGGAATTCTTTCCTTCGGAGGAATTCATCCTGATAATGCGGAATATAAGGAAATCATTAAAAACCTTGCCGAACATGGAATTAAGGGCATTAAAATCCACCCTGTCTATCAGGATACCTACATTGACGACATTCGCTATCTCAATATAATTGACACTGCCTGTGAGTACGGACTCATAACCGTTGTTCATGCAGGCTATGATATCGGTTTCCCGGGAAACGACAAGGCGACGGTACCGCATATAAAAAACGTTATCGACACGCTTCATCCGCAGAAATTCGTGCTTGCCCACATGGGAGGCTGGGACAACTGGGACGAGGTTGAGGAAATAATCGCAGGCAGCGACGTTTGGCTCGACACCTCTTTTGCCCTCCTTCCGAACATTGCGCTTTCGGGTGAAATCAGAAATAAACCCGGCGAGCTTCAGCTTTCCAACGAACAGTTTCTCAGAATCGTGCGCAAGCACGGCGCAAACCGCATTCTTTTTGGAACAGACAGCCCATGGGGACGTCAGGCGGAGGATATAAAATCCATAAAAGAAAGCGGCCTGTCTTCAGAAGAACAAACCGCCGTACTGGGTGAAAACGCCGCCATGCTGCTTGGCATCTGACCGGCAAAGCTTCAACCCTTATTTTCCTGTTCAACAAGCCTGTCAGCTCCGTACATCTTACGGAGCTTTGGTTTTTCTATCTTGCCTGTTGCATTTCTCGGAATTTCAGTAAATATGATTTCCTTCGGTCTCTTATACCTTGGCAGGCCGTTACAGAACTCTGCGACCTCTTCCTCTGTGAGTTCCATTCCGTCCTTGGCTTCAATAATGGCCGCCGTCTTTTCGCCAAGTCTCCTGTCGGGAAGGCCTATAACTGCCACATCTTTAACCTTATCCATTTTTCGGATAAAATCCTCAATCTGTACAGGATATATATTCTCGCCTCCGCTTACAATAACATCCTTTTTTCTGTCAACAAGGAATATGAAGCCGTCCTCATCCTGCATTGCCATGTCTCCGGTGTAAAGCCAGCCGTCTTTAAGAACTTCCTTTGTAGCCTCTTCGTTTCTGTAGTAGCAGGTCATAACACCGGGGCCTTTAACGCAAAGCTCTCCGACCTCTCCCTGCTTTACCTCGTTGTCCTGCTCGTCTACAATCCTGCACGCCCAGCGATAGCCCGGCACGCCGATTGCTCCGACCTTGTGTATATTCTCCATGCCAAGATGGACGCAGCCCGGACCCGTGGATTCGGAAAGGCCGTAATTCGTGTCATACTGATGCTCAGGAAAGTACTTTTTCCACCTCTTAATGAGCGAAGGAGGAACCGGCTGTGCGCCTATGTGCATAAGCCTCCACTGCGAAAGCTCATAATCCTCCAGCTTAATATCGCCTCTGTCAAGGGCGTCAAGTATATCCTGCGCCCAAGGCACGAGCAGCCAGACTATCGTGCAATGCTCGCTTGATATGGCTGATAAAATGGTTTCAGGCTTCGTGCCCTTAAGAAGCACCGCCTTGCTGCCTGCAACAAGACTTCCCATCCAATGGAATTTTGCACCTGTATGATAAAGCGGAGGTATGCAGAGGAAGTTGTCCTCTCTGCTTGTTTCATGGTGCTTCTGCTCCATTTCGGCCGCCTGAGTAAGACTTCTGTGTTTATGTAAAATAGCCTTCGGAAAGCCTGTTGTTCCCGACGAGAAATAAATCGCTCCGTAGTCCTCCTCTGTAAGCTCTATTCCCGGCGAATGGCTTGAACAGTCCGCAACAAGCTCACGGTAGCTTTCCGCATAGTCGGGACAGCCGTCTCCGACATAGATCAATAGCCTTCCCTCACACAGCTTTTCGGCAATGCTTTCAATTCTGCCGATAAATGCAGGGCCGAAAACTATCATGTCAACCTCTGCAAGCTCAGCACAGTAAAGGATCTCGTCAGCATCGTAGCGAAAATTAAAAGGGACTGCAATAGCTCCCGTCTTAAGGACTCCAAAATAAATCGGGAGCCACTCCAGACAGTTGTACATAAGGATCGCAACCTTGTCGCCTTTTCTTATGCCTCTGCCGATAAGCATATTTGCAAAACGGTTCGCCTTCTCGTCAAAGACGCTCCATGTAATTTCCCTCCTGTAAGGCATATGCCTTGTCGGCTGAATCAAACCGTATTCCTTCCATGTGAGCCTTCTTGTCTCCTTATCGTCAGGATTAAGCTCAACCAAGGCTGTTTCGTCAGGATAAAGCCTCGCATTTCTCTCCAGATATTCAGTTACAACCATTACCTTCTCCTTCTCCGTAAAGCCCCAAAATCCACGTGTTGATACGTGTGCGGTCAGAGCTTCTGCAATTTGTTAGTCTCGGCGAAAACCGACATAAAACATTGTAACACGATTTGGTAATAAAGGCAATTGCAACGTTGCAAATTATAGAAAGGGAGCATGCCGTTTCCGTGCTCAGGCTTTTATTCCAAATTAAAATCAGGTTTTCAGTCCTTGCTTCCGTTTTTTTCAGCCAGCTTGCCCATTATCATCTTCTCATTGTAGAAGAAGAACAGTACGGCTCCGATGAGACAGCAAACGGTTGCGATAATCGCCGTAAGCCTGTAACCGAACGGATCCGTTCCTCCGTTTTTTGTAAAGGAAGAAACAACAGAGGTAAAAACAAGCATTGAAATTGCCTGCCCCATTTTCATTGCGAAGGTACGTGCGGCAAAGAACATTCCGCTTCTTTCCTCTCCTGACTCATAGGCGTCCGCCTCAGCAATATCCGCAACGACCGCCTGCGGTAAAATTCCGAGTATTGCCATTGGTATTCCTGCACACACGGCTATAAGTATGCCCCACGCAATGCCTTTTCCGCAAATTGAAGCAAGCAAAAACACAAAGGCATATGCAAAAAAGCCGCCGATAACAAGCTTTTTCTTTCCGAATTTCGGAGCAAGCTTGTTTATCACAGGATAAAGACACAGGCTTACTACCGTCATAATTACGGTAAGCGTGAAGGTCATCGTGTCCGGCACGTCCATAAGCTTTGTCTCGTAAAAAGGAAGGCCTGTCTGAAAGAGCGTTACCGCGAAAAAATATATAACGTCTGAAATTACAAATCTTGCGAACTGTATATTTTTAAAGCTTAAGAACAGCGATTTAAAGGCAGGCGTTTGAACCGGCTTTGAATCTATATAGTCTCTTTCCTTTATAAGCAGCGCCGGAGTTATCATTGCGGCGGCGGCTATCAAACACATGATTCCTATCGCAGTCCTTACCGCATTCGCCTTGCCAAGACTGCTTTCAAATATTCCTGCAATATTCGGTATAAGGAAAGAAATTGAAAGACCGAGAATGTAGGTAAATGAAATGTACGTAGAAACGTTGATCCTGTTCTTCTGGTCATTTCCAAGCTCTGAAATAAGCGCATTGTACGGAGTACAGTAAATTGTCATGAACAGATAGAAAAGAATAAGCGTAACAAAGACCAGAATGTCGTTTACAATAACGCTGCCTGTCTGCGGAAGCACAAATACTCCTGCGGTGATTATGGCAAACGGTACTGCAATCGCCCTCATAAACGGAATCCTTCTGCCGCCCTTAAAGCTGCTTCTGTCAGACCAGCTTGCAATGAGCGGATCCGTTACCGCATCAAATATCCTTCCGACCATTGTAATAAGTCCGAAAAGCGTAATGCTTAAAAACAGAGTACCTGTCGTTATGTTGTGGCCGAATATTCCTGCCGTCTCATCGGTATAGTAATAGACCAGCCAGTTTGTAATGATTCCGGCAAGCAGGCTCCAGCCGAATTGACCGATTGCAAAAATCCACAGCACCTTGTTAGTAATTTTTTTCACGTTTTCCTCCTCCTAAACCCTTACATATTTTTTTAACCCATTTATAAAATTACCGATGGGTTTTAATTAGATCCGCCCCAAATAACAGCCGTCCCTTCAGCTCTTATTTTCAAAATAGTGAAGCATAATATCCTTCACAACATCAAGCTCTTCCGTAAATCGGTTATCCTGCCCTGTTATCTCTCCTCCTGCCATCTTCATCAACAGCGCGAGCATGGTATGATTCACGGATAAGTATAATATATCCGGATTTGCACGAACTGAAACCGTTCCGTCCGCCTGACCCTTTTCTATGGCCGTTTTATAAGGCTCATAAAAGTCTGCTGTGCTTTTTTCATAGTCCGCCAGTTTTTCCTTCGGAATCTGCTCCTCCAAACAAAAAGAATCAAAATCCGAAAGGAACAGAAGGAACTCTCTGTGAGAGACAATCAAATCTGAATAAGCGTCCAAAATCGCCTTAAGCTGTGCTATTCCGCTTAGAGATTGAAATTCCGACATATGAAATCTCGGCAGGTACTCTTTTTTAATTTCCGACCAGAGAAGTATCGCTGCGGAGATTACGATGTTTTCCTTTGTTTCAAAGTAGCGGTAAAGGGAAGCCACACCGATTCCGGTCCGTTCCGCAATTTCGGTCATTCGGACTGAATCGATTTTTCTTTCCAAAAACAGATTTTTTGCCGCTTCAACGGCTTTAGCAGACCTTTCGTCCTGAAATTTTGCCCATGAGCTGCTTTTTTTCATTTCAATACCGCCAAAATTTGATAGTGTTACTATCAGTTTCTTTTGTTATATCACACACGGAATATATGTCAATACTGATTGGATATAATTCTTTAATTTACTTATTTAATTCAAAATAAAATAAGTAAAGCGACACAAAGTGCCGCTTTACTTAATCGAGAGAGAATAATAGAAAAGTTATAGAAAATGCCAAAAGCCATGCGAACTTCCTGCGAAGTTCTTTTTTTCAATTTTTATGAAGCCCTTCAGTTCGCTATGTCTGATTCGCTTCAATTTTCAATCGTTTCGCTTGAACTGGCTCTATCTTATAACTTATGGTTAGAAACAGGTCAACAGGCTTTTTTCTTTTTTTGCATTTTTTTATTTCTGTCGACATAATGACGTAATATATGTCATTATTTGTAAAAAAATTCGTCACGTTCTGCTAAAGTTCCAAATTTATAGCCATATTCGGTCAAATTTTGAAGTATCTGAGGCAATAAATCGACAGTCAGCTTGTTGTTAACTCCGTCATGCATCAGCACTATCGGCTCCTCTTTATTGTAAACGTCAGGGAAAATATTCTTCATGATGCTTTCGGCTGTAGGGACCCCCACGCTGTCCTCGGCCGTAACATTCCAGTCAAATATTTTAAGACCCTCCGAATGAAGCGTTTCAACTACTTCCTTCTTGTTTTTAATAAATACGTTGGTACTTCCTCCCGGCAGACGGCAAAGGTCGCTTTCGATCCCATAGCGATTTCTTAAAAATTCTCTTTCGTCTAAAATGCTTTTTACACAGGAGGACGTGTCCGAATATACCTTGTTGTAGCTGTGGCAGCTGCAATGAAGCCCTATCGCATGACCCTCGTCCTGCATTCTTTTCAATGTCCCCTCATATTCGTCGGTTACACTGTCGCCGACCAGAAAAAAGGTCGCTACCGCATTGTACTGTTTAAGAGTGTCAAGCACTGTCTCAGTGTATTTGCTCGGACCGTCATCAAAGGTAAGATAGACCGTCCCTGCGTTCTCCCCTTCGCCTTTAAACGTGCTTCCGTCGGTTATGAAAGTGTTTTTTACGTTTACATTCACTCCAAGATAAATTAAGAGGCATACCAACATAAGCAGCATGCCTCTAATAAGCCTTTCATGGTTGCTGTTATTCATATTCCGTCTCTGTCAAAGCTTTTCTGCCATGCTTAAGAATATGAAATAACTTGCTTTAATATTACAGGTTTAAAATTCTGATGATCTTATCCTGTTATATGCGTTCCGGTCCATTCAATAAACAGATATTTGTTTTCAATCCTTTATTGTGCAGATCCAGCCCTCCGGAGCTTCAATCTCGCCCATCTGGATCCCTGTGAGAGTCTCACGGAGCTTTGCGCAGACAGGACCCATTTCGTCCATTCCGCTAGGGAAAAGAATGTCTGTTCCATGGTCGTTTACTCTTCCGACAGGAGAAATTACCGCAGCGGTTCCGCAAAGACCGCACTCGGCAAAATCCTTAACCTCGTCAAAGTAAACCTCACGCTCCTCAACCTCAAGTCCGAGGTATTTCTCGGCAACAACAAGAAGCGAACGGCGTGTAATGGAAGGAAGGATCGAATTTGACTTCGGAGTAACAATCTTGTTGTCCTTTGTTACAAACAGGAAGTTTGCGCCGCCCGTTTCCTCAACCTTTGTTCTGGTTGCCGGATCAAGATACATGTTCTCGTCGAAGCCCTTTGCGTGCGCGTCAACTATCGCATAAAGACTCATCGCATAGTTGAGACCTGCCTTTATGTTGCCTGTTCCGTGCGGAGCGGCTCTGTCATAGTCGCACACTCTGATGGAAATCGGCTTTGCACCGCCTTTAAAGTAAGGCCCTACAGGAGTCGTGAACACTCTGAACTGATACTCGTCCGCAGGCTTAACGCCGATTACTGAATTTGTTCCCATCATATACGGACGGATGTAAAGCGTTGCTCCGCTTCCGTAAGGAGGAACGAAATCCTTATTGGCAAGAACGACCTGCTTAACAGCCTCCACAAATTTCTTCTCGTCATAAGGAGGGATACAAAGCCTTTCAGCAGACGCCTTAAGACGTGCTGCGTTAAGGTCAGGTCTGAAGGTAACAATGCGTCCGTCAACGGTCGTGTATGCCTTTAAGCCTTCAAAAACCGTCTGTGCATACTGGAAAACTCCTGCACACTCATTAAGCACAATGTTAGAATCCGTGACAATAGCGCCCTCGTCCCATGCGCCGTCCTTATAATTTGATACGAAACGGTAATCGGTCGGAACATAGCCGAAGCCTAAAGCCGACCAGTCAATGTTTTTACTACTCATAGCAAGCCTCCATTCTGTAAAAATAAGCTATCGGAAGTTGCAGCTTAACTTTCGATAAGGCACCTTTAACGCCAATCCGCTAGTAATTATATACCCATGAATTTTATAAATCAATACTTCAGGACCCATTTAGGGCTGATTTTCTTATGTTTTTTTATTGTACTTTTCTTCTGTAAGTACAGAAACGGTATTTTATTCCCTCGTGCTCTGCCGCGGGAGAGGCATGCACAAGCTCCCAGTCAGGCATCTCATCAATGTTGGGAAAAAAAGCGTCTGCTTCCGGCGAAACGCTTACCTTTGTTATGTAAGCAGTGTCGGCATATTCAAGCATCTGGGCATAAACGCTCTCGCCTCCGATTATAAAAACGTCCTCACTCTTCTGTCCGCTTACCGCGTCAAGAGCCTCCTTAACGGAATGAACGATTTCAGCGCCCTCTTTTTCATATGAAGTATCAGAAGTTATAACTATGTTGGTTCTGTTCTTCAGCGGATTCTCTCCCGGAAAGCTTTCAAGGGTTTTTCTCCCCATTATTACGGATTTTCCAAGAGTCATTGACCTGAAAAATTTCATGTCCTCCGGTATTCTTACAAGCAGCTCGCCGCCGATTCCGATACCCCAGTTTTCGGAAACATTTGCTATTAAATTCATTTTGCCTCGCATGATCCAATTATCGGCTGATGATTGGATTTTTCCTTTCTCCCGACTAAAAGACATTCTCAGGAAGCCTTTATAAGCTCCTCTTGCCTGCCTGTTTCGCTTTTTCGGTTTTAATCTTTTAAACTCATAATCAAGAAAATCACACTGCCACCGGAATCTTGTCAACGGCAGGTCCGTAGGTGTAGTTGTCAAGCCTGAAATCGTCCTTTGTAAACTTGTAGAAATCGGTAATTTCAGGATTCATCCAGAAATCGGGCGCCGGATAAGCCGGCCTTTCAATAAGCTCCTTTATTATAGGAATATGCCTGTCATAGATGTGAGCGTCCGCAATCACATGTACGAACTGACCTGCCTGCATTCCGCAGCATTGAGCCATCATATGGACAAGCGCGGCATACTGTGCGACGTTCCATGCGTTTGCAGCAAGAATATCCTGAGAACGCTGATTCAGAATCGCATTAAGCACAAGCCTGTCCCCTTCCTTCGGCTTTGTAACATTAAAGGTCATGCTGTATGCGCACGGATAAAGGTTCATCTCGCTTAAATCCTGATGAACGTAAATATTGGTGAGTATGCGTCGGCTGTAAGGGTTGTTTTTCAAGTCATAAATTACTCTGTCGACCTGATCCATCATGCCTTCCCTGTACTTGTGCTTTACGCCCATCTGATAGCCATACGCCTTGCCGATAGAGCCGTCCTCATCCGCCCATGCGTCCCAGATGTGTCCTCCGAAATCGTTTACATTATTCGATTTTTTCTGCCATATCCACAGAAGCTCGTCCACGCAGGACTTAATCGGCGTCCTCCTGAGAGTAAGAGCCGGAAATTCCCTGCTTAAATCATAACGGTTTACGACTCCGAACTGCTTAATCGTGTATGCAGGAGTTCCGTCCTCCCATTTAGGCCTTACCTTTTCCCCCTCGGTACTCGTGCCGTTCTCAAGTATATCCCTGCACATATTGATAAACACCGTATCTGCCGCACTCATTTTACCATCCTCCTGTTTTTGCTACGCAGCAATCCCTACACATACCTTTTCGGCACATATGCCTGTACGAATACTCCGCCGTCCCTGTATTCCTCCGTGACTATCTGCCCGTGCTTCCGTATCGTGTTCAGATAGCCGCCCTCGGAGTAGGGAATAATTTTCTCCACATAGACCCTCTGCTCCTTAAGCACCGTTTCAATAGCATTTTTAAGCTCCGTCAGCCCTTCTCCTTTTTTGGCAGAAGCCCTGACTGTGTGATCCGCCTTCAAATCCTTTAACGGATAAAGCTCGGCGTCTGTTTTTTCAGCGACCAGATCCTGTTTGTTAAAAACCGTTATTACAGGCTTTCCGTCCGCACCCAAACGCTCGAGAGTCTCATAAACCACTGCCATCTGGTTAAAGGCATTCGGATTCGACGCGTCCGCCACATGTATTATCATATCGGCATATGCCGCCTCCTCAAGAGTAGACTTAAATGCCTCCACAAGATGGTGCGGCAGCTTATTGATAAATCCTACCGTGTCAGTAACAAGTATTTCCTGACCGCTTTCAAGCTTAAGCTTTCTCGTGGTCGCGTCAAGAGTGGCAAAAAGCATGTCGGCCGCCAAAACTCCCGAATCGGTAAGCTTGTTCAGGAGAGTCGATTTCCCTGCATTGGTATAACCGACTATCGCTGCAACGGGCATTGCGCTCCTTTCACGCTGCTTTCTTAAAAGCTTTCTGTTTTCAACAACGTCCTCAAGCTCAGCTTTTAAAGTCGAAATCCTGTTACGTATCAAACGTCTGTCCTGCTCAAGCTTCTTCTCGCCGGGACCTCTTGTTCCGATTCCTCCGCCGAGTCTGCTCATCGCAATACCCTTGCCGGTAAGTCTTTGCAGACTGTAACGAAGCTGAGCAAGCTCTACCTGAATCTTTCCCTCTGCGGTCACTGCGTGCTTTGCAAATATATCCAGAATCAGCATGGTTCTGTCGCAGACCTTAATTTCAAGCTCGTCCTCAAGATTTCTCATCTGAGCAGGAGTAAGTTCATCGTCCGCGATTACGGCGTCGGCATTAAGCTCGGCAGCCAATTCTTTCAGCTCCTGAATTTTACCCTTGCCGAGATAGGTTCCGGTCTGAGCCTTGTCCCTGTTCTGCAGCAGCCTGCCGACCGTTACCGCTCCTGCCGTGTCTGCGAGTGCTTCAAGCTCGTCAAGCGAGGTTTCCGCGTCTACGGATACGGCTTTGCCGTAATCGTCTCCCGATACGGCAATAAGAATAACCCTCTCAGGCTCCTGCTCTGTTTTTTTCATTTCTTCCATTATCAGTCTCCAGAGAGATGCTCAATTTTGGGAAAGCCGTTCCTTAAGGAATGCGTATTCCGTTGCCGCTCCCTCATCGTCAGGGTACTCTGCGACGTAGGACTCAAGCCTGCCGAGCGCCTGACTCAATTCTCCCTTGCCCTCAAGACAGGCAATCTCATTTCTCTTTAATTCCCTTACTACATTTGAATTTGAAAAAGCAAGTCCCTTTTGAATCCACTCCCATGCGCTGTCATAATTTTCCGCATTTATGTAGCAAACCGCAATATCGTTGCAGACAGTCGGGGAAACGGTCACGGTATTTGAGGTATAATTTTCAAAATAACCCAAAGCCTCTTCATAATTTTTTTCCATCATGCAGATTTCGCCGAGATAAAAATACGCCTCGGTAAAGCCGTTCGCAAGAGCATATTCCATTTCAGCCTTTGCCGAATCAAATTGCTGCGCGTAATAATGTATTACCCCAAGATAGTATTTGTCTTCATCAGTCTTTATGTCCAGAAGCGACGCAAGGAACAGCGCTTCCTCCGCTTCCTCTTCGTGTCCTGTCTCCATGTAGCAGGCCGCCATTCCGATATAAAGCTCAAAACCGCCCTCACTGTAGAGAAGCGCAGAATTGTAATCTGCAATTGCGGAGGCATAATCGCCCATGCTGCGATACACGTTTGCCCTTGCTTGGTAGACAAGCCAGTTTTCGGAATTGTCATCTATAAGCTTTGAATAAAGCTTAAGAGCGCCCTCCGTGTCGCCGCTAAGCAGAAGCGCATTAGCTTTGTAATAGCTGATATCCGTGTTCCAATCCTCTTCCTCTTCTATGTCCAGAGCCTTATCGAAGTACTCCACGGCTTCTGCAAAATCCTGCTTTTGGGTATAGGCCATTCCAAGTCCTCTGTAGGCATATTTATTGCGCTTTTGGGCAGAAGAAGATTTTTTGTCAGAAACGGTTGCGGTAAGCTCCTTTATCGCCTCGTCCTGCTTTCCCTGCTGTATAAGAATCATCGCATAATTCTGCCTGTATTCAATATTGTCGGAATCGGATTTAAGAGCCTCTGTCAGATACTCCTCGGCCTGATCGTAATCATGGCTTTTATAGTATTCCATTCCTTCTTTATTGTAATCGGAAGCGCTTTTTCCGCCGCAGGCAGTAAGTGCCGCCGAGATTATCGCCGCCGTAAGCAATATACCGATTTTTTTCATTTTTCCTCCGATAATATGCTCAGATTTGAACAACACATCCCATTCCCATGTTGTTTCTCGCACCGATTCCTGCCAAAAGTCCCATTCTGATAAGCTCAGGAGAGCCCTTAAGAATGTACTGTCCGTGCCACCCTCTTATAAAGAAATTGTTGTACCAAACCGTAACCTGAAAAATTTTATCAGGGCCGGCGGGTTCAATTTCAAAATAATCGTCCTCGGGAAGCTTGCCGTAAAGAGTTTCATATTTAAAGATAAGATCGTCTCTTATCATGCTGCTAAAATCCTCATGGTAAGGCGGATAATAAAAAGTCCTCTTCCGTCCGTCTTCCTTTTCGTAGGTCGAATGTATGGAAATAGGGGATAATGTTTCGACAACGCAAAAATCCGAATATTCTTCGTTTATGACCGCACAGTTGATTAAATCCAAATACTCACGGCCCATTCTTAAAGGACGGCCTTCACGAATGTTCTGAAGCACCCTATCGTGAGTTTCATCGGCAGCAAGAGACAAAACGATTTGAATTTCCCCAAAGAAAATAAGCTTATCCCTTATTGCATCGTACTCGCTGTGCCCCATGATTCCCGAAAAGGTATACATCCTCTTTATGACGTCGATTTCACCGAATGATTTGTCATAATACTCGCCGTTATCGTTTTCCCCCATCCACGTAAACAGCGCCGCCTGCAAAATGTTGTTGTAGTGCTTCGGCACTTCAACACAGTTTCTGCATTTAAAAGTCAAACTATACTTCATAATAATCCCACCGTTTTCTATTTTTTAATACTCTGACGTTATACGCCAAACTATAAATTGTACTTTATTTGCAGAATAGGCTCAATAAAAAATCACCTAAACAAGACCTACAAATCAACTTGTTTCGCTTCGCATTAGATACAATAAATAACTACCCCTTTAATATACATATTTTCCTGTAAAAAATCAACCGCTAAACAGTACTTTTTATGTAAAAAGGCTTCGGACACTTCACCATGCCCGAAGCCCTTCGGCGATTTTTTGATTTATGTTTTTTACGTCCCTTATGCCGCCGCACGGCCGATTTTTAATCAGATTCCCTCGACGTTCCCGTTCTTAACATCTTCAAATTCCTTAAGAATCTCTTCGTCAGGAGCCTCTGTAAGAAGCGATACGGCTATGATTGCAAGCATACTGAGACCGAAGCCTACAACAAGCGAATAAAGACCTGTCACTGTTCCAAGCGTTTTTCCGCCTGCAAGAGGAATATAGTCCCAGATTATTACCGCAAGCGCGCCAGTCGCAATGCCTGCGACGCCTCCCTTGAGATTCGTCCTCTTCCAGAAAAGCGAAAGCACAACTATAGGGCCGAATGCAGAGCCAAGCCCTGCCCACGCATTTGAAACCAGACCCATAATGGAATTGTTCGGATTCAATGCAATAAGGTAAGCAAGAACTGCAATAACAAGCACAGTAATACGGCTTATTCTAAGCACCTTCCTGTCATCTGCGTCTTTATTTATTATGCTTCTGTAAATATCCTCTGAAACGCTTGATGCGCTTACAAGAAGCTGCGAATCAGCCGTAGACATGATTGCCGCAAGTATGCCGCACAGGAATATTCCTCCGATAAGCGGCAGTCCTATGTCCTTGGTAAATAACTGATTTATCATTTCAATAAACACATTTTCCTCTGCGCCGTCTGTAAGCGTCGTTGTGATATATGCACGGCCCACGACACCGATTACAACCGCAAAGAAAAGCGAAAGAGCAACCCAGACGATTGCGATTCCCTTCGATTTGTTAAGCTCCTTCTCGTCACGCACAGCCATAAAACGCACAAGTATGTGAGGCATTCCCATGTAGCCCAAGCCCCATGCAAGCTGTGAAATGATGTCCACAAAGCTAAACTCTCCTGTGTTGCCGTTGGTCATGATATTAAGGTAAGCGCCTGTGTCGGCAACCCCTGCTTCCGAAAGCCTTGAGGTAATGTTTTCAGGTCCGACCATGCCAAGCGCAATAATCGGAACCGTAAGAAGGGCAACCAGCATAAGCGTTCCCTGAATGAAGTCGGTTGTGCAAACCGCAAGAAAGCCGCCCATAAAGGTGTAGCAAAGAATAACGACCGCTCCAATCGTCAGAGCGATTTTATAATCAATGCCGAACACCGCATTAAAAAGCTTTCCGCCTGCCGAAAGGGCAGACGCGGTGTAAACAAGGAAAAAGATTACTATCGTTATTGACGAAATCAGGAGAAGAATCTTCTTCTTATCATGGAACCTGTTTTCAAAATATGTAGGGAGAGTAAGAGAATTATTTGCACGTATCGTATATCTTCTCAGTCTTCTGGAAATAAACAGCCAGTTGCAGACCGTTCCGATGAAAAGTCCGACTGCGATCCATGACTGACCGGTTCCGAGAGCATATACCGAACCCGGCAGTCCCATGAGCAGCCATCCGCTCATGTCCGAAGCCTGCGCTGAAAGAGCGGCAACGAAAGCTCCGAGCTTGCGTCCTCCCAAAAAATAATCTTCAGAATTTGAATTCTTCTTTGCGCACAGCGCGCCCACTACAATCATCATAAGAAGATACAGTGCAAAGGAAAGAAGTATCCAACCCATTGAATCTGACATAATATCCTCCGTTTTTTCAACTGAACCGTTTTACCGCAATAAATAAGAAACGATGTCTCGGTTATTCTTCCTTATTTCGGTAAAAAGCATACATTTTTGTTAACCGTGTATAATAATATAATAGTCGGAAAGGCAAGTCAATAAAAAATTGCTTAAACTTACCGGCGGAAAGAGGCTATATGGACGCAGCAAAGGAACAAAAAACCGTTTATAAAGTATCGGTTCTCAGTATAATCGTAAACGCCCTGCTGATTTTGGTAAAAGCCGGCGCAGGCTTGCTGGGACATTCCAAGGCTTTGGTTTCAGACGCCGTCCACTCTGCTTCGGACGTTTTCAGCACGGTTATAGTCATCGTCGGCTATAAGCTGTCTCGAAGAAGCGAAGACTCCACGCACCCTTACGGACACGAAAGAATCGAATGCGTAGCCGCCGTGATTCTTGCAACCATGCTTGCCGTCACCGGAGTGCTTATGGGCTCCGACGGAATTATGGACATAGTCCGTCAGACATATAAAAATTTTAAAATGCCCGGAATCCTTACTATTATCGCGGCTATATTAAGCATTGCCGTTAAAGAAGCGATGTATCACGTTACGATCCATGCGGCAAAAAGGGTTAACTCCGACTCCCTTAAGGCGGACGCATGGCATCACCGTTCAGACGCTCTTTCCTCCGTTGGCTCTCTTGCCGGAGTAATCCTTGCAAGAAACGGACTGCCTGCCGCAGACCCAATTGCCGCAATCATAATCTGTCTCTTTATACTTAAGGTCTCTTTTGACATCTATTCAGATTCGTTCAAAAAAATGGTCGACCATTCCTGTGACGATGAAACGGTAGAAAAAATAAGGGAAGAAATCAAAAAGGAAAAAGGAGTACAAAGCATTCATTCCGTAAAGACAAGAATGTTCGGTTCAAGGATATATGTGGACATAGAGCTTTATGTTGACGGACGTATTACGCTCACAAACGCACACGCAATCGCCGAAAGGGTGCACGACAGGATCGAGAACGCTTTTCCCGACGTAAAGCACTGTATGATACACGTAGAACCGATTCAGCAGCAGGCGGAAAATATGATGGAGGATATCAGCAGGCAAAGCGAGGTCTCCGAGGATATGAAGCAGCAGGCTGCGGAAATCCTCTACAGCATAAAGCAGCTCGCTGCGGAGAATGCCGAAGAGCTCTCTCCGAACGCCGCAGATATATCTAAAGATTTTATAGACGTTGAAAGCAAGCCCACTCACAAATAAAGTATATTTTAATCCGTATTTATTTAAGCAGACAGGCCAAAAAAACATCAATTAATAATCCTTGTTTTAAACCTACAAAAACCGTTACGGCAGCAAAAGTACAAAAAAGCTGTACCGTTGCATTTTCAGTTCCGTCGACCTCTTTTGCCAGCTTATTTGACAGCACCATTACGGCGTAAGCAAATGCCGACAATACGCAGCCATTGCAATGCCTGAAATTGAGGAATGGATATTAGAAGGACGGGTTGACTGCGGATTTTTGCGTTTGCCTGCGCAGCCTGAACTAGAAACTATTTTTTTAGAGCAGGACAATCTTTTGGCAATCATTCCCGAAAATCACATTCTTGCGGATTGTAAGAAATTTCCAATAGAGGCGCTCTGTAACGGACCTTTTTTGCTGCTTGAGAAAGGAGCGAAAGCAGAGGTATCTGAAATATTTGAAAAATACGGCTTAACTCCAAAGGTTCATTTTACCACTTGGGACGATTACGCCATTATGTCAATAGTGGAATGCGGACTCGGCATCAGCATATTACCGCATCTTATTTTGAAAAGAGTACCTTACAGAATCATAGCAAAAGAGCTTGACGTTCCGGCATACCGTAATATCGGGCTTGCATTCAAGAGCAAAAAAACAGCCTCAATTGCAGTAAAACGTTTCATTGACTACTTGCAGTACCGTTAAGCCGCAGTATTCCGCACAAGAAACCGCGCACGGTCTTAAAAGCGCCGCAAATCAGTCCTTTCTTTTTACGTTTCCTTCCGCATCGACCTCTGCATTTACGGAATACTGATTTAAAATATCAAAAACGGTTGAGGTGTCCACATCCTTCGTATAGTATGTACTCGACTGACACGGAAGCACCTTAAGAGAATAGCTGTTGTCTCTTTCCAGAGTCAGAGTAAGCACCATGGTTTCGGAAACATAGTTGCTGAAAAGAAAATTCCCCAAGCTGTAAAAAATCACTCCGTCCCCATAGTACTCTATGCCCTGAAGAACGTGAGCATGGTGCCCGATTATTATATCGGCCCCTGCGTCAATACAGGCACGGGCATATTTCTGCTGCTCCGCATTCTGCTGATTGGTCTTTTCAGTCCCGAAGTGCAGCATTACGACAACCAAATCATTGGTTTCCGACGCTTTTTTTATGTTGTCGATCATTGTAGTGTAGGTATCTGACCATGTGTAAAGTCCGTTCATTCCCGGCCTGCTGTCATTTACAATCCACCCTACATCCGTAATTATGCTGTTTGAGGCAAAGAATGCGATCGATTTATCTCCGACTGTTGCAATTTTTGCCTCTGTGGCGTCCTGATAGTCCCTGCCGGCTCCCACATAGGTGATCCCCATCTCGTCAAGTCCGTCCAAGGTGTCAAGAAATCCCTGCTTGCCGTAATCAAAGGCATGGTTATTCGCAAGACCTGCGACGTCTATGCCAAGCTCGCCGAAAATAAATTCATTTCTCGTATCGCACTGCTCAATCCATTTCTGAAAGCTCAAGGCATTGCTGTCGTCAATATCGGTGCTGCAATACTCATGGTTCGCGACCATTACGTCGCTCCCCTGAAACACATCAAGCACCTTTTGCGAAACAACCCCCAAAAGGCCTCCGGCATCCTGATAATTATTGTACATTCTGTCGCTTGTAAAAACATCGCCCACAAAAGAAACCGTAACAGGCTTTATCGGCTTTATTTCAGCGTCCGTCGACGGAGAAAGCTCCGGCGTATCGGTTTCCAGACTCCCCGCTTCTCCAAAATCAGCGCTTGTAGGTCTCAAGGTCGGCGTAACGTAAGCCGCAGGGCCTTCCGCAGTTTTTTTGTCTGCTCCGCAGCCCGATGCGACAAGCACCAGCAATAAAACCGTCAGCACGATAGCAGGCTTTTTCGTTAAATTGTCCAAAACTCTTTTACTCATATGCTGTCCGCAGCCTCTTTCTTTGCAACGGTCCGTCAAAGGTTTGCCGTCACTTTGTCTATTTGCTTTCATTGCTCTTATCAAAATTGCCGAATTCATTCAAAGGCCAAAGCCTTAACACTGCATGACCCTTGATTTGCTCTCTCGAAAACGCTCCCAGCGCTCTGCTGTCCTTTGAATTATAGCGGTTATCCCCTACGCAGAAATACTCATCTTCTCCTAATGTATATGAACCGTTCTGATTATTCGGACACATTATCATCTTGCTGAACGGAAAACCCGAAAAATAACCGAAGGCATCTGAATATTTATGGTCGCTGATATCTCCGCTAAAATCGTCGGGAACCTTTTCATCAGGTCCCCATATATAAATATTATCCTCTTCGTCTATGTAAACGGTTTCTTTTGGCAGCGCGATTATCCTTTTGATGTAAAGCGTCTTCTGCCCTTCATACGGCTCTATTATGACGACGTCGAATCTTTCAGGTTTGTACCCCAGCTTATTTGCCCAGACCAGATTGTGGTTTTCAAGCGTATCGTTCATCGAATCCCCGTCGACAATTATCGGCTGACCGATAAAATTCTTTACGACAAGCGCGACGATAAACGCAATGGCCGTAAACGCAACCATCTCGCAAACATTCTGAAAAAAAGACTTTTCCTCTTCCTTCCGCCTTTTTTCCTCTTTTTTCAAAGCGCGCTTTTCCCTGTAGGATTTCCACCACGAAGCTTCTCCGGCATTCTGCCCGGAAACCGAATCCGGCATTTGCACGTCTGTTCCGTCATCTTCGTTTGTCTTGTTACTGTCATTAAACATACATTGCCTCCCGGATTGCCGGAAACACCGACAACGAAGTATTTTACAACATATTTTGCCCAAAGTAAAGACTGGCGAACTTGACATTTTATTAAAACAGTGTTAAAATAACGAAAATTTATAATTCCATGAGGGAGTAGCAAGCGTTTTTACGCAGCAAGTCAACACGCTGACCCTTTGGTCTGGCTTGCTTTAATATGCGAGACTCATGTATCAGCACATGCTGTACATGGAGTCTGCCCGTTATGAAACATACCCGTGTACGCAGGAGCGTATGCGGGATTTTTATTTTCCGGATACGCCCGCTCACATCACTTAAGGCCTTTTTACTGCTTAAGCATGCAAAGCATTATAAAAGGCCTGACTTTGCAAAGGAAGCATTATGATTAAAAGCATACTATTTATTTTCAACAGCACGCTGCTTGGAGTCGGACTGGCGATGGACGCTTTTTCGGTGTCCTTGGCAAACGGAATGAATGAACCCTTGATGAAAAAGAACAAAATGCTGAAAATAGCCGGCGTTTTCGCATTTTTTCAGGCACTGATGCCAATGCTGGGCTGGCTGTGCGTACATACGCTCGTCAGCTGCCTCACGTCGCTCAGTAAATTCGTACCGTGGATCGCACTGTGCCTGCTTGCTTTTATCGGCGGCAAAATGATTTGGGACGGCACTCATTCCAAACAGGACGAAAAAGAAAGTCCCTCCCTCAGCAACGCCGCTCTGCTGATGCAGGGCGTCGCAACGTCCATTGATGCGCTTTCGGTAGGATGCACAATTGCAGACTACGGTCTGATTTCCGCTCTGTTATGCTCCGGAATAATCGCTGCGGTCACGCTCGTCATTTGCCTTGGCGGACTTGTAATAGGTAAAAAATTCGGAACGAGACTTTCTGACAGAGCCTCCGTTCTTGGCGGAACAATCCTTATTGTAATTGGACTTGAAATATTCATTACAGGAGTATAAAATAGTAAATGCGCGGACGCCCAAAGACCGGCAGGAAAAGCTGAGAAAATCCTTACGCTCACGTTGTATATGCCGGCGGCGTCAATTCATATTAAGGAGAGACAAGCCTATGATCGAATACCGTTACGATACCCAGCTCCTTATTGAAGGCAAGGATCTTGATGAAGACAAAATTTCGGAATATTTCACCGCAAATTTTAAAGGAGACTGCCTTTTAGCCGTTGGAGACGAGGAGCTGATAAAAATCCATTTTCACACAAACGAACCGTGGAAGGTGCTTGAATACTGCGCCTCGCTCGGAGAAATTTACGACATAGTGATCGAAGATATGGACAGACAGTCAAGGGGCCTGCAGGGATAAGCCTGCAAGCCCCTTGTTTTTTAATGTAATTTCAAAATTCAGCTTTTTTCGCTTTTATCCGACACTTTATGTTCTAAGCCGGACATTTAACGGCTCTTAGCTGAAATATCTTTTAAGAAGACCCTCAAAAGCCTTGCCGTGTCTAGCTTCGTCTCTTGCCATTTCATGGACAGTGTCGTGGATAGCGTCGAGGTTTGCTGCCTTTGCGCGCTTAGCGAGGTCTGTCTTTCCTGCTGTCGCTCCGTTTTCAGCCTCTACACGAAGTTCAAGATTCTTCTTTGTACTGTTTGTTACAACCTCTCCAAGAAGCTCTGCAAACTTAGCAGCATGCTCTGCTTCTTCGTAAGCTGCCTTTTCATAGTACATTCCAACCTCCGGATATCCCTCACGGTATGCTACTCTTGCCATTGCAAGGTACATTCCAACCTCAGAGCACTCTCCTTCAAAATTGGCACGAAGATCATTTTTAATATCTTCACTGACATCAGCCGCAACTCCTACAACATGCTCTGAAGCCCAGACTCTGTTGTCTTCCTCAACCTTTGTAAATTTTTCTCCCGGAACCTTGCACACAGGACAGAATTCAGGAGGATTGTCACCTTCGTGAACATAGCCGCATACCGGACAAACATACTTTGCCATAACAAAAATCTCCTTTACAGTAAAATTTGCTGCCGCCGACTTAGACAGGCTGGATCAACCGTCAGAGAACCCGCCCGCCAAAGGCCAACAACAATTGCTAATATTATAATACAGGCTTTTCCAATTATCAACTGAAAAAACTTTCGTAAATGCAAATTTCCGACAAAAACGAAAATGTTCTTTTTGTATTGAATTTTTGTCGTTTTTAGCCTATTATTTTAATAAAATTAATTATTTTCGAGTTCTCATATAAAATATCGGCTATAATCAGACCCACAGGAGGAATTCATGGAATCACCAGATATATGTCTCAATAAGCCTCTCTCAAACGATTATGCAGGTCCGTGCGTACATTCGGCGGCACATATCCTGTTTCCCAAAAACCTTCCGGTTAAAATCACGGTCTCCGGCATGCGGACGATAGTGCACGTAGGAGAATTTGCGGTCATACCTCCGTACTGCGTATTTGAAATCAACTCATCTCCCGAAAGATACTGCATTGATTTTAATTTTGAAATGATAGTAAAGGACCCCGAATTCACTGTTCTTCTGCCAATTATATTAAATCCGTGCATATTTCACCCTGTAAATTCGGAACAGGAAGCCTTTATGGGGCATACCGACTGGTATGCTCGCTCTGCCGAAACGCCTGACCGAAAGGATTTTCAGCAATATTTTCCAAACATGCACGCATTTGATATTTCCCCTGCAACAATAATAAAGGAAGCTGTTTCCGCCCTTGCCGCAGAAGATATGCACTTTAAAAACACATTCGCATTTTCAAAGATCTTCGAGCTTTATTCCGTGTTGGGAGATGAAATATATGCACGCGGTTTTGCCGGAAAGCATGAAACCGCTGCCGCCCCAAACATAATTAAAAACCTTTCGGAAAGCATCAGCTTTATCGTAAAAAGCGAGAGCTTTGAAATAAGTCTCGAAGATGCGGCAAACGCTGCCGGCTACTCACGTACACATTATTCAAAGCTCTTTAAAGATTTCTATAAAATTTCATTTTACGACTTTTTGCTTGCCTCAAAGGTCCGCAAGTCTGCAAAGCTCCTCTGCAATACAGCTTTACACATCTCCGAAACAGGCGCGCGATCCGGCTTTTCAAGCAGTTCGACCTATAACAGGGTGTTTAAGCAGGAAACCGGATATTCTCCGAGCGATTTCAGAAAAATCATTCATTCACAAATTTGAATACCGTTACGGAATCGAACGGCTCGCCTGCTTCGTACACTGAACGCGGAAAGCTTTCAACATTGCAGGCATTCGGGAAATGCTGCGTCTCAAAGCACACTCCCTGCCAGAAGCCGTACTTTGCATTTTCCTTTACAGGCACATGAGGATTTACCCAGTTGCCCGTGTAGAAGTGCATGCCCGGAAGGTCGGTGTAAACCTCAAGCTTGCGTCCGCTTTTTTCACTGCGGCAGGTAGCAACAAGCTCAACTTCATCGTCCTTGCAGTCAATGTCCAAAACATAATTATGATCATAGCCGTGCTGCTTTGCAATAGGCTCATAATCGCAGTTTTCAAAATTATTAATCTCACAGAATTTGTCTATATAGTCACCGATTCTCTTTTCGGAAGTAAAATCCATTGGCGTTCCGCTAACATCTGCAATAACCCCTTCAGGCACATTGTAAGGTCCTGCCGGAGTAAATTTTTTTGCGTTTATCCAAACCTTGTGGTCAAGAATATTACCGCTTCCGTGTCCGTCAAGGTTAAAATAGGCATGATTGGTCATATTAATTGCGGTCGGTTTGTCTGAAACAGCGAAATATTCAATAATAATTTCATTTTCATCTGTTAGGGTAAAGGTTACGCTGACGTCTAGATTTCCCGGCCAGCCCTGCTCTCCGTCGGGCGAAAGACGTGAAAACTCAAGACTGTCTGCGCCCTCCTCAACCATGGCTTCTACTTCAAAGAACATTTTGTTGTAGGATTTCGTTCCGGAGTGCAGAGTGTTTCCCGAATCATTGTCCTCAAGAAGAACCTCCTTACCGTCAATCACCGTCTTAGCCCCTTTTACACGGTTTGCCACACGTCCTATCGTGCCTCCGAAGTTGTCAACGGTGTGCTCGTAGCCTTCAACCGTAGGAAATCCAAGAGTAACGTCGTCAATCCTTCCGTTTTTGTCAGGGACCTTAACGGAAACGATTGCCGCCCCAAAATCCGTGATTGAAACAGACATTCCGTTCTTGTTTGTCATGGTATAAAGAGTTGCCTTTTTACCGTCTTCCTTAAGCTTTCCAAAATTTTCCTTTCTGATGCTCATTTCCTTCTCCTTCTTAATATTTTTATTTTTCCTGATGCTTTAACTAACCTTAATAAACTGCACTACCATAAGAGCCAGCATCATTAACTGGAATGCCAGAAGTGCCGGCATTCCGTAGACAAATTTGTTGTGCTGAGTTTTGTGTCTGAAAACCTGCATTCCTGCGATTGCCCCGACGCTTCCGCCGACAGCCGCCACAAAGAAAAGCATCTTTTCAGGCACACGCCATTTGTGTTTTTTCGCCTTCGCCTTGTCAATTCCCATTAAAGCAAAGCCGATAAGATTTATAATAATCAGATATATTACGGCACACCACAGCGGATTCTGCCTTAAAAAATTTATCATGTCCTTCATTATTTATTTCCCCAAGCGTCCGATTCATATATTTCTATCCCGCTTTCCACAACTTGCTTTACAGTATCAACATAAATTTTTTAATCGGCTCGTGTTTTGGATTGTGATTGGCGAAACGAACATAGTTTGACAAAGCGCATATTCTTACTATAAGTTCAGCCCATATTTATTATTCCAGCACCGTCACCTGCTTTTCATAATCGTATTCGTGCGGTATCTTATTATCCGTCTTATGCCCTACGGCAAGAGCGATTTGAAAGGAATAACCTTGCGGCATCTTAAGCTTTTCTGAAAAATATTCCTGCTTTTCGCCGTGCAACGCATCGTATACACATCCGATAATTAATGTCCCCAGTCCAAGACTCTCTGCTGCCAATGTCATATTCTCTACTGCAATCCCTGAATCAACTTTACTCCATTTAAATCCATCTTCTGCACTCAAGAAAATAAGCACCGGCGCTTCGTAATAGAAATTATGAGGCTGCTTTTCTTGTCCGCGAAGCCGTCTTTTTTCTTCGTCCAGTTCCGCCAATACAGGGTTATAGCCTTTTACCACTGTAAAATGAATCTCCTGACGGTTTATCCCGGTAGGCGCCATAAGCCCTGCCGTTAATATTATATCTAATTCTGATTGCGTCAGCTGCTCTGTGCTGTATGCTCTCGCTGAGCTGCGCTGTTTTATTGTTGATAATACCTGATTTGAAATTGGACTGTTATTGCTATTCAATTTAATCGCCTCCATTATATCTGTTTTTAACGAACCATTTGCCATCACATTCATCAATGGGAAATAGTGCCCGTCCTTCTACTAGGTATAAATCAAATCCGGCTTCAGCTACTTGTAATTGCCTCTGACAGATTTGATTCACTGAATCATCTTATCAAATTCCTCCGGCGAATTATCAGCTACTCTCACTCGCCCTCTGCGGTTGACTTAAGGAAAAGCTCATCAAGCTGCTTCTCGTCAACAAGGTCCGGAGCATTCGTCATCAGGCAGCTTGCATCCTTAACCTTCGGAAACGCAATTACATCGCGAATCGAGTCCATGCCTGCCATCAGCATAACAAGCCTGTCTAGTCCGTAAGCAAGACCTGCATGAGGCGGAACTCCGTACTTGAAAGCCGTAAGCAGAAAGCCGAAACGGTCGTTTGCCTGCTCTTTTGTGAATCCGAGCACCTCAAATATTTTTTCTTGAACATCGTCCTGATGAATTCTCACAGAGCCGCCGCCGACCTCGCAACCGTTAAGAACGATGTCATATGCCTTGGCAAGAACTTCTCCGGGAGCGGTATCAAGCTTATCCATATCCTCCTCTCTTGGCATGGTGAAAGGATGGTGCATTGCTACGTACCTTTCCTCCTCATCGGACCACTCAAGCATTGGGAAATCAACAACCCAAAGGAATTTGAAATCCTTCTTATCAATCAGTCCAAGCTGCTCCGCAAGCTCTGTCCTGAGCTGTCCAAGCACGTTCCAGACAATTTTATTCTTATCTGCCGCAAACAGCAGAAGATCCCCCGGCTCACCGTTCATCTTTCCGGCAATCGCACTGAGTTCGTCTTCTGTCATAAACTTCGCAAAGGAAGACTTATAGGTTCCGTCAGGAAGAATTGCAAGGTAGGCAAGTCCCTTTGCTCCGCTGCCCTTTGCCATATCCACAAGCGCATCAATTTTTTTGCGAGGCATCTCGCCCTGTCCCTTAACATTTATGCCCCTTACGCTTCCTCCGTCGGCAATTGCGCCCGTGAAGACGCCAAAGCCGCAGTCCTTTACAATATCGCTTACGTCGGTAAGCTCCATTCCAAAGCGGATATCCGGCTTATCCGAACCGAAGCGGTCCATTGCCTCCTGCCAGCTCATGCGCGGAATAGGAAGCTCGATATCGACATCAAGGCATTCCTTGAAAACTCTCTGCATCAGTCTTTCATTGACGTCAATTACATCGTCAACGTCAACAAACGAAAGCTCCATGTCGATCTGCGTGAATTCAGGCTGACGGTCTGCTCGCAGATCCTCATCCCTGAAGCACTTTGCGATCTGGAAATAACGGTCGCAGCCGGAGCACATCAAAAGCTGTTTGAAAAGCTGCGGCGACTGCGGGAGCGCATAAAAATGTCCCGGGTGAACACGGCTCGGAACAAGATAGTCCCTCGCGCCCTCAGGAGTGGATTTTTGAAGAATCGGCGTTTCAATCTCAAGGAAGCCTTCCTCGCTTAAGAACTGCCTTGTAACATTTGAAACCTTGCTTCTGAGCATAAGGTTCCTTTGGAGGTCAGGCCTTCTCAAATCCAGATAACGGTATTTAAGCCTAAGCTCTTCCTTTGTCTTTGAATTTTCCTCAACAGGAAACGGAGGAGTAAGCGCTTCGCTGAGTATTCGGCATGCAGAAGCGCGGACCTCAATCTCGCCTGTTGCAAGGTTAGGGTTCACTGCTCCCGAACGAGCCTCAATAACGCCCGTAACCGCAACAACAAACTCGCTTTTCAGCTTTTCAGCCTTTGCAAAGTTCTCCGCTCCGCAGTCCTTTTCCTCAAATATGATCTGCAATATGCCCGAACGGTCTCTAAGGTCAACAAAGACAATTCCTCCCTTGTTGCGGCTCTTTGCCACCCAGCCCATTACGGTCACCGTTTCACCGATATTTTTACTGTTTACCTCCGCACATCTGTAGCTTCTGTGCAGTCCCTTCATCGACTCTGCCATTTTTTCCTCCTGAAAGCCCTTTTATATTGCTTTAATTTGTTTATTCTGCCTTTATCTTCGCAGGCAGCTCATTAAGCTTTATCCTCTGCTGCTCGCCTGAAGCCATGCTCTTTAACATGACCTCGCCTGCCGTCTGCTCATCGTCGCCGATAATAACCGCATAAGGTATTCCAAGCCTGTCGGCGTACTTCATCTTGTGCTTCATGCCCTTTGCCTGATAATAAACGTCCGTCGGGATCCCCGAATTTCTCAGTATTCCTGCCGCTTCAAGCGCAAAGCCCACGTTGTCAGGCGACATCGGTATCACCAGACATTTTGCCGGAGTGGAGGCTTCATTCTTAATAACGCCCTCTTCTTTAAGCTGGTAGAAAAGCCTCGTCAGCCCGATTGATATGCCGATGCCCGGAAGCTTCTTGTCCGTGTAATATTCCGTAAGGTTGTCATAACGTCCTCCGGAGCAGACGCTTCCCATGCTCGGAAAATCCTTAAGCACTGTTTCATAAACCGTGCCTGTGTAATAATCAAGCCCCCTCGCAATCGTAAGGTCTATCATAAAGCAGTCCTCCGAAACTCCAAAGCCTCTGAGATATTTTATTACCTGCTCGATTTCATCTACGCCGCACAGAAACGTTTCATCCGAGATGCCGCAGCCCTTAAGCGACTCAATTATCTCGTCGTTGCCGCCCCTGATTCCGATAAAGCTTAAAATCTTATCGGAGGAAGCGCTGTCAACGCCCAAGTCCGCAAGCTCGCGTCTTACGTTTTCAATTCCGATTTTTTCAAGCTTGTCAATTATCCGAAGTATGTCCGCAATTTTGTTTTCATAGCCCACCGATTTAAAGAAGCCGTTTAAAATCTTGCGGTTATTTATCCTAATCACGAAATCGCCGAAGTTAAGCTCCCGAAAAACATTGTAGATGACAGCCGGCATTTCCGCATCATATATCAAATCCAGCTCGTCAACTCCGATGACGTCGATATCGCACTGATAAAATTCCCTGAACCTGCCCTTCTGGGGCTTCTCGCCTCTGAAAACCTTGCTCATCTGATAACGCTTAAAGGGAAAGGCAATATCCTGAAAGTGCTGCGAAACATACCTTGCAAGAGGAACAGTGAGATCGAATCTCAGCGACAAATCGCTGCCTCCCTTTTCGAAACGGTATATCTGCTTTTCGGTCTCTCCGCCTGCCTTTGCAAGCAGGACGTCCGACAGCTCAATAAGAGGAGTGTCAAGCGGCAGGAAGCCGAACCTCTCATAGACGCTGCGTATCGTATCGTACATTTTATTAAAACTCATCTGATCCGCCGGAAGAAGCTCCATAAAGCCCGACAGAATCCTTGGTTGAACCTTATCCATTTTTTACCTCCGTTAATGCCGAAAATCCGGCATTTCCTGTAATAGTCTTCTTATTATGCCTGCCGCCCTGCGCCCTTATTTTACATTCATAAGGTACCTTTGGTTAGCCTGCCTGATAAATTCCTCCGTCTCCTTAAACTCATCACTGTAAACAATATCCATGAGAAGCATGAAAAGCTTCATGTCGTAGTTATTTGACTCAAGAGCCATTGTCGCAAGCGCCGTGTCCTTTGAGTAAGCCGAACGGAACGGCCTCTCGCTTACAAGAGAAACATAAGTGTCGCACACGTGGAGTATCTTCGCACCAAGCGGAGTGTCCTCCCCCTCAAGCTTCTCAGGATATCCTGTTCCGTCATTGTTCTCGTGGTGGTAGTAGACGTAGGACTGTATTTTTTCGTTGTATATTCCTGCTTTAATAAGTATATCCCTGCCCAGGACAGGGTGCATTCTTGCATACTTGATTTCATCTATGTCAAGAAAGTCGTCCTTTCTTCCGTAAAGATATGCCGAAAGCTTAAGCTTTCCGACGTCGTGAAGCATCGACGCCTTGGTAATATTTTCGGTTTCCTCGCGGTCAAGCCCGAGCCTTTCCGACATAATCTTAGTGAGCATTGCCACTATCATGCCGTGGTCGAACATCGCAACCATATCTTCCTTGTATTCGGTCTCATCACCAATCTGTCTCAGCAGGGTGATTTCTCTACTCAGTTCCATAACAAGCCTTCAAGAAATTTCTTTTTCTTTCTATCATTTCATCTATGCGTCCTATGTAGTCCGTAAGGCTTTTCACATTGTCAGAACGCTCAAGCCTCTCCTCGCTGAACACATATTTAGTCGTCGCCCCTGCTCCAAGAGCAAGTATCGTCTGTTTTTCCTCCATGATGAGGATGTTGTAAAGTCCCTCCCTGCCCGGAAGCGAATATCCGGTGTTTTCGAGGTTTTCCGCCATGTTTTTCTGTCGGTAAAGATAGTAGGGTCTGTAGCCGTTTTTCTCGGTAAAGTCCAGAGTCAAATCAAGCATTCTGGAAGTTCCCGTTGCCTCAAGCCCCTTGTATCTCTCATTTTCGATTTTAAGCCTCGCGGCTCTTTTAAGGGCAAGGGTATGAACCGTAAGCGCTTCCGGTCTGATTGCTTTTACTCCTTCAAGCGTCCTTGCCACGTCCTCAGGAGCCTCTCCCGTAAGGCCGACGATAATATCCATGTTTATGTTGTCGTGTCCGCAGCGTCTCGCCGTTTCAAAGGCTTCGTAGACAGATTCGACGCTGTGGTTCCTTCCGATAAGCTCCAGAGTCTTTTGGTTAAGGCTCTGCGGATTAATTGATATGCGGTTTACCGAGTACTTTTTCAGAAGCTCAAGCTTTTTCTCCGTCAGACTGTCAGGTCTCCCTGCCTCCACCGAAAACTCAAGCACGCTCTCCACAGGAAAGTATCTGTGAACCGCCCTTAAAAGCTCCTCTAAATGCTCCTCGTCAAGAGCCGTGGGCGTTCCGCCTCCAATGTAAACCGTGTTCAGTCTTTTATCTTTTATTGCGGACGAAGCATATGCCATTTCCTTTTCGAGCGCTTTAAGATAGGCATCCATGTAAACGCCGAACTTCGCCAGCGGATATGAAGTAAAGGAGCAGTACAGGCACGTGGTCGGACAGAACGGTATGCCGATGTAAAGGCTGTAACCGTTTCTGTAATCAAACTGCGAAAGCAGCTTTCTTTCACGCTTTGCAATGTCAAGAGCCATATCCGTGCGTCTGTCAGAAACGTAAAGCTCCTCTGAAAAATATCTCCGGATTTTATCTTCACCGCTTCCGCTCTCAAGCATTTCATAAACCGGCTTGGTAGGTCTGATGCCGACAAGTATGCCCCAAGGAAGCGTTTTGCCGGTCACCTCATTCAAACACTCATATAAAAGGCGGCCTGCCTTGCGTCTGTACTCTCTGATATCGCTCGGAGCCGTGTCAGAACGTCTCTGTGCGACAGGCTCGCAGTCACGGCGTAAAGCGGCGTCCGCACAGTTCTGATAAATGGCTACCGACATGCAGGCTTCGCAAAACCGCATTATGCACGCAATATCAAAATTGCAAATCGCTTCATTTTGCTCCAAATTACTCTTTACAGCCGAAGCTGAGGCGTCCGGTCCTGAATATTTATACTCGTAGCTTATGTTTCCGAAAAAGGAATGTACCAGAGGACGCATCGCCTGAGAAATATCCTTCCCTGCAATTTCGATATATACGCTGTTTATCCCGCTTCCCCCAGCGTCGCAAAACGGTTTTTTACACATCACTTTTCTTCCTTTGCCTTATGGCTTAAATCATAGCAGAAGTAAGGATTGTTTTTTCTTTCATAAGCAAGACTTGTTCCCGGTCCGTGTCCCGGAATAACCGTCGTTTCGTCCGGAAGAATGAAAATCTTGTCTATTATGGATTCGATAAGCACCTTCGGATTGCCGGTCGGGAAATCGGTCCGTCCGACGGATTCCATAAAAAGAGTGTCTCCCGAAAACAAAATCTGCCAGACAGGGAAAAAGAAAGAAACGCCGCCCTTGGTATGGCCGGGAGTGGCGATCACTGTAATATACATTCCTCCAAGCTCAAGCAGCTCGCCGTCCCTTACGTTCACGTCAGGAACAAGCTCGCAGCGCGTCCAGAACTGCGAACTCAAATTCATTTCAGGGTCGGCAAGAATCTCTGTTTCGTCCTCGCCTGCATATATCTTAATGTTGTAAAAACGTCTTATCTCGTTTGCCGCGCTGATATGGTCAAAGTGTCCGTGGGTAAGAAGTATTGCAACCGGCGTGTAGCCCGATTTGCGAACCTCCTGCTTAATCTGCGGAGCATCTGTTCCGGGGTCAATAATGACCATCTCTTTTGTTTCCGGATTTCCGATAAGTCCGCAGTTCGTATACATATCCCCAAGCGTCAGAGTTTTCAAAAAATAGCCCATATCCGTCAGCCCGTCGTCCTTTCAATATCAATGACATTCGGAACCTGTCTCAGCTTGTTGATGCAAAGCTCAAGCTGCTTAAGTCCTTTAATTTCAAAGGAAATGATAATCGTCGACAGTCCCGTTTTTGCCGTCCTTGTCGTAATGTTGCTGATGTTTACCATGTTTTCAGAGAACACCTTCGTAATGTTAAAAAGCACGCCCTGCTTGTTTTCTGCATATATGCGGATTTCCGCATTGTAGATTACATCGTCTTTTTCAGCGGCGTCCTTGTTCCATGTCGCCTCGATAAGACGGCTACGCTCCACTTCCGGCATGTTTATGATGTTGATGCAGTCCGTTCTGTGAATGGATATGCCCCTGCCCCTGGTCACAAAGCCCACGATTTCATCACCCGGGATCGGAGCGCAGCACTTTCCGAAATGAACGTCTACATCACCGGCGCCGTTTACGATGATAGCGCCCTGATTCTTGCTTTCCTTCCTCGCAGGATCCTGTTCAGAATAAGTCGCCAGCACGGATTCATTGCTTATGACGGCATTCTTTTCGTTCTTCCTCTTACACTCTGCAAGCTTCCCAATTACCTGACTTTCCTTGAGAGAGCCGTGTCCCACGCTTGCAAGAAGCGAATCCCAATCCACAAAGCCGTAACGCGCGGTACAGATGTTCATATACTCAGGCTTAAGAAGCTCCGAAAGAACATATCCCTTCGTCTTGCAGTAAGCCTGAAGAAGCTCCTTTCCGTGGACAATATCCTCGTCCCTCGAAACGTTCTTGAACCACTGCATTATTTTGTTCTTAGCCTTAGAGCTTTTTACCGAAGCCAGCCAGTCTCGGCTCGGCCCCTTAGAGTTCTGAGAAGTAAGAATTTCAATACGGTCGCCGTTCTTAATTTCATAATCAATCGTAACAAGCTTTCCGTTTACCTTGCCGCCTATCATACGGTTGCCGACTGCGCTGTGTATGCTGTAGGCAAAATCCACAAGGTTGCTGCCTGCCGGAAGCACCTTCACATCTCCCGACGGAGTAAATGCGTAAATGTTGTCGGAGAAGAGGTTTAAGTCGCTTTTTAAAAGGCCAAGGAATTCCCTGTTGTCCGAAAAGTCCTTCTGCCACTCCAAAATTTCACGGAGCCATGCAAGCTTCTCCTCCTCGTTGTCATCGGTCTTCTTGCCGTCCTGATTTTCCTTATATTTCCAATGCGCCGCAATACCGAATTCAGCCGTCCTGTGCATCTCATAGGTTCTTATCTGAATTTCAAACGGAGTTCCCTCCGGCCCGATAAGGGTGTTATGAAGCGAACGGTAAAGATTTTGCTTCGGCATGGCGATATAGTCCTTGATTCTGCCCGGAACAGGCTTATAAAGCTCTGATATCGCACCCAGCGCGGCGTAACAGTCTATCTGGTTATTAACGATTATCCTTACGGCAAACAAATCGTAAATCTGGTCAAGAGTCTTGTTCTGATTAACCATTTTACGGTATATCGAAAAGAAATGCTTTGCCCTGCCGTAAACCTCAGCCTCGATACCGAATTTTTCAAGCTGAGCCTCTACCTCCTTTACGACGCGGGATATAAACGCTTCCCTCTCAAACCTTGTAGCGTTTATCTGCTCCGCAAGATCCCTGTAAACATCAGGATGGAGATACTTAAGAGCCAAATCGTCAAGCTCCGTTTTAATCGTGCTTATGCCGAGCCTCTGCGCAATAGGGGAGTAGATTTCCAGAGTTTCTCTGGCAATCTCAATCTGCTTTTCCTCTTTCTGGTACTTGAGGGTACGCATATTGTGGAGCCTGTCGGCAAGCTTTATAATGATAACCCTGATATCCTTTGCCATCGCAAGGAACATCTTTCTTAGGTTTTCTGCCTGAACCTCCACCTTGTCATGGCTGTACTTCAGCTGTGTCAGCTTTGTAACGCCGTCCACCAGAAGAAGCACCTCATCTCCAAAGGTGTTTTTCATCTCCTCGTCAGTAACTCCGGTGTCCTCCAGCACATCATGGAGCAGACCTGCCATAATGGTTTCCTTATCCATTTCCAGTTCAGCCAAAATGACCGCCACC
This sequence comes from uncultured Lachnospiraceae bacterium, assembly GCA_947628705.1. Classification (GTDB taxonomy): domain Bacteria; phylum Bacillota; class Clostridia; order Lachnospirales; family Lachnospiraceae; genus UBA3775. The sequence continues at coordinate 6,794 of CANRAZ010000008.1, read as the reverse complement.
GCCAAAGGATGAATAATATAAGGCTCGCCTGACTTCCTTTTCTGGTCGCCGTGAGATTTTTTCGCAAATCCGTATGCAAGCTGTACTCTTGACACATCGGCAGACGGATGATATTTATGAATAACGTCAAAAAGATGGTTGAGCATGTCTTCCGGTTCCATGAACTCAGGCATGTAACCGATTATGCCATGCGGTTTTCTTACCATGCTCTCTTCATGTTTGTACGAATCCACCGCAAAATCCCCCCTGTTTTACTTTCCCGGATACTTGACTACGCTTTCAACAGAATAGTTTTTAAGCCTTTCTCTTCCCTTGAGACCCTCCAGCTCCATGAGGAAAATAATCTTTACTACCTCGCCGCCAAGCCTCTCCACGAGCTTTGCAATCGCCTCAACGGTTCCTCCTGTTGCAATCAAATCATCAATGATAACGACCTTCTGCCCCGGCTTAACCGAATCCTTGTGAAGCTCAATCTCAGTCGTGCCATACTCAAGCTCGTAGGTTTCGCTTACGGTCTCCCTCGGCAGCTTTCCCTTCTTTCTGGCAAGCACAAAGGATTTATTTAAAGTATAGGCTATTGGAGAGCCGAATATAAATCCACGGCTTTCCGCACCCACCAAAACATCGAAATCGACTCCTTCAAGAAGCTCCAAAAGTCCGTCAATTGCAAGCTTCAGTCCCTCAGGATGCTGAATAACGCTTGTAACATCCCTAAACATTACTCCCTTTTCAGGAAAATCAGGTATTGTAAGTACATAATCTGCAACGGTCTTCATTGCTATACCTCCAAAATTTATGTTTACGGCGAATATGCCAAAAATTTACGTAAAATCCGTCGGTGTATATACAGTTCACCCATACTAACCAGATTATAAAATGTTACCACAAACGAGTTGGATTGACAATATCTTTTTTGTACTAAGAATTTCAAACTTTCATATGTTTTATTAGTAAATATTGAGGGTTAATATGCCAGAAGACGCAGAAATTGAACTTACTGCCGAAAATACTTCGGTCGGCGGACTCAGTATATCGGCAATTTCCTTTGCCGGAAACAGACCGATTTCTAATGCGGTTATCGAAATCGCCTACAGTGACGCTCCCGAAAATATAATAGAGGTACTGAGAACAGACGAAAACGGACGGACAGGTACAATCGAGCTTGATACTCCGGATCTGGAATACTCTATGGAGCCCAGCAGCGAAAGACCCTATGCGACGGTCAATCTCAGAATCACCCGAGAGGGCTATGAAACCGTTGAAATAAACGGAGTTCAGATTCTTCCGGATGTGACCGCGCGTCAGAATTTCGTGCTTGCGCCTGCACCTGAAAATCCGGAGGACGCCGACAGCTATGTCAGCTTCAATATCGGCCCGAACGTGCTTTACGGCGACTATCCTCCGTCAATAATCGAGGACGAAATAAAGCCTCTCTCCGAGAGCGGCGAGGTCGTTTTAGACGCTGTGGTTATTCCGGAATATATAATCGTCCATGACGGCGCTCCAAGGTCAAACGCAACCAATTACTGGGTAAAGTATAAGGACTATATCAAAAATGTGGCAAGCTCGGAAATTTACGCCACATGGCCGACGGCTGCAATTTACGCAAACGTGCTCGCAATCCAGTCCTTTACCCTGAACAGGGTTTACACGGAATGGTACAGAAACAAGGGCTATGATTTTACAATAACCTCCTCCACGGCATATGACCACAAGTGGATTCCCGAAAGAAACATCTTTGACACGATAGACCGCTGCGTTGAAGACATTTTTAACAACTACCTTTCAAGACCCGGCGTTAAACAGCCGATACTCACGCAGTACTGCGACGGAAGAAACGTAACCTGCCCTAACCTTATGAGTCAGTGGGGTTCAAAAAATCTTGCCGATCAAGGCTATTCCGCCGCACAAATCCTAAGATACTATTACGGAGACTCCATCTACATAAACACCTCAGAGCTGATTTCAGGCGTCCCATCCTCTTATCCGGGAAGCGAGCTGACGGTCGGCTCAACAGGCAGCGATGTAAGGACAATCCAACAGCAGCTTAACGAGATTTCAACCGCATATCCGAGAATACCCAAGCTTGCGGTTGACGGAGTCTACGGGCAGAATACGGCTGAAAGCGTAAGGGTTTTTCAGGACATATTCGACTTGCCGGTGACAGGCATAGTCGATTTCTCAACATGGTACAAAATCAGCCAGCTCTATGTCGGAGTCAGTCAGATCGCAGAATATCAGTAGGCGCCGTTAAAAGAAGAAGCACCTCGGAACAGGACTTTAGCCGGCAAAAATACTTTTGTCAGCGCTGCCTGTCCTATGCCCCGGAAAATATATTGGGAACCTGTGACAAATTTTGTCAATTCCTGATTGAATTTTGCTATAGCAGGATTTATAATTGGAATTACAAAACAATATTGCAAGATAAATTGCAAACAGGAGGTATACCATGGGCAAATTTGTTATCAAAAAGACTAACACTGGGGTTAAGTTTGACTTAAAGGCAAACAACGGAGAGATTATCGCCAGCTCTCAGGTTTATAAGAGCGCCGTTTCCTGTAAAAAGGGAGTAGCAAGCGTTCAAAAGTGTGCGCCTGTTGCTGCGGTTGAGAATCAAACCGAAAAGGACTGTAAAGCAGAAAAAAATCCTAAATTTGAAATCTATAATGACAAAGCAGGCGAGTTCCGCTTCCGCCTTAAAGCGTCAAACGGACAGATTATCGCTACCAGCGAAGGTTACAAGGCTCTTAAAAGCTGCATAAACGGCATCGAATCCGTTAAGAAAAATGCAGCGGAAGCAAAGGTTGTTGAGGAATAACGCAGCCGACGGCTGAAACCGTCAGGAAGGGGCTAAATTACTCATAATTTTATAAAAAAGCGCTCCCACAAAGGGGAGCGCTTTTTTAGGACATGTCCAACATATCCCCATTTTTATTTCAATCCACGCTCATTGCAAAATGATGCGACATTTATGCCCATTTGAGGCACATTTTTCCTTAGTCCTACGGGCATATAAACTTGCGTCCTGCTGAACACTCTAAAAGACAAAGACAATGCCTCTGTTTTATCAGTACGGCTAAAAGTATAACACAAGATATTGGATTCCGTCTATACCCAAATTTACCATACTAATAATCATAATATTACTTTAAAAACATACGAAAACCAGCAGGTCTATCTTTTGTAAATTGTAATAGATTCATTGTTATTTCAACAATATTAAAAAAACACAACACCTGCTCTAATCATCTTTCTCATTACAATATACAGATCCACTCCCTGTGCTTACTTTATGCTTTGGCTCCATAACGATTATACACGATGATTACCCAAAAATGGTAATCATCGCTATCAAAAACAAATGATAAAATATAAAACTACAGGGAGAACATGCAATTTCATCAATAATAAAATGTTCACCACATTAAAGTTTAATTCGTACTACCTATCAAGGGAGCAATTTAGGGTCTAAGAACCTTGTTAATTCAAAAGGGTATTTCAATCCACGCTCCCCGCAAAGGGAGCGATTTACAAGACCTCTTATGCCAATCATGTTTCGTTTATTTCAATCCACGCTCCCCGCAAAGGGAGCGATGCCGTTTAGATCATAGCTTATATGCTCCGCCGAAATTTCAATCCACGCTCCCCGCAAAGGGAGCGATCGAACAGCATTTAAGGTACTTTTTATATTCTTCCATTTCAATCCACGCTCCCCGCAAAGGGAGCGATAAGGGTCGGCGCCACCGCCAACCACATCACCTACAATTTCAATCCACGCTCCCCGCAAAGGGAGCGATCTGCTGTGCGGACCGGTCCGCGGGGACGATATAATTTCAATCCACGCTCCCCGCAAAGGGAGCGATACGACCACGACATTAATTATGTGCTGTATTCTCAATTTCAATCCACGCTCCCCGCAAAGGGAGCGATTGTCACCGTGTTTTTTGCACCAGTTGAGCATTTCATTTCAATCCACGCTCCCCGCAAAGGGAGCGATGTGCTACGGTAGTTACTGGTAAGTGGGTGATTATGATTTCAATCCACGCTCCCCGCAAAGGGAGCGATGCCGAAACGCAAACAAACCTCTGTAACCGATAAACATTTCAATCCACGCTCCCCGCAAAGGGAGCGATTTGTAACCGCTCTGCCGTAGTAACCAGTTAAGTATATTTCAATCCACGCTCCCCGCAAAGGGAGCGATGCAGATTAAGGGAAATCTGCTTTACGACGGTACTATTTCAATCCACGCTCCCCGCAAAGGGAGCGATGCAATGCCCGAGTGATTGCAACGACTGTGTTGTATTTCAATCCACGCTCCCCGCAAAGGGAGCGATCTTTGCAGATCTGAGCGCCTTCCAGAAAGGACAATTTCAATCCACGCTCCCCGCAAAGGGAGCGATAACCATGACACAAACAGACTACTATCTTTTCCGAATTTCAATCCACGCTCCCCGCAAAGGGAGCGATGGTATCAAAATTAAGCCAAACGACAGGAGTAAAAAATTTCAATCCACGCTCCCCGCAAAGGGAGCGATTATATATCCTCTGTACTTCTATCTCAGGTCCTGAATTTCAATCCACGCTCCCCGCAAAGGGAGCGATGATATGGCAGGTACACCGGAGCTTGAATATATAATTTCAATCCACGCTCCCCGCAAAGGGAGCGATACTGCAAATCAACTGGACTTACAGCTTGGCAGGTATTTCAATCCACGCTCCCCGCAAAGGGAGCGATGCTTCTAATTGTATAGTATACTATTAGTAGATAAATTTCAATCCACGCTCCCCGCAAAGGGAGCGATTTTTAAGTCGTGCATATAGTTCTTGTATTTCTCTATTTCAATCCACGCTCCCCGCAAAGGGAGCGATGCCATACCACGGATTGTTCTCAATTCTTCCAGCGTATTTCAATCCACGCTCCCCGCAAAGGGAGCGATGAAAGGCGGTGATTTTATGGCATACGCAAAAAAGATTTCAATCCACGCTCCCCGCAAAGGGAGCGATTACTTTCTCCCCTTATCCCTGGGGGCTAGGAATTTATTTCAATCCACGCTCCCCGCAAAGGGAGCGATGATTATATCCCCGCTGGAGATATGGTTATGTTGGTATTTCAATCCACGCTCCCCGCAAAGGGAGCGATCGGATACCCGGGGGATACAAAAAAATTCAGTTTGATTTCAATCCACGCTCCCCGCAAAGGGAGCGATTTACCTCCATCCAATACAGTCGTAAGCGATCCGGTATTTCAATCCACGCTCCCCGCAAAGGGAGCGATGGTATATATCAATGGATATAAGCAGTTTGCAGGCATTTCAATCCACGCTCCCCGCAAAGGGAGCGATTAATATCTCATAAGTTAATTATAATCCCTATTGTATTTCAATCCACGCTCCCCGCAAAGGGAGCGATGGAAATCCGCGCGAGAGTTGAGCGCGCCGTAGCAATTTCAATCCACGCTCCCCGCAAAGGGAGCGATTAAACAATATGTTGGTATTATAGAGGCAAAAAATATTTCAATCCACGCTCCCCGCAAAGGGAGCGATGCAAAACGCCCATTGGCGTATCGGTAATTGTCGTAATTTCAATCCACGCTCCCCGCAAAGGGAGCGATGGCGAGATTAAAACCAAGCTCGGCATTATTGATTATTTCAATCCACGCTCCCCGCAAAGGGAGCGATTAGCATCTATTTTCTTTTTCTGTCCTGATTTTCGCATTTCAATCCACGCTCCCCGCAAAGGGAGCGATTCCTCTTGACAATTATAGTATATCACCTAGTTATATTTCAATCCACGCTCCCCGCAAAGGGAGCGATTATCTTTAAAAGATTTCGCATGTGAGCTTGGAAATTTCAATCCACGCTCCCCGCAAAGGGAGCGATCGGAAAAAACTGTCTGCTCAGACAGCCTTTTGAATTTCAATCCACGCTCCCCGCAAAGGGAGCGATACGCCCCAGCGGTTGCAGCAATCAGCCGGGAACGTATTTCAATCCACGCTCCCCGCAAAGGGAGCGATTGTATGTGATTATTATATTTATATGTGTATGATATTTCAATCCACGCTCCCCGCAAAGGGAGCGATCTTTGGTTCTTGTATTTCACTCCAAAAATATTTAATTTCAATCCACGCTCCCCGCAAAGGGAGCGATTCTAAACGCTTTGACGTCATCAAAAAATTGCAAATTTCAATCCACGCTCCCCGCAAAGGGAGCGATCTCATTATAATGTGATACTATAATATTAACAAGAATTTCAATCCACGCTCCCCGCAAAGGGAGCGATCAGGGTATATCTGTTAATACCCGTTAAATTGGCATTTCAATCCACGCTCCCCGCAAAGGGAGCGATTCGTTTGTCCATGTTTTCACTCCTTCTAATTTTTATTTCAATCCACGCTCCCCGCAAAGGGAGCGATTATTTTACCTCCAAATTTAGCAACAATGGCAGGCTATTTCAATCCACGCTCCCCGCAAAGGGAGCGATTTTTCTTTGTCAATACAAAGTCACAAGAAAGTTATTTCAATCCACGCTCCCCGCAAAGGGAGCGATTAAAATTCTTTTTGACCGTGGCGACGATTGCCCGATTTCAATCCACGCTCCCCGCAAAGGGAGCGATTATTTGCAGGAAAGGAGGCGCGGACCGTGGAGAAAGATTTCAATCCACGCTCCCCGCAAAGGGAGCGATTGCACGGCATTCGGGGCAGCGTTTTTCGTCTCCGAATTTCAATCCACGCTCCCCGCAAAGGGAGCGATTATAAGGCACAAAAATAATTAAATCTATATAATGGATTTCAATC
>CANRAZ010000007.1 GCA_947628705.1 uncultured Lachnospiraceae bacterium | reverse complement strand
CGGCGCTTTACGAAGAAATCGGACGGGCGTTCGCAGGATTGCCTACATGGTCGGAATACGTGATAACATCTTACGAGGACGCTTGCAGGCATATCGGGAAAAAAGCGGATAAAAACAGGAAGATTTATAACGGAATGATAAAAACCTACTATTATCAGTTCCTTGGACCGAAGCCTCCGAAAAAAGCGGCAATGCGCAGCGGTGAGGACAGTACGGTTTTTGACGGAACAAGCGTTTGAGACGGGGTGCCGCATATGAAAAAAATACTATTTGCAACAACAAATCAGGGCAAGCTTAAGGAAATCAAAAGCATACTTGCAGATTTTAACTGTGAGATTGTTTCCTTAAAAGACGAAGGGATTGACGTTCAGGTTGAAGAAAACGGCAGGACATTCAGGGAAAATGCAAGGATAAAGGCTGAGGCTTTTGCAAAGGAATCGGGACTTATTACTCTTGCCGACGACTCCGGTCTGGCGGTTGACTACATGGGCGGAGCTCCGGGAGTTTATTCTGCGCGCTTCCTCGGTGAGGAAACCTCTTATGACGTAAAGAACAGCTATATAATTGACAAGCTTAAAACCGCCAAGGAAGAAGAGCGTACCGCAAGATTCGTGTGCGCCATATGTTGTGTAATGCCTGACGGAACGGTTCTTGAGACAGAAGGGAAAATCGAAGGCTTAATTGCCCATGAACCGGCGGGAGAAAACGGCTTCGGCTATGACCCGATATTTTACGTGCCGGAATTTAAAAAGACAACCGCAGAGCTGTCTCCTGATGAAAAAAACAAGATCAGTCACAGAGGAAGAGCGCTCAGCGCAATGAAAGAAAAGCTTATCCACATGGGGTGTTTATGAGAATACTTATTGCGAGCGATACCCACGGCAACATATTTCCGCTTAAGGAAGCGGTTGAAAAGGAAAAGCCTTTGGATCTTTTCATTCACTGCGGCGATTTGGGCGTGGAGCTGAACAAAATACTTGATTTTATTAAATGCCCGTACCATGTTATCGCAGGGAATAATGATTTTTTTTCTAAATTGCCAAGACAGGACATTTTTTCGGTAGGCAAGTATTCCGTTCTTTTGACTCACGGACATATGTACGGGGTGTATTCATCGTTCGACAGACTTTATTATACTGCGCTGCAAAACGGGTTTAACATTGTAATGTTCGGACATACCCATGTTCCTCATATTGAGAATGTAGGCGGAGTGTGGCTGATTAATCCCGGCAGCATTTCGCAGCCAAGGACTTTTGACAGAAAATACACCTACATTATTATGGAAATAAACGATTCGGGAGAGCTGAGTTTTAAGCTGAAAAATTTATGAAAAAAGTTGTTGACTTTTAATATGCCGTGATATATAATACAACTTGCGTTGAGTGACCGGCGCAAAAACCGGGGTGTGGCTCAGTTTGGCTAGAGTGCCTGATTTGGGATCAGGAGGTCGCAGGTTCGAGTCCTGTCACCCCGATTAGTTTTAGGGTTCACACCTTAGGCTTAACATTAACACCTTGCGGGTGTAGTTCAGTGGTAGAACACTAGCCTTCCAAGCTAGATATGTGGGTTCGATTCCCATCACCCGCTTAAATGCGAGTGAGAAATTCACTTGTATTTTTTTTCTCACGAAGGATTTGTCCGGAGTGGGTGTTGTCCGCAGGGACGTGTGCTAGTAGCTCAGCTGGATAGAGCAACGGCCTTCTAAGCCGTGTGTCGGGGGTTCGAATCCCTTCTGGCACGTTTATTTCCGCAAGGAAAAATATATGGTGGGTATAGCGCAGCTGGTTAGCGCGTCAGATTGTGGCTCTGAAGGCCCAGGGTTCGAATCCCTGTACCCACCCTGTGAAGTCTTTGCAAAGGCAAAGGCTTTTTTGATTTTTTTTGGGCCATCGCCAAGCGGTAAGGCACAGGACTTTGACTCCTGCACTCGCTGGTTCGAATCCAGTTGGCCCAGTTTTTTTTGAAATCTGCAAAAGATTCAGCTTAGGGAAGCTCCGGTTTTGCCGGAGCTTCCTTTTTTATCTGAAAAAAGTATTGACATTATGGCTGTATAAGTGTATTATTGTATTAATTAAATAATACAGTGAAAGGAGAGACGATGGATTTTGTATTTGATAATGACAGGCCGATATACATTCAGCTTGTTGAACAGATGGAAAAGTTTATTGTTTCGGGAGAGCTTGCTTCGGGCGTAAGGCTGCCGTCTGTCAGGGATTTTGCAGTACGCTGCAGGGTCAATCCCAATACAATGCAGAGAGCGTTGGCTGAGCTTGAGGAGCTGGGACTTATCTATACGGAAAGAACAAACGGAAAGTTTGTGACGTCAGATGAAGATTTGATTAAAAAATTCAGAGAGAAATATGCTGAAAACAAGGCCGTGAATTTCCTGACGGAAATGGAAGAGCTCGGTTATACAAAAGAGGAAACCTTAGAATATCTCAAAAATTTGAATCAGGAGGATTGATTAATGGAATTGCTGAAATGTGTGGATCTAAGTAAAAGCTACGGAGACGACGAGGCTTTAAAGGATATCAATCTTGTTATCCCAAAAGGCAGGATCGTGGGGCTGCTCGGTAAAAACGGAGCAGGCAAAACAACGTTGATAAAGCTTATAAACGATTTGCTGACTCCGACAAAGGGAGAGATACTTATAAATGAAAGGCCGGTAGGGGTCGAAAGCAAAAAAGTAATTTCTTACCTGCCCGAAAGGAGCTACATGAACAAATCAATGAGCGTGAAGGAAGCGCTCTCAATGTTTAAAGAGTTTTACGAGGATTTTGACTACGAAAAATGCAAAAAGACGTTGAAGAAACTGGATCTGGATATGGAGATGAAAATCTCAAAAATGAGTAAAGGAATGCAGGAAAAGCTGCAGCTTATCCTCGTAATGAGCAGGAGGGCTGAACTGTACATTCTCGATGAACCGCTGGCAGGAGTGGATCCTGCGGCGAGAGAGAATATTCTTGACATGATACTTACTAATCTGGGTGAAGATGCAAGCCTTATTATTTCAACACATTTGATTTCGGATATAGAGAGGATTTTGGACGATGTGATTTTTATCAATGAGGGAAGGATTATACTTTATTCGCCGGCAGATGAGCTCAGAAATAGGGAAAACGCTTCAATAGACGATATTTTCAGGAGGATGTTTAAATGCTGACAAAGGTTTTAAAATATGATTTGAAATTGACTTACAAAACATTGGCAGGCTTCTACACAGTTCTGATGATTTTTGCGTATGCGGCAGGAGACGAAAGGTTTTTTAACGGTTCATATTTTTCCCGTTTTATCGAAGAGCTTCTGAAGCTTTCTACGGCTGCTCTTATTACAGCGACTGTTGTAATGAGCTTATGGATCGTTTTTCAGCGATTTGCAGAAAATCTTTACGGTAATGAATCTTATTTTACGCATACTCTGCCTGTAAGCAGAACAACGGTCTATGTATCGAAATTTCTATCCTTGCTGACGGTATTGCTTACAAGCGCTGCCGTCTGCATGGCTGCATATTTCTTGGCATTTTATTCCGGAGGCAGGGTTTCCGAATGGCAAAGAGTACTGAGAAACTATTCAAATATATACGGCATTTCAATTGCAATTGTATACCTGCTTATCTTTGCCGTCTGCATGCTGCAGATGATATGCCTGGTACAGTGCGGTCATTTTGGAATTATAACAGGACACAGAGCCAATGACGGAAGAAACGTAAAATCTGTAGTTCTTGGCTTTTGCATGTATTTGATTATAAATGCCGCCGGTTCAATCGGATTTTTTGCGGCGGGAAGCTTTTTCCCAAAGGTGCGGGATCTGTTCTACAACGGTACGGCAGATATAAAAACGTTATGCGGCTTGCTGTCCGCCGCAGGAATTTACTACGCGGCATCGGCAGCCCTCCTTTTTGCGATATGTCTGAAAATATTTAAGAAGGGCGTTAATGTTGAGTAGATGCAGATAATAAACGGCGAGTCAGTAAGCTTTTAAAAGCTGCACAAAAATGCAGTGCGGCAAAGAGCATGGTAAATAATCGCGGCCGCTTGGGCATGAGCGTTTAGGGTTAGGCGTACTGCCTTAATACGTTCATGCACGATGACCGCAAGAACAGATGAGTTTTATTTTGCCTGAAGATCTGTTGGCGTAAGAATCTTATTTTACGTGCGATATTGCACAATTTCGGATTCCGTGTTATTATAGCAATATAAATTAAGGACCACTAGCTCAGGCGGTAGAGCACTTGACTTTTAATCAAGTTGTCTGGGGTTCGAATCCCCAGTGGTTCAGTGAGGGCGAGAGTGCACAGGACAGGAATTGCTCGATTCGGGCGATTCCTTTTTATTTTGGTCTATAAATTTCCACAGAGTACAGAGCTTCGCAAGCTGGTGAAAATCAAGTCTGGAGAAGCGAAAAACCAATGGATTACTACGATTCGCGTCGAAAAGTGCAGGATTAGCGAAAATATTGGTGTAATTTAATGTGAAATTTTACAAAAAATACATTGATTTTTACATGAATATTTGTTATACTGTAGACAACTTCTGAAAAGGAGGGTTATTTATGTACAGAAAAATCACGGATTTTTTAGAAGCTTGGAAAGGCAGCGTTCACCGCAAGCCGCTGATTCTGCAGGGGGCAAGGCAGGTCGGCAAGACTTATTCCATTTTGGAATTTGGGCGCACACACTATGAGAATGTGGCCTATTTCAACTTTGAGACAAATCCGAAGCTCTCGGAAAGCTTTGAAGAAAACATCAGCCCCGATTACCTTATCCCTATTTTGTCGCATATTGCAAGGCAGACCATCGTCAGGGAAAAAACGCTGATTGTCTTCGACGAGGTGCAGCTTTGCGAAAGGGCACTGACTTCGCTCAAGTATTTTTGTGAGGATGCTCCCGATTATCACATCATCGCTGCAGGCAGTCTTTTAGGCGTAGCGGTAAACCGTGCGAAGTTTTCTTTTCCTGTGGGCAAGGTCGATATGAAAACCCTTTACCCGATGGATATGGAGGAATTTATGCTTGCGTTGGGGGAATACGCTCTGGTAGAGCAGATTAAAAAGTGCTTCCGGACCGATGCGCCTATGCCCTCCGCTTTGCACGAAGCCGCTATGCTGTTTTACCGTCAGTACCTTGTGGTGGGCGGCATGCCGGAGTGCGTCATGCAGTTTGCCCAGACAAAGGATTATATCTTTGTGCGCCATACGCAGGACACAATTCTGGCAAGCTATCTTAACGATATGAGCAAGTACAACAAATTGAATGAGATTAAAAAGACGCGGCTTGCCTATGACAACATCACCGTGCAGCTTTCAAAGAAGAATACCCGTTTTCAATATAAGCTGATTAAGAAAGGAGGACGGGCTTCCGAATTTGAGAACGCCATCGAGTGGCTCTGTCTGTCCGGCATTGTGTCGCAGGTGTTTAAGGTGGAGCAGATAAAAAAGCCGTTGGAAAACTACCGCGACATCGACGCTTTCAAGATCTATGTTTCCGATTTAGGTCTGCTTGCTGCCAAAAAGAATTTAGTCGCAAACGATGTCCTCTATATGGTGGAGGAAATTAATGACTTTAAAGGAGGACTTGCGGAAAACTATGTGAATGTGCAGCTCACAATAAATGGCTACCAGACCTATTATTGGGAGTCAGAGCGTGGAGCGGAAATTGATTTTATCATTCAGCGTGAGGGCAGGCTCATTCCAATTGAAGTCAAATCCGCTGACAACACAAAGGCTAAAAGCTTAAAGGTTTATATGGACGCTTACAAGCCCGATTACGCCATCAAGCTCTCTGCAAAAAACTTCGGCTTCAAGGACGGAAAAAAGATTGTTCCTCTCTATGCGGCGTTTTGTATTTAATTCTTTGAGAACGGTTTTTCCAACGATACCGACGACGTTTTTTCGGAACAGATAAGAAGCCCGATTTGCTGAACTTTTCTTTGCTCGAAAGCACATCCTACGGTAATCTAAAAAAACGTTGGAAAATCATCGATGGCAAACGCCGTCTTGTCAAGGGACTCTAACTCTTACCGTCGGCAGCCGCTAAAGAGGCATTTGCCAACTTAAAGACGCATAAGCAGACGCCGCCGATGATGAAGTCGGAAAAAACAGTTTGGAATTAAAAGAAATCAGGGAAAAATTTTATTAGAAAAGGATTTCCGTTATTAAACGGAGACCGAGGGAGAACGTATATTGAACCTTGATTTTTGCGACAGTAATGATATGATATTATTGTACGGTGGTGTATGTCTGCTGCAAAAACCGGCAGGCTGTGGAGATCCAAGCTTAGAAAAGCGGATTTATGGGTGAAATCGGGCGCTGCCTAGATAAGTAATTCGAATTTGGAGGTTTGTCATGGCACTTGAAAATAAATTAGGTCTTACAAGCTCTGCCGAGCTTGCCCGTGAAGAAGAACGGATCAGCAAGAAAAAGGCGTTGGAACTTTTTGAAAGCGGAAAGCTTGACAAGTTTGAAGTGGGAACCTTTTCTGCGTTAAAGGCAATCCATAAGTATCTTTTTGACGAAATTTACGATTTTGCGGGAAAGCTGAGAACGGTAAATCTTGCAAAAGGAAACTTTCGTTTCGCTCCTTTAATATACCTTGAAGCGGCGCTTGAAAACATCGACAAGATGCCGCAATCTACCTTTGATGAGATTGTTGAAAAGTATGTGGAAATGAATATTGCCCATCCTTTCAGAGAAGGAAATGGACGCAGCACCCGTATTTGGCTCGATTGCATTTTCAAAAAAGAACTTGGCAAGGTTGTAGATTGGAGCAGGATAGATAAAGAAAATTATCTGCTTGCCATGGAGCGCAGCCCAATCAAAGATATCGAAATAAAGCACCTGCTAAAAAACGCTTTGACCGATGATATCAACAGCCGTGCCGTCTATATGAAAGGAATCGACCACAGCTACTATTATGAAGGGTATGCAGCCTTTAAGACGGAAGAATTATAAAAGAGATGATAATTCTATATACGTGTTAATTATGAATCTTATTTTTGTGCGATGTTGCACAATTTCGGATTACGTGTTATTATAGCAATGCAAGGTAAGCGTCGCTGGATTGGGCGGGCGAAAGCGACAAAGATAATAATATGCGGATATGGTGGAATTGGCAGACACGCCAGATTTAGGTTCTGGTGCGAAAGCGTGCAGGTTCAAGTCCTGTTATCCGCACTAGGCAAATATAATTCGAATCAGCTTCCTGTGAGAGATGGGTTTTGAATATTGTTTTTCTTTGATCGGTATGAGGTAACCCTTTTTCGCAACGGAGTGAGAGAACAGCCGACATCCAAAATGAGAGGAACGTGGGAGAAAAAGCAGACACCATAAATGCAAAAGAGTGGGATGTCACAGTTATCTATGACATCCTGCGTCTTTTGCACGTTCATTCTGCTTTATCCTCCTGTCTCTTTCATTCGGCAAACTCTCGCTGTCCTTCGATCCAGATTCGCCCATGAATGAACGGTTGAAGAATACCTTGATTCGGATGTTGGAGGAGAGCGTACAGGCATGAGCAAAGAATTAACCCCTAAAATGAGTCAGTTTGACAAAATTGTTTCCATCATTGATCAGGCCCGCAATCGCGCTCTGAAAGCGGTCAATGCTGAACTTATTCAGATGTATTGGGATGTTGGCGAGTATCTATCGGGTCTATGTGCAGCGTCGGGTTTTGGCGACAAGGTGATCGACGAGGTTGCCGCGTATATTGCCGAACACAACCCCGGGATCAAAGGCTTCAACCGCCGCGGACTCTATCGGATGAAACAGTTTTATGAAACCTACAAGGACGATGAATTTGTGACACCGCTGGTGACACAAATAAGCTGGACGAACCATCTACTGATCATGTCGGGCTCAAAGTCTGCTGAGGAAAGGCATTTTTACATGGCGCTCTGCGTCAAGAAGTAATGAGAACGTAAAGTCAACATATAATCCCGATCTTATTCCTCTTAGAGACTGGATTCGCGATATTAATAATCTTCTAAAAATGGGGCAGCAGGTAATCATGAACCCAAACGACTGTTTTCAAATTCAGGAGGCTATACAACGAATCGCGTTTGAAATAAAAAAATAATATTCTTTTTTTGCTTCAAGTTCTATGTTATCCAAAATAATATGGAACGTCGGATAAGCGGATTGACGCATATATTTCAAGCTGCGTAGATGGTGTTTTTTTAAAATGACGTATTTTTTTGAATTTTTTAATGAGGTTAAATAAAAAAATGAAAAAACATTACTTGATTTTTAGGTATTGCTAAAAGCTCATATAAAATGATATAATCGGAAACGTAAGTTACATTTTTTAAGAAAGAGGATGCGATATGGCAAAAACAAACACATTCAAAAAAATTCTTGCGATTGTCCTGTGCGGAGTGATGGTTTTATCCTGTATCGGGGTTAATTACGCATATTCTGCGGAAGAGGGGAACGGACATGTTCACTCGGAAGCAGATAACGGGATTGAAAACGGCAGCGGAGATGTGCCTCAGACTATTGCCTCGTCTGAGACCGATGAAAGTACGGATACTCCGGTAATAATTATTACGCCAAATTCAAATGAAGAAACAATAGGTAATAAAAAAGAAGGAGTTTACTGCGGCGCGCCTACCGTGATTGTCTTAAATGCAGACAAAGTCACTGTTACTGGACCGGACAAGAGCGAGACAAGCAAGAACGCAGAAGAGGCTTTTACGCTTGATGCTCCGGTAAGCTATTCGAACAGCAACAACTATACAATTAAGGCTGTTAAAGGCGATAAAACAGTAACGAAAGAGGTTCAGGTCTATTGCAATCATTTATTAAACGGACGTCCTGATTACCGTATGGAGGAATCGTGCACCAGTAAAGCCGGCACTGCAAAACTGTATATTTGCAGATTCTGCGGAGCAAGATATTATCCTGTGCCATCAAGCAGTCTGCTAAAGAAGGGTACGCCTGATGAACTGCATGAACTTACAGTTACGGAAATAGAATCTGAATGCGACGGATTGACATATAAAATCTCCAGATGCAGCAAGTGCAGTTATGTAGGCGTTGAGACAAGCGGAGAAAAGAAAAACGCGTCTTCCCATAAATGGGTAAAGCATGTAAAAGAAGCGATCTGCAACGAGGACGGTATTTCCTACTATGAGTGTTCTGAATGCCAAGCTGTTTGCGGCGTGGTTGTAGCCAATGCAACAGGACATTTGTTAAGAAATATATACGAATACAATAAAGACAGTGAAGGAAATCCTGACTGTACTCTTGGCGGAACGTATAAGGCTCAGTGCAGTAAATGCGGAAAGACTTTTGATGAGACTAAGATTGAACCGCAGAAAGAACATTCCGGCACATGGAAAACGGTCAAAAAAGTGACTTGTCAGGAAGACGGTCTGGAAACGCTCACATGTACAAGATGCGGTCATGTAGAAAGCAAAACAGTTCCGTCAGAAAATGTTGAGCATAGTTTTAATGAGGCTGTTGAAGTAAAGCCTCCTACCTGCGGCGAGCAGGGTGAGAGAAAGAAAACCTGCAGCGTTTGCGGTTATACCGTAACTGAAAAATTCGGCGAGCCGTCGGGAGAACATAAGTTTGAAGATGAAAATGTTGAAAAGAACGCTACGTGCGGCGAACCGGGCGAAAAAATATTAAAGTGTACCGTATGCGGAGCAACAAAGCCAGAAGTAATTCCTGCAACCGGAGACCACAGGTACAGAAAGAGCAACAGATGCGATGTTGCAACGAAGTGTTTAGACTGCGGACAGACCATAATTGAAGCTACGGAGCATAAGTTTGGAGATTATTATAGGACAAACAACTATCATGAAAGAGGTCTTCATTTCAGAAAGTGCGAAGTATGCGGTTATGTTGAAGGTGAAAATCATTTTGCAACTGATGACGGCAACTGTATGACAGCCTTGAATTGCGAGGCATGCGGCTATGAAATGAGACCGGCGACATCAAATCATCTGCCGTATCTTCCAAATGAAATACCGTATCCGGGTGAGGAAGAGCTGTACCATATAAGGGTATGCGGATTCGAGGGCTGTAATCAGATTTCCGGCACGAAGAGAGCGCATGTTTTTGAAGATGATAAGTGTACGGTGTGCGGCTATGTCAGGGCGCCTCATGATCATAATTACATCAGCTATAGTGATGAGACCGGACACTGGAAGGCTTGTACGATCTGTGGAAACGTCATAGATAAAGAGGCGCATGACGTGAGTGCGGCCGACGGCTACAAGGGAAGCTGTCTGGAAGCTGTAAAGTGCGGCGTGTGCGGCTATGAAGTGATTCCGGCAGCAGGCAGCCACACCTATGGATTAGAATGGGAGCATAATTCTGAAGAACACTATAAGAAATGTACGGCAAAGGGCTGCGAATATATTGACGAATATGAGCATGGAATGGTTGACGATGACAGAGACTGTACCACCCCGACAAAGTGCAGCATATGCGGATATGTAGCGGTTGAAGAGGCTAAGCTTCATTCTTGGGCTGTCAAGGAAGGCAGCGGAACGGAAAAGGGTCATATCTGTGAGTGTACCAATCCCGGATGTGATGCGGAGGAACTGGCTGAACACACTGCCGGTATTACGGCAAACTGTAAAGAACCTGCTGAATGTCTGTACTGTCACACAAAATTCGGCAGTGTAAATCCTGACGTGCATGTAGGAGGCGAGGAGCTTCGCAATGCAAAGGCGGCGACTGAAGAGGAAGAAGGCTACACGGGAGATTATTACTGCCTCGACTGTAACAAGCTTTTGCGAAAGGGAAACACGATCCCTAAATTGGAAGACAGACATGAGCATACTTATAATATTTATGTTCACGACGGCGAGTATCACTGGTATGTATGTGAATGCGGCGATATTGACCCTGACGGCAAGTCAAAACACATTTTTGGCAGCTATGTGAACAACGGAGAAACTCATTCCCACACATGTATGCTTTGTGAGTACGAGGATTCTGAACCGCATGAACATTCTCCGGAGGATTATGACTGCTCTACTGCTGTAGAATGCGTAGATTGCAACGCTATTATTGAAGCTGCGAAAAATCATAACTTTGCCGGAAAGGCAGAGGGTACTGCGGAGGGACACCGCTTTGCATGCCTGAACCCTAACTGCAAGGTCTACAGCGATCTTAGTAAGCACAGCGGAGGAATTGCATCCTGTGTAAATCCTGCGCACTGTGAGGTGTGCAATGTGGAATACGGGACGATTGATCCGGATCATCACGTAGGGGGAACTGAAATACGCGATCATAAGGATGCTACCTTGACTGAGGAAGGCTACACCGGCGATACCTATTGTCTGGGCTGCGGCAAAAAGATTGCAGAAGGAACCGTTATTGATAAGCTTATTGAAACTCATGAGCACAGCTTCCCGGAGACGTGGAGCTACGATAACACTCACCACTGGAAGCAGTGTCAGTGCGGCGATTGGAGCGAAAAGGAAGAACATTCCTACAAGGACGGAATATGTACCGTCTGCGGCTACAGTGACCCTTCGTATGTTCCTCCGACAGAGCCTGACGAACCGTCGGATACTCCTGACGAGCCGTCTGTAACGCCATCGGTAACGCCTGACGAGCCGTCTGTAACGCCATCGGTAACGCCTGATGAACCGTCGGTTACTCCGTCTACAGAGCCTGATAAGCCAACTGCGACACCGTCTGAAAATCCTACGGTAAAGCCTGACGAACAGGACAAGGACGAGCAGACTCCTCCTACAGGAGACGGAAGCGGCATAGCTCTTTGTATGCTTCTTATGGTAATGTCTGCCGCCGGTTTTGCGGCTTTAAAGTTCAGGAACAGAAAAGAGCATAAATAAGCTAAAAGACATAATAAAACGACGGAAGGCCTAAATGCTAAAGTCGGAATTTGGCGAAACAAAAGCATAAAAAACAAAAGGACACCGTTTCTTGGAGGCGGTGTCCTTTTAAATTGAGTAAGTTTTTAATTATTATTATTGTTTTTTATAAATCGTATTCATATTCAAAAGAAGCTTTGGAAGAAATAAAAGAAAATAGAGTCTGTCCGTTTTGCTTAAAGCAGTATGATGCGCGGCAGGAGATATTTTCACGTATTGTACGGCACATTGCTCCGTTTTTGGGAGCAGCGAGAGGCATTGCGGATTTTTTTAGAAGCCTGACGGAAAGAAGAGAACTTCCCTGACATATTACTATTTCACCGTTTTTTATTTTGACCGCTTTTGCGCCTAAATAGGTTGCAAGACGGTATTCTTTCCCTTTAAATTTAATGATACCGATAACTCCGGTGAATTTTAACGGACCGAGTGGAATGTCAGCCACGCTAAGGAACATTGAACCGTTTTTAAAAAAACAGTGAGTCCAAGCATATCTTCTGGGAAATGAGTAGCCGCTGTCGCCTTCGATATAGCCGGGCGAATTGCGAAAACGGTAGTTTACCCCGTTTATGCAAATTACACCGTTTACCGTGTGCCGCATGCTGATAATGCTGTGACGGCACTCCATAAAAGGAAGATATTTAAACGGCCCCATTATGTCATATAAGAGAGGTGAAAACATTCCGAAGCGCAGCGCTCCCATGACAGAGCATTCAGGCGTGTGCAGGCACAGCTTTATACCCTTTTTTCCAAATCGGTTTTCCCGAATTTTCATACGAAAGGTTTTTTTATCCAAGCTGAAGTTTTTGCACGGAAGACTTATGTTCCATGAACCGTCATTGGTAATCAGCTGAATTGAACAAGAGCGTTTATTCTCGGATTTATGGTATGCGGGAATGATTGCAAGGGTTTGCGTGTCAGACTGACATTTAAAATACCACCCATAAAAATAATTGCGCATTTCCGTACTCCTTTTATTACAGGATTTGATGCGATACCGTCATCAAGCATCCGTATATTATTGTGGCGTATAGAAAGCGCAATTATACTTTAAAATCTGTGATTTGCGATGGAAAATCATTCAGGCGAATCAAATGCAGTTAAAAATCAGATTCGGCTTTTTATCTTTTCGGCCAGCTGCGCCGCTTCTCCGTCTTCATAGGATTTTTGCGGCCAGACAGGGAGAATGCCGTCATTTTCAAATCTTGGGATAACATGGATATGAAGGTGGAAAACGCTTTGTCCTGCGGCCTCTCCGTTATTCTGGAGAATATTGACGCCGTCGCAGCCTGTTTCAGCCTTGATTGCCGCGGCAATTTTTTTCGCGGTAGGAAGCGCTTTGCAAGCTATCTCGTCGGGAAGCTCGAAAATGTTGGCGGCGTGGTACTTTGGAAGTATTATCGTGTGACCCTTGTGCGAAGGCGCGATATCAAGAATGGCCTTGAAATCGTCATCCTCATATACGGTCGCAGACGGAATCTGTCCGTCAATTATTTTACAGAATATGCAGTTACAGTCTTTCATATAGATGTCCTCCGTTTTCAGGTAATAATTTACAGCCTTTTTTGGCATAATATTACGGTTAATAATATTGCTTTTTATATTTTAATACTTTGCACTGTTGCACGCAAGTTAAAAATGGAGTATTATTACTCATGGCGGCTTTTCTGCTTTGTGAAGGGTCTCAAATTTTGAACGTCTGATGTTCATTGAGAGGAAAATATGAGAAAGATTATATTCAGGGCAGGCATACTGTTTGCAGTGTTTATTGCCTCGCTGATTTTTTTCTACAATACAGTTGACGAGCATTCCTTTGCCGAAGACGTTGTTACGGTTGAATCAGGAAAGGCTGTGCTTCCTATTGTCAGCTTTTCGGTAAACGGAAATGAGATAAATCAGACTAAGGGGCACACTGTCTTATGTGATGAAAATTATCCGAGAGAATCGGTCACTCCGCTCTCGACCGCTAAAAATTTCAGCGTGCTTGTTAAAGAAAATGACAGCAGCGTTAAGCTTGTAGCCGTCAGCGTGTTTGAACTTCCGTCCTTGAACGAGATTGCAGGTTATGAGACAAACAGGCCGGAAAAAGGACAGGACGGGAGGCTTGCGGCGGAATTTACCGTCAGCGAACAGCTTGCGGAAAACACGGAGTACCTTTTAAGAGTTACTTTAACCCTGTCAACCGGTGATAAGGTATATTATTATACGAGAGTTCAGGTTTCCAATTTCGGAAGCTTGACGGAGAGTCTTGCCTTTATAAATAACTTCCATTCATGTACGTTTGATAAAAACAAAGTTTACGAGCTTGAAGGAGTAATGGAAAGCAGCGATGATATAGTCAGCGATTATTCGCATATCGACATTCATTCCAATATGGAAGCGTTAAGCTACGGCGTCATGGCGCCTGTCCAGAAATACTGCTTTGTTCCGCAGATAACGGAGTACAATACCGATTACGTGAGCGCGGCTCTGTACTTTTGGATTGAAGCGGACACGGAGAACGGAAAAGAAACCTTTAAATGCAAGGAAGCTTACAGATTCCGTTACACTGCTTCAAGAACATATCTTTACAACTATGACAGAACAATGGAGACCTGTTTTGACGGTTCAAATTCGGTAAGCCCCGATAAAGAACTCAGGCTTGGTGTAACAGGAAAAAAGGAGCTTGACAGGATATATTCCGAAGACAGAACGCAGATGCTGTTTTCGCATCAGGGCACTCTCTGGCACTTCGATATGAAAAAAAATAAGCTTGTAAGGGTGCTTAGCTACAAAAATGACGATTCCGCCGGCTATGACAGGGACGGAGCGGAGGATTACGACTTTGAACTTCTTTCAGTGGACGGTGAGGGTAATGCTGATTTTGCGGTATATGGACAGATAGGTAAAGGAGTCTACGAGGGTAGAACGGGCGTTATTTACTACCATTACTATGCGTCTGACGAGCGTATTGAAGAACAGATGTTTATTCCGGTCAGCGTCGAGTATGAAGAACTGGAAGGAGAGTTCGGTAAGGTAAGCTACACCACGGAACAGGATATTTTTTACTTTACGCTCTTTGATGCGTTTTATTCCTATGAGCTGGAAACTAACGTGCTTAAGACTGAGGTTGAAAATTTAGGCAAGGATTGGATATATTTCGAGGATATAAACCTATTGTGCTATAATCAAAATCCTGATGTCTCGCAGAACAGGAGAATCGTGCTCCACGATGTCGCAAAGAACACGGATTTATATATTGATGCTGATGAGGGAATGTTTATCTGTCTTTTGGGAACCGTGGACGGAAGAATAGTTTACGGACTTGGAAATCCGGAACAAATTTCATTTTATGACGACGGTGAGACGTTTTTGCCGGTTACAAAAATGGTGATTGCAGACACGGACTCCAAATCGGTTAGGGATTATGAGCCTCCTGAAGGAAAATATGTAGGGGGGATAAGCTTTGAACAGGGTACAATTAACCTTACATTATATACGCTGGTTTCAGAAAAGGACGGAGACAGCAAAGCCGTGTTCGAATATTTCGGACAGGACGTTATTATAAACCTAAATAAAACGCCGTCAGAGACAGATGATTTTACAAAACGCGTCAGCAGTATTACGGGGACGGAGTATTTTTTAATGCTTCCCTCTGTTTATGAGTCGGAAGAAAAGCCGTCCGTCTCAGAATCGGTTTCCACAGTCATTAGAACCGATACATCTGCTCTTATAAGAGGCGGCAGGGAGAGCAGATATCATGTTAGCGCCTATGGCAGCACGGTAATGTCGACGGATATGCTTGGAGAGGCGCTGGCATGCGCTGACGAAGCGCTTGGAAGCGTGGTTGACGGCAGAGGAAATGTTATCTGGCAAAGAGGAATTGTAAGGGACAGTGCAAGCGTTGACGGGGTGAAGGTTTCTTATGCCAATGACGGCAGGTCTTCTGAACAGGCTGTCATACAGATGTTAATGGATTTTCGAGGAGTTTCAGGAGATGCGTCAGAATTTAATATGAAAGAAAAATCCATGTACGAGTGGATGCAGGAAAGCCTCGGCGAGAGTTCGGCAATGATCAGGGGAGCAAGCTTAGATGAGGTTCTGTATTTTGTTTCATCGGGAAAGCCTGTTATAGCCGCCTATGATAATTATTATGTTGTAATCATAGGCTATTCTGCCGAAAACGTTACATGGCTTGACCCTATGACCGGAAACAAAACCGTAAAAACGAAGGAAGCCGCACGGAGCGCATTTGAAAAAGCCGGCGGAACGTATTACGTTTACTAGCAGAGCGTCCTACAGGCGCTTGAGCGTTTAACGGAGATTGTTGATTATAAATAAAAATCGGTTGACATCTTTAGGTTTTAATGGTATTATCATTTCTGCTTGCAGTTGTGGCGGAATTGGCATACGCGCATGATTCAGGTTCATGTCCATGTACTTGGGTGTGGGTTCAAATCCCATCAACTGCATAGAAGAATGAGACGGCAGCTTTTAGAGGCTGCCCTCTTTTTTGTTTTTTTAACAGTTTTTGTAAAAAAATTCTATATATTCCCATATCTTGTGTCTATCTGTAAAATATTGTCTATAAAATGTTATTTACGGCGAAAAAAAAGTATGCTACAATTGTAGACAAATTCGGACAAGGGGTTTACTGATGAAAAGACTGAAAGCTGTCGTTCTGATCATTACTCTGATTACGGGAATATTTGGCGTGGTGATCACAGATACGAACACAAACAATACAAACATTGAGACGGCAGAGTACTCGGCGCTTAACACAGTCAGCGTTTCCGTTGCGCCTACACCTGTAGATGAGAATTTTACGGAGATTGAGCCTGACGCAGAGCTTCCTTTTCTCATGTCGGAAGTGCAGGCTGTTGCGGTAGAAGAAGAAAAGCCTGATACGGTTGAGATTTCTGACGGCGGAAGCCAGTCTGAGGAAATTGAAATACCGGAAGTAGTAGTTGCGGATGTTAACGACAGTGAAGACCCTGAGCCTGATAAAACGCAAAGTCACGGAAGCGTTACGATACAGAAGGATGAAATTCCGACGCCTCCGCCTGCACATAAGGAAGATAACGGACAGGCCGGCGGCAACGCAGGAAGCGGAACTGACGCCAACAAGGATAACGGGGGAGAGGGTAATGACAAGAACAACGAAGGTGCTTCTCAGACTACCAAGCCGGATGAGGAGTACCAGACCGTCGTTAAAGTTGGAATCGACGTTTCTAAATGGAACGGTAAGATAAACTGGAAAAAGGTTGCTGACAGTGGGGTTGAGTTCGCGATGATTAGGACCGGCTACCGAGGAAATACCTACGGCAACATCGTAGCAGACCCATGCTTCTATGACAATATTGAGGGCGCGCTTGCAAACGGAATTGAAGTGGGAGTTTATTTTTACTCGCAGGCTGTCAATGA
The DNA here is from genome assembly GCA_947628705.1 of uncultured Lachnospiraceae bacterium. Taxonomy (GTDB): domain Bacteria; phylum Bacillota; class Clostridia; order Lachnospirales; family Lachnospiraceae; genus UBA3775. The sequence goes on along the minus strand of CANRAZ010000007.1, from coordinate 44,280 downwards.
GCAGGAAGCAAAGCAGGAGGCCGCATGGGTGTGCAAGCTGATTCAAAACTATAACATTACATACCCTGTCGCATATGACCTTGAAGAGGTTGGTACGAACAGGATTAAGAATGTCAGCAATTCGCAGCTTAACAAGAATGCGAGAGCCTTTTTGGATTATGTAAATTCAAAGGGATACCGCGGTTCGATGTACGGCTGTAAGTCTTATCTGGAAGATGTCTGGAAGATGAGCATGTTTGAGGATTGCCATGTATGGCTTGCGCATTATATCAAAAAGACAAGCTATCGCGGAAGATATGACATGTGGCAGTACACTGAAGACGGTAAGGTTAACGGCATTTCTACAAGCGTAGACTTGAATTATGCTTATTTTACCGTAAAGGTAAACAATGAAGATGAAAACAGAGGACAAGATCAGGAAGAAACAACTCCTGCTCCGGAACCGTCGGTGACGGAAGCTCCGAAGGAATTTTCTCCTGTCGATGAACAGTGCGCGGTTACCGTCGGAAGCGGAAACCTGAATGTAAGAAAGCAGCCGGATTCTGAAGCCGAAATAATAGGCTCTCTGGAAAACGGAGCAATAGTGCATCGGATCGGCATAAGCGAAGACGGCTGGTCGCTGATAGAATATAACGGAGAGAAGGCGTATGTTTCGTCAGATTATCTGAAGCCTTACAGTGAAGACGAGCCTGCAGGCGACGGTAACAGTCAGGTGACCGAACCTGCTCCGGAACCGTCGGTTACTTCGTTGCCGGCGGATAAAACCGAGCCGGAAAATGCAACGGAAGGGACGACGGAGACCCCTTAAATAAATTTAAAAATCTGCTTGACATCTTATTCACAACGTGTTATTATAACACTCGTGCTGATAAGCGGCACGGTATGCGGACTTGCTGGAATTGGCAGACAGGCATGACTAAGGATCATGTGCCCCTAGGGCGTTCGGGTTCAAGTCCCGTAGTCCGCATAGGTTATAAACAGTCAGAACTTGAAAGCGTTCTGGCTGTTTTTTTATGTGTCCTTGGACGGGCAGTTCGCATATATTATTAAAAGTATTTTCCATGACAAGGAAATTTTCTTATGAAAATGCAGAGTGAATTAAGTGATGTTACGAAACGATATTTGTCTTGTTTTTATAAAATACTTGACGATATGATAGTTGGAATGACAAATGCCGAACTGACTGACAGCATATCCCATAATTTCATCGTGCAGATGATACCTCATCATATGGCGGCAATTGAGATGTCGGAAAACATACTTAAATATACCACGTTTCTTCCGTTACAGAACATTGCGAAAAATATCATCTGCGAGCAGACAAAAAGCATTGAAAACATGACGGAAATTCTTCCTTCGTGCAGCTGCAAAAAAAACGGAGTGCAGGAGCTTTGCCTCTATCAGGAGGAAGTACAAAAAATAGAAAAAAGCATGTTCTGCCGTATGCGCAGGGCTTATACCGTGAATAATATCAATTCGGATTTTATAAGGGAAATGATACCTCACCATGAAGGAGCTGTTGCATTGTGCGAAACTACACTGAGGTTTTCAATTTGCCCTGAACTGGTTCCGATACTTAAAGCGATTATCCGCTCTCAGACAAAAGGCGTATATGAGATGCAGCATTTGCTTAGATGAACTTAGAAAAAAGCTGCCGCCTGCTTTTTGGCGTAGCAAACTCCTTTCGTCGGATCTGTGTTTGAACTGACAAAAGAGGCTTGCTTCACTGTCAGCTGAAGCGGCAGCTTTTAAAATCCGTTATTATTGGCAGCCCGGACAGCTGTACTTATCCTTTGCGGAGTTGATTTTGCTCTGATCGACCTGCTCAGTCGGATACCAGCCCTTTGCTGCCATTTTATTATAGATGGTGTCCTGAGATGTCAGTGCATCGTTAAGAGCCGTTTTAAAGGTCGAGTTTACGTTTGGCGTCGGGGACTCAATTGTTCCGTGCATAAACAAATCGCATATTCCCTTTTCAAGATGAAGGAGATTTTCCATAAGATTTTTGTCGTCCATTTTATTTTTCCTCTTTTTATAAAGTAGTAGTGTTTATAGACCCTCTCCAAGGTCTGTGTGCGGTACTGCACAAGATGCTGGGATTTGCAGCTTCACTTTCTTCCGCTTGACGGCTGCGGAAATTTTCGAATACCGGTCTTTTTAACATTGTCCTTAAGTGTTCCGCTTACAGTGAAGGCTGCGGAAAATACTCAAATTCCGCTTTTTTACAGCAAATCATAAAAGCTTTTAAAAATCTGCTGATTCTTCTGCTCAAGCTGTTCTACGCAGGCTTTAAGCTCGCTGTCCTGAAGCTGTGATGCGGTTTCCTGGCATTTGTTTCTGAAATACTGCTCGTGTCCAAGAGCATCTTCGATATACAATAATTCTTTACTTGTCATAAAGAGCCTCCTTATATTTTTATGTGTTTAATATGTACAGAATTTTTTTAAATATTCGCGTTGATTACGGTAAAAGTATCCGTTATGGGAAAAATGCGGCGGATAAGCTGTATTCAAAAAATAGTTGTTAATAAAATGAGCTGCAGATAACGGCTTAAATAATAGAAGATAAATTGGAGATAGTAAACGGTACCGAAAATAGAATTACGGTTTGAACAGAAGTAATTTTAAAGGATTAAATTGTATTAAAGGAAAAAATATGGAAGCTGTTAAAAAAAGGGAAAAATATGATGCTGTCGTCGTTGGGTCAGGGCTGGCAGGGCTTTCCTGCGCCTATGAGCTTTCGGCAAAGGGAAAAAAGGTTTTGGTTATCGAGAAGCACCCGTATGCAGGAGGAAGGACGTCTTCCTTTAACGACAACGGAATGGATGTGGAGTCCGGGCTGCACAGGTATATCGGGTATTACTCCGCATTGCCTGCATTGCTGAAAAAATGCGGAGTGAAGCTTACAGATATTGTTACATGGGAAGAAAATGCGGATATTCTTGTAAAGGGGGAAAATAAAAAGCTGGTGCTTGGAGTTGCGCCGCTGTGGGGGTTCGGCAAAACAGTCAGAAGCATTTTTGGAAATAACGGCGTACTGTCATGGCATGATAAGCTTTCCGTTCTACCGTTTTTTGCCTGCGGCTTTACCGGCTGCCTGTTCTCTGAAAAGCTTGATGAAATTTCAATTGCGGAATATGCCGACAAGCACCATGTGACTGAAAGGGCAAAACGGCTTATTATTGAACCGATGAGCAGCGGTATATTTTTTCTGCCTCCTGAAAATTATTCTGCCTATGCTTTCTTCGGGCTGTTTGCGCCTGCAATCCCTAAGTTTTATAAGATGAGAATAGGTGCGTTCTTAGGCGGTATGACGGAGGTTATGTGCAATCCTATTGTAGAAAAAATAAAATCGCTCGGCGGAACTTTTATTTTTAATGAGCCGGTAAGCGGAGCAATAGTTGAAAATTCAGATGCGGCACAGGAAAAGGGCATAAGAATTATTGGCGTGAAGACTGAGAGCGGAAGGGAGTATTATGCGGAGCATACTGTCATTGCGGCCTCTCTTCCTGCTGCAAAAGAGATTTTAAACCCTCTTAAGCAAAGGAGGGAGCTTGAAAAGCTGTTTGCGCTTCCTGTAATGTCTGCTGCAACGCTGCAGATGGAGCTTGACAGGCCTGCGTTAGAAAAGGATATCACCACCTTCGGACCGGGCAGCGACATGGTAAGCTTTGCCGAGCAGTCAAGGACTACGTTCCGCAGCATAAACAGTAATAAAAAATCCGCTTTGAACGATAAGGAAAACATTGCCGAGGAAAAAGGCAGGCTTTCGCTTATTTTAGGTAATCCTGATGAATATATTGATGAAGAGCCTCAAACCGTGCTTGAAACCGTCATTTCGCAAATGGGCGAGCTCGGAGTCGAACTTTCGGGTCATGTGACAGATTACAGAAAGGTGACCGAAAAGAATGAATTTTATTCGCTGGATATCGGAAGCCAGAAATTAAGGCCCAAGCAGAAAACAGGCATCGACGGACTTGTTTTAGCAGGGGATTATACTATTACTTCATCTTTTGCAACCATGGAAGGAGCAGTGATATCAGGGAAAAAAGCCGCAAGGTGCTGTATAAAACAGGATCGTAAGGCTGAAAAAGCGTGAAAATAAGAATAAAGATTCCGTTATTTTAATTATTGACAACGTTATATACTGTGCTATAATATCTACTGAACTCATAGTAATTTACTAGGAAATAAAAACATGAGTTCTTTCGACGTTAAAACAGGAAATGCACGGCGGACTCCTGTTTTGTTTACACGCGTTACGGAGGTTATCATGGGACGTTTTATTTATCTTGACAATGCTGCGACGACAAAGGTTTATCCTGAGGTTGCGAAGGCGGTTTTGCCGTACTTTACTGAGCTTTACGGTAATCCGTCCAGTATTTATTCCTTTGCAGGCAAGGCAAAGGATGCGGTGGAAGAGGCAAGGGAAGCAATTGCCGGCATAATCGGCGCAAAGCCAAATGAAATATATTTTACCGGAGGGGGAAGCGAATCCGATAACTGGGCGATAAAGTCCACAGTCGAGGCGTATGGCTCAAAGGGAGCGCACGTTATTACGACAAAGATTGAGCATCATGCAGTGCTTCACACTTGCGAGTGGCTTGAAAATAACGGCTGTGAGGTTACGTACCTTGATGTTGATGAAAACGGGCTTGTAAACCCTGCCGATGTTGAGGCTGCCATTAAAGACAACACGGTTCTGATTTCCGTGATGATGGCAAACAATGAGATTGGAACAATAGAGCCTATTGCTGAAATCGGAGAGATTGCCCGCAGGCACGGAGTGCTTTTCCACACTGATGCGGTTCAGGCCTACTGCCACGTCCCGATTGACGTTAATAAAATGAACATCGACATGCTTAGCGCGAGCGGCCACAAGGTCGGCGCTCCTAAAGGAGTCGGCTTCCTCTACATGAAAAGAGGAATCAGGAACAAGTCGTTCCTTCACGGCGGCGCGCAGGAGAGGGGCAAGAGAGCGGGAACAACGAACGTTCCCGGCATTGTGGGACTTGCAATGGCAAGCCGGATAACCTCTGACTACATGAAAGAGCATGCGGCTGACATGGCTTCGCTCAGAGATTACCTTATCAAGAGGGTTACGGAGGAAATTCCTTATTCAATCTGCAACGGCGACAGGGTAAAGAGGCTCCCGAACAATGCAAATTTCTGTTTCAGATTTATTGAAGGCGAATCGCTTCTCCTTTTACTTGATAACAAGGGAATATGCGGCTCAAGCGGTTCGGCTTGTACGTCGGCTTCTCTTGACCCGTCGCATGTCCTTCTGGCGATAGGGCTTCCTCACGAAATAGCGCACGGCTCATTAAGATTAACCCTGTCGTCTGAGATTACGAAGGAAGATATTGATTATACGGTTGACTGCCTTAAGGAAATCGTTGCGAGACTAAGAAGCATGTCGCCGTTATATGACGATTTTATCAAAAACGAGAAATAAGCGGAGGTGCTGAAAAATGTACAGCGAAAAGGTAATAGATCATTTTACCAATCCCCGGAATGTGGGAGAAATTGAAAACGCAAGCGGAGTAGGAACCGTCGGCAATGCAAAGTGCGGCGATATAATGCGTGTTTACCTTGACATTGATGATGACGGCGTAATCAGGGACTGCAAGTTCAAGACCTTTGGCTGCGGCGCAGCGGTTGCAACAAGCAGCATGGCGACAGAAATGATAAAGGGCAAGACCGTTCAGGAAGCAATGAAGCTCACAAACAAAGCGGTGATGGAGGCTCTCGACGGATTGCCGCCTGTCAAGGTCCACTGCTCGGTACTGGCCGAGGAAGCGGTTCACGCAGCTCTGTGGGACTATTCCCAGAAAAAGGGTATTGTGATCGAAGGACTTGAGAAACCTGAGGAGGCAGAGGAACAGAAAGTAGAATTAGATGCAGAATAACAGCGAATTACAGAGTGAACTACAATATAAAAAAATGACGGAGACCCCGATCCCAAGGCTTGTTTTGGGACTGGGGCTTCCTACTACTGTCAGCATGCTTGTAACAAACATTTACAACATGGCTGACACATACTTTGTCGGAGAACTTGGAACGAGCGCAAGCGGAGCGGTTGGAATTGTTTTCGGCTACATGGCTCTTATCCAAGCTCTTGGCTTTATGTTCGGACAGGGCGCAGGAAGCATTATCTCAAGGGCGCTTGGAGCCAAGGATGAAAATAAGGCAAATGTTTATGCGTCCTCGGCATTTTTTTATGCGCTTGTTTCTGGGCTTGCGCTTGCAATAATAAGCGCTTTGTTTTTGGAGCCGATTCTTAAGCTGCTTGGAAGCACCGATACCATTCTTCCTTACGCAAAGGACTACATAGGCATGATAATAATTGCCTGTCCTTTTATAATGAGCAGTTTTGTTTTAAATAACATTTTGCGTTTTGAAGGCAAGGCGTCTCTTGCGATGATAGGTCTTGTCTCCGGCGGAGTGCTTAACATGATAGGCGACCCGATTTTCATCTTTGTATTTAAAATGGGTATTACGGGAGCCGGTGTTTCAACTGCGCTGTCGCAGATAATCAGCTTTTGCATATTGCTCGGCATGTTTTTTACAAGCCGTTCGCAGGTCAGGATTTCGCCTCGCTTCATTAAGGTGAAGCCTCTGGTAATATGGAATGTTGTGACAACAGGCTTCCCAAGCTTTGTAAGACAGGGACTTGCCAGCATATCCACAATGATACTTAACAATCTGTCCGGCAATTATGCCGACGCCGCAATAGCGGCGATGAGCATTGTAAACAGGCTTAACTTCTTCATGTTTGCGGTCGGACTCGGAATCGGTCAGGGCTTCCAGCCCGTGTGCGGATTCAATTATGGGGCGAAGGAATATAAGAGGGTCAAGGAGGCTTTTAAATTCACGCTGTTTATTTCGGAAATTATGCTTGGATTGATGGCTGTAATAGGACTTTCGCTTTCTCCGCACCTTATCGGAATATTCAGAGATGATCCTGACGTAATTGAAGTGGGGACGTTTGCCCTAAGAGTGTCCTGCATTGCGCTGTTTTTTCAGCCGCTTTGCGTAATGGCGAACATGACCTTCCAAAGCACGGGAAACAGGCTTCTGGCGGTGTTTACGGCAATGCTGAGAAGCGGTCTGTACTTTATACCGACTCTTGTGGTTTTGGAACACTTTTTTGGAATAACCGGAATTCAGGTCGCGCAGCCTGCAGCAGACGTGCTTGCGTTTTGCACGGTGCTTCCGTTTATATATCGGTTTGTGAAAAAACTTTAGCCGCTGCAGAAGCTGTAAAACTTTTGCCTCCTTTTACCAATTGTTTCTAGACAAATCATGGGTTATGGAGTAAAATATTTTTATACATAAATCTGTGCAAGCGGAGGGGAAAGGTATGAAAAAAGAATTTATAGTTACAATAGGCAGAAGCTTCGGAAGCAGGGGTGCGGAAATAGGACGGAAAGTGGCTGAAAAGCTGAACATCCCTTTCTACGATAAAGAAATCCTTGAAGAGCAGGTGAAAAAGAGCGGCTTTACGAGCGAGTATCTTTCGTCGTTTGACGAAAAAAGAACAAGCTCGCTTCTCTATTCGATTTTTATGAATCCTGAGTCAATAATGCTGCAATCGGGATATGGCAGCGCTCAGCCGATGGATCTTGCTATTCAGAAGGTTCAGTTTCAGACCATACATGATATTGCGGCAAAGGGCTCCTGCGTAATAGTCGGAAGAAGAGCCGACCAGATTTTAAAGAGCAATCATAATGTAGTGAGCGTATTTATCACTGCTGCCGATGAGGACAGGATAAACCATGTTATGGAAAGAGACAGCCTCAGCTACAAGGACGCAGAGAACAAGATAAAAAGAATGGACAGATCGAGACGCTCCTACTACAACTACTACGGAGACAGCCAGTGGGGCGAGGCGTCTAATTATGACATATGCCTTAACAGCTCTGTTTTTGGAGTTAACGCCTGTGTGGATTTAATCGTACAGGGGCTTAGAGCAAAGGGCTTCACAGAATAAAAGCGTTGGCTTTATAAAAAATTCACGGAATATAAGGGTTGATTTTGTATTGTTTCCCCTGCTTTTGTCATTACAGGCAAAGGCAGGGTTTTTTGTTATTTTGATGGCTTATCTGAAATTGGAGGCTTATTTGAAAAAATTTCGTAAAACTTTACAGTTGACTTGACAGCTGTAAAGTCAGGTGTTAATATATGCGTTATATAAAACGTCAGACAAAGAGGTAACTATGAAAAAAAGTGATGTGCTTATTGTTGGCTGCGGAGCGTCGGGACTGTATTGCGCGCTTAAGCTTCCGGACGATGTGAGGATTACTGTCATTACGAAGTCCGATGCAAAGAGCAGCGATTCCTTCCTTGCACAGGGCGGCATATGCGTGCTTAAGGATATGTCGGATTATGACAGCTATTTTGAAGACACTATGAAGGCGGGGCATTACGAAAATGATCCCAAATCCGTTGAGATAATGATTAAGTCATCGGCTGAGACGATTAAGGATCTTATAAGGTACGGAGTGGAATTTGAGAGAGACGAGGACGGAAATCTTCTCTACACCAGAGAGGGGGCCCATTCTTGCAAGAGGATTCTTTTCCATGAAGATGTTACAGGTAAGGAGATTACTGAAAATCTGCTTAAAGCCGCACGTGAAAAGGACAACATAACGATTGTAGAATATTGCAGCATGGTCGACATCATTGAAGAAAACAACACCTGCTACGGCGTGCTTGCAAGAAACTCTGACGGAAATCTTGAGGAGTACTATGCAAGATTTGTTGTCTGGGCCTGCGGCGGCATAGGCGGCCTTTTCAGACATTCCACAAATTTCAGGCACCTTACAGGAGATGCTATTGCAATTTCTATGGAGCACGGCATTGAACTGGAGCATATAAATTATATACAAATCCACCCTACGACTCTCTATTCTGAAAATGAAAAGGACAGGAGCTTTCTTATTTCCGAATCCGTCAGGGGAGAAGGCGCAAAGCTTTATAATGCGAAAATGGAGAGGTTTGTCGAAGAGCTGCTTCCAAGGGATTTGCTGACTGAGGAAATCAGAAAGCAGATGAAAGCGGAAGGCTCGAAGCATGTTTGGGAGGATTTGAGGACGGTAGACAAGGACGAGCTTTTGAGCCACTTCCCGAACATAGTAGAAAAGTGCAGGGAGTCCGGCTATGATGTTTTGCAGCAGTGCATACCCGTTGTTCCGGCGCAGCATTACTTTATGGGCGGAGTAAAGATTGACTATGAGGGAAGAACCTCTATGAACAGGCTTTATTCTGTCGGAGAGGCGGCCTGCAACAACGTGCACGGAAGGAACAGGCTTGCAAGCAATTCATTGCTGGAAGCAATAGTGTTTGCAAAAAGAGCGGCAGATGATATAATAAAAGAGTATGAGAACTCAGAAATCAAGAAGGTTTCGTCAGCCGCATCAAAGGCAAGGACGATGAGCCCTGAGGAGCTTGCAAGGTACTACAAGAAAAAGATACTTGATGAGATTGACAGGCTTAATGCGGAGGAAAAGCTGAAATAGCTCCAAACGGCTGTGTGCAGAAAACGGTCAGAAAAGACGAATAAAAACCGGAGCTTGTTAAGCGGCTCGGACGGTTGATATACGCTCAGGATAAAGGGCAGGTAATGGCAGGAGGGAATTTATGTTTGATACTGTAACTTTAAAATTAAATGTTGACCCGCTGATAATGTCAGCGCTTCGTGAGGACATAAGCAGCGAGGATGTCTCAACTAACTCGGTTATGCCGAAAGCGCAGGTCGGACTGGTGGAGCTTATATGCAAAGAGGACGGCATAATATGCGGTCTTCAGGTGTTTGCAAGAGTATTTGAGCTTCTGGACGCCGAGACTGAAATTGAGTTTTTTGCGGAGGACGGTCAGGAGGTTAAAAAGGGTCAGAAGCTTGCGGTTGTAAAGGGCGACATAAGGGTTTTGCTGTGCGGAGAAAGGACGGCTCTTAACTATCTCCAGAGAATGAGCGGAATTGCTACGTATACTCATTCTGTTGCGGAGCTTATCAAAGGGACCTCGCTTAAGCTTCTCGATACAAGAAAAACAACGCCTAACAACAGGATTTTCGAAAAATATGCAGTCAGGGTCGGGGGAGGAAACAACCACCGCTACAACCTTTCAGACGGAGTGCTGCTAAAGGACAATCATATCGGAGCGGCAGGAGGAGTCAGTCAGGCCGTAAAGGCGGCAAAGGCATATGCGCCTTTTGTAAGAAAGATTGAGGTTGAGGTCGAAAATCTTGATATGGTGAAGGAGGCTGTTGAGGCAGGAGCCGACATCATCATGCTTGACAATATGACCCATGAGGAAATGGCAAAGGCAATTGAGATAATAGGCGGACGCGCCGAGACGGAATGCTCCGGCAACGTTACAAAGGAAAATATTTCAAGGCTTGTGGATTTGGGAATAGATTATGTTTCAAGCGGCGCGCTTACGCATTCCGCGCCGATACTTGATATTTCTCTTAAAAATCTCCGTCCGGCGGATTGAGTAAAGAGCGTATGTTTTCAAAATGGAGGGGTTTATGAAGGGTGAGGAAAGGAGAAGCAGGCTTCTGACAATTTTAAAGGCTTCACGAGTGCCGGTCTCCGGCACGAAGCTTTCTGAAAGTCTTAAGGTCAGCAGACAGGTAATAGTGCATGACATAGCGCTGCTAAGAGCAGACGGAACCGAAATAATTTCCACGGCGAAGGGCTATGTCGTTCACGGTAAGTCCGCTCCCGAAAGAGTATACAAGGTAATCCATGACGATGAACGCATGGAGGAGGAACTGAAACTGATAGTCGGACTCGGAGGAATCGTAAAGGATGAATTCATTTACCACAAGGTTTACGGCGAGGTGAGGGTTTCTTTAGACATATCTTCAGAAGAAGACATCAAAAAATACATGGAGCTTATAAGAAGCGGAAAATCAGCTCCGCTCGGAAATGCTACCAGCGGATATCACTATCACACGGTTACGGCTGAAAGCGAAGAAACGCTTGATGCGATAATGGACGGGCTGTGGAAGGCGGGACTGCTGGCAAAGCTTAAGGATTACGAACCGTCTTCATTGGTATAAGCGGCTCTTTCAGGCATCGGCGAATATTTTGTAAAACGGATGCCGATAAGCTTTACCGAGGTCTGTAATCCAATGTTGCAAATTTAATTAAATGATGATATTATATTTCTATTACGGAAAAAAGCAGAAATGAGGAGCGTTATGAAAATAAGCGGTGCAGAAATACTTGTAAAAACGCTGATTGAACAGGGTACCGAGGTTGTTTTCGGTTATCCGGGCGGTCAGGTAATTAATATTTACGATGAACTTTATAAGCATCAGGATAAACTCAAGCATGTCCTCACTGCACATGAGCAGGGTGCTGCGCATGCTGCGGACGGTTATGCAAGAGCGACCGGAAAGGTAGGAGTTGTTATTGCAACGTCCGGCCCGGGAGCGACCAATCTTGTAACCGGCATAGCTACAGCATATCTCGATTCGATTCCGATGGTTGCAATAACAGGCAACGTGTCCTGCCCGCTGATTGGAAAGGACAGCTTTCAGGAGGTAGATATAACAGGCGTTACCATGCCTATAACGAAACACAACTTCTTTGTAAACAGTATAGACAAGCTTGCAGGAATTATACGCGAGGCTTTTAAGCTTGCAAAGTCGGGCAGGCCGGGACCGGTTCTTGTCGATATTCCGAAGGATGTACAGACGGCTTTGTTTGACTATGAGCCTGCCGATGTGGTTGCGCCGTACCCGAAGAAGCCTGTGACCAGCGCAGCTATTGCCAAGGCAGTTGAAATTATCATGGCCGCTAAGAAGCCTTACATCTACATAGGAGGCGGCGCTATCTCAGGCGATGCGGGAAAAGAGATAGAGGCTCTCGCAGAAAGGATAGATGCGGTTATCGGCACGTCCATGATGGGACTTTCCGCAGTTCCGACAAAGCATCCGAGATTTCTCGGAATGGTTGGAATGCACGGACATTATGCGGCGTCTATCGCAATGCATCATTCTGACTGCCTAATCACCCTCGGCGCGAGATTTTCAGACCGTGCGACGGGGAAGACAAGCAAATTTGCTCCTGAAGCAAAGATTATACACATAGATATAGATGCGGCTGAGCTTGAGAAAAATGTCAGGACGGACGTCGGCATTTCGGGCGACATTAAAGAGGTGGTTGAAAAGCTTCTTGCTGTTCTTCCGCAGGCAAAGCACGATGACTGGCGCAGCCATGTTGAAGAGCTGAGAAAGAAAGAGGCTGCAAGCGATCCTGTCGATGACAGGTTCTCTCCAAAGAACATAATCCGCTTGCTCAACACCTACAAAAATGCGGCTACGCCTGTGGTTACCGACGTAGGTCAGAACCAGATGTGGGCAGCGCAGTATGCGGAATTTGAACAGCCGAGAAAATTCATTTCAAGCGGCGGTCTTGGGACAATGGGCTTCGGTCTTGGAGCTGCAATCGGTTCGGCAATCGCAACGGGAGAGCGTTCAGTGCTTGTAACGGGCGACGGCGGTTTCGGCATGTGCCTTACAGAGCTCGCAACGGCTGTTACTTACAATGTTCCCGTAACGGTTGTAATTCTTAACAACACTGTTCTCGGAATGGTACGTCAGTGGCAGACGCTTTTCTTTGGAAAGCGTTACTCCAACACGGACATCAGCAACAGGCAGACGGATTTCGTTAAGCTCGCAGAAGCCTTTGGCGCATCGGGTTACAGGGCGGAAAACGAGTCAGAGCTTAAGGCGGCGCTTGACGCTGCTTTCGCGTCCGACGGACCGGTGGTTGTCGAGTGCATGATAAACAAGGATGAATTTGTCCTTCCGATGGTTCCGCCGGGAGGTTCAATGGACGATCTTATTGTGAAGGTAGGTGACTGATATGGAGCGATATGTTGTAGCGGTTCTGGTAAACAATAAATTCGGCGTGCTGAACAGAGTGACAAGCATGTTCCGAAGGAGAGGCTTTAACATTGACACGCTTACTGTCGGTGAGACCCAGAACCCTAAGCTTTCGAGAATAACGCTTTCTTTTTTGGGTTCTGACAACAAGGATCAGATCATCAGACAGCTTGAGAAGATGCCCGACGTTCATAAGGTACAGGAGCTTGAGAAGGGAAGCTCCGTGTCAAGAGAACTTCTTCTCATCAAGATTAACAACAGTTCGGAAGCACGTCAGGATATTCTTGCAATAGTTGACGTCTTCAGGGCAAAGATAATTGACTATGCGCCGGATTCGGTCACCATTGAGGTTACAGGCGAGTCAGGCAAGGTCAATGCAATTATCGATCTTCTTCGTGGCTTCGGCATAATCGAAATGTGCCGTACAGGTATCGTGGCGCTTACAAGAGGCAAGGAAAACGTGCTTGCGACAGATGCCGAGATCGAAGAGGGCAGCGAAGGCTGAGAGCCTTTTCATTAACATGATATCCCATGGGTAGGTCCCGTAATGAGATATAGAATAGTAAATTTTAAAGGAGACTAACGTTATGAACAGAATTTTCTATCAGGAAGATTGCGACTTGAACAAGTTAAAGGGAAAAACAGTTGCAATTATCGGTTACGGTTCACAGGGTCATGCTCATGCACTGAACCTTAAGGAGAGCGGTGTTAACGTAATCATCGGTCTTTACAAGGGAAGCAAGAGCTGGGACAAGGCTGTAAAGCAGGGCTTTGAAGTTTTTACAGCTGCAGAAGCAGCAGCAAAGGCCGACATTATTATGATTCTCATAAACGATGAGAAGCAGGCTAAGCTTTACAAAGAAAGCATCGAGCCAAATCTTACGGCAGGCAAGACGCTTGCATTTGCTCACGGCTTTAACATTCACTTTGGATGCATCAAGCCTCCTGCTGACGTAAACGTAATAATGATCGCTCCTAAGGGACCTGGACACACTGTAAGGAGCGAGTATCAGGCAGGTAAGGGCGTTCCTTGCCTTATTGCAGTTGAACAGGACGCTACGGGAGATGCATGGGATATAGGCCTTGCATATGCGCTCGGCATCGGCGGCGCAAGAGCAGGCGTTCTTGAGACAAACTTCCGTACAGAGACGGAAACAGACCTCTTCGGCGAGCAGGCAGTTCTTTGCGGCGGCGTTTGCGCTCTTATGCAGGCAGGTTTCGAGACTCTCGTTGAGGCCGGTTACGATCCTAGAAATGCTTATTTTGAGTGTATACATGAGATGAAGCTTATCGTAGACCTTATTTACCAGAGCGGATTTGCAGGAATGAGATATTCAATTTCCAATACCGCTGAGTACGGCGACTACGTAACAGGACCTAAGATCATCACAGAGGAAACCAAGAAAACTATGAAGAAGATTCTTTCCGATATTCAGGACGGAACCTTTGCAAAGGAATTTCTTCTTGACATGTCAGATGCAGGCGCACAGGTTCATTTTCAGGCTATGAGAAAGCTTGCAGCAGAGCATCCTTCAGAGAAAATCGGTGAGGAAGTTCGTAAGCTTTACAGCTGGAACGGCGAGGATAAGCTCATCAACAACTAATCTGATTTAAGGCTGAAAAAATATCAGACAGAGCCGCCCGGCAGAGCGTACAAATGCGCAGACGCCGCGCGGCTTTTTGCGTTTTATGTCTATAAAGGAGCATTTTGAATCGCAGTAGATTAAAAAAGCGGAAAATCAGTTATGCCCAACGCAGGCTTTCGGAAAATCCTGCAAATCAGGAATACCTAAAGTGAAATTTTCTATTGCCAAGCAATAAGTTTCGTGAGATAATAAAGGCTGTTAAAATACCGAATGTTTTGGAGGTTGTTATGATTAGTGATGCATTAAAAAAAGGAAATAACAATGCGCCTCACCGTGCATTGTATCATGCGCTCGGACTTACAAACGAAGAGATCGACCGTCCTTTGGTAGGAATAGTAAGCTCTTACAACGAAATCGTTCCGGGACACATGAATATTGATAAAATTGTAGACGCAGTAAAGCTCGGAGTCGCAATGGGTGGAGGAACTCCTATCGTTTTCCCTGCAATTGCTGTCTGCGACGGCATCGCAATGGGACATAAGGGAATGAAATATTCTCTTGTTACAAGAGACCTTATTGCTGACTCGACGGAAGCAATGGCTCTGGCACACGGCTTTGACGCTCTTGTTATGGTGCCTAACTGCGACAAGAACGTTCCCGGACTTCTTATGGCAGCGGCAAGACTGAACATCCCTTGTATTTTTGTCAGCGGCGGCCCGATGCTCGCAGGCCATGTTGACGGAAAGAAAACGAGCTTTTCAAGCATATCTGAAGCGGTCGGGGAGTTTAATGCAGGAAAGATTACGGAAGATAAGCTTCGGGAATATGAAT
The DNA here is from genome assembly GCA_947628705.1 of uncultured Lachnospiraceae bacterium. Lineage (GTDB taxonomy): Bacteria > Bacillota > Clostridia > Lachnospirales > Lachnospiraceae > UBA3775. Next base: position 28,960 of record CANRAZ010000007.1, on the reverse strand, counting down.
GCAAGACCTGTCCGACCTGCGGTTCATGCTCCGGAATGTACACCGCAAACTCCATGAACTGTCTGACTGAGGTGCTCGGCATGGGACTTAGAGGCAACGGTACTATCCCTGCGGTATATTCACAGCGAATCGAGCTTGCAAAGCATGCCGGCATGCAGATAATGGAGCTTGTCCGTAAGGATATCAAGCCGAGAGACATTATGACGGAAAAGGCCTTTTTTAACGCTCTTACCGTTGATATGGCGCTTGGATGCTCGACAAACAGTATGCTTCATCTTCCTGCGATTGCAAATGAATGCGGAATAAAAATCAATCTTGACATTGCAAACAGCATAAGCGACAGAACCCCTAACCTTTGCCACCTTGCTCCGGCAGGACGTACATATATTGAGGAGCTTGACGAAGCAGGCGGAGTATATGCAGTAATGAACGAGCTTAATAAGAAGGGACTTATAAATACCGACTGCATGACCTGCACCGGAAAGACGGTCGGTGAAAACATTGAAGGCTGCGTAAATCTTAATCACGACGTCATAAGGCCTGTTGAGAATCCTTATTCAGAAACCGGCGGAATCGCTGTTTTGCGCGGAAATCTTGCTCCTGACGGAAGCGTTGTAAAGCGTTCGGCTGTAGCACCTGAAATGCTTGTTCATGAAGGGCCGGCAAGAGTGTTCGACAGTGAAGAGGAAGCACAGGCTGCAATCAACTCCGGAAAAATTGTTCCGGGTGATGTTGTCGTAATAAGATATGAAGGACCGAAGGGAGGTCCCGGAATGAGAGAAATGCTCAATCCTACCTCTGCGATAATGGGCATGGGACTTGGAAGTACCGTCGCACTGATTACAGACGGAAGATTTTCCGGAGCGACAAGAGGGGCGGCAATCGGTCACGTTTCTCCTGAAGCGGCAAGCGGCGGACTCATAGGCGCCGTTGAAGAGGGCGATATCATCAGCATAGACATTCCGGGAAATAAGCTTGAGCTTAAGGTCCCTCAGGAAGAGATTGACAGAAGAATGGCAAGCTTCGTTCCTAAGAAGAAGGAGCTTTCAGGCTATCTCAAGAGATATGCCGCAATGGTATCAAGCGGCTCTGAAGGAGCAATTGTAAACAAATAAAACATGGTATAATTAAATCAGCTTACGAAAATGCGGCGCGTCAAAGGCGTTTTGTGAAAAATGGCGCGCCACAATACATCGGGTAAGTTTAAGGGGCTTTCGCAGTAGTACGTGCGTTTGCCCCTTTGTTAAAGACGGATTACAGGAGATACAGTATGTGCAAGGAATTAAAAGACCTGAAGGGACTCAATCGGAGGCTGCGTTCTGTTGCGGTTTTCAGGAATATTCTCAAAGACGACGTTATCAGGGCGCTTCTCGATTTCCTTTCGGAATATGAAAAGTCCAGTTCTCTGACATCGCTTGTGGACGCTTATTCTACTTTTGTAGAAAAGCTATATATAGAGACCGACAGCTTAAGCGATTACGTTTTAAAGCTCGTTACAAACGATGAAAATGTTTTTATAAAAAGGGCGGCGAATGAAAAGGAAATCGCTCCACTGCTCGAGGAGAGCGTAAGGAACGAGCTTAAGGTTTTTGAAGAGCTTGCAGAGCTGTCGGCAGAATCCGTGGCAGAGGCGATAGGCTATGAGGGCTTCCTGCCCAAATGGGCGGTTTCAGACATAAACATTCCGGAAGAATATTTCAGCAGGGTGAAAAATATCAGGAAGTTCGGTTATGGAATTTATTCAAAGTACCACATGTTTTACGTAAAAGATGAAAAGCCGGTTCCTGTAAAGCATCCCGACCCTGTTACGCTGGACGACCTTATAGGCTATTCCGAGGAAAGAAAGCTGATTGTAGATAATACGAGAGCTTTGCTTGAGGGTAAGCCTGCGGCAAATGTGCTTCTTTTTGGCGACGCCGGAACAGGCAAATCCTCCACGGTTAAGGCTGTTGCAAACAGGTTCAGGGACGAGGGGCTGAGAATAGTTGAAATAAGGAAAGAACAGCTTTGGGAGATTCCGGCAGTAACGGACGAGCTTAACAGCGTGCCTTTGAAATTCATACTTTTTATCGACGACCTTTCTTTTAACAAAGGAGACGATAATTTCAGCACGTTGAAAGCAATTCTTGAGGGTTCGGTTTCGGCGCGTTCTCAAAATGTCGTTATTTACGCAACAAGCAACAGACGCCATCTCATAAAGGAAACGTTTTCCGACAGGGACGGAGACGATATCCACAGAAACGATACGATGCAGGAGACGATCTCCCTCTCCGAGCGTTTCGGACTTAAGGTGCTGTTCGGAAAGCCTGATAAAAAATGTTATCTGGAAATTGTAAAAGCGCTGGCTGAGAAAGAAAAAATTGGTATTCCTGAAGAAGAGCTTGAACTTCGTGCCGAAAGATTTGCCCTTGAAAAGGGAGGAAGATCTGCAAGAGGCGCAAGGCAGTTTATTGATAAACTCATCTCAACGGGGCTGTAATAGAATTAAATATTTATTAATTGTGAAAAAATTCTTACGAAAAATATTTTGCTGTGTTATAATTACTATGTAGGGCTGATATTTTTCTGTATATATGAATAAACACTGTAAAAAAGTGGTTAAAATAGTATTGAAGGAAGATTTCAGGAGGCAGTCTAAGGGTAAGCGGTTGAATGGAGATTATATGTTTGAAGTAGGAGATTACATCGTATACGGTAACAGCGGAGTTTGCGTGGTTGATGAAATCACCCATGTGGAGATGAAGGGTATTGACAGTCAAAAGCTGTATTACAGGCTTATGCCTGTCGACAGCCGCGGCAGCAAAATCTTTACGCCTGTTGACAATACCAAGGTTATAATGAGAAAAATGCTGACAAAGTCGGAGGCGGAAGAGCTTATCGATTCTGTTCCTGATTTGGAGCCTGTTAAGGTTCCTGACGATAAGCAGCGTGAGGAAATTTACAAAGAGGTTGTGCGTTCCTGTAATCCTTTGGAATGGTTCCGTATAATCCGTACCCTGTACAACAGAAAGCAGGAAAGGCTTGCGCAGGGAAGAAAAGCAACCAGTATGGACGAAAGGTATTACAAACAGGTAGAAAACTGTCTTTACGGAGAACTTGCGATTGCAATGGAATGTGACAAGAATAAGATTGAAGAGCTTATTCGCAGCAGATTCGGGGACGACAGATAAAATTAAAGGTTAAGTTTATGAACTGTGCTTAAAAGTCCGCGCGCATTTTAATAATGTGACGGACTTTTTTCATAACCGTTTTTGATAAAAGACGGATAAGCCTGCAGTTATAAAAAAAACGTAAAAAATATTGACAAAAAAATATATATAATGAATAATTATTAAATATAATATGTACGGAACGGATTTTTACGCGAAAAAAATCGGCTTAAAACCGAGGCTGTAGTGGGAAAGAGGAAGAAATGAAACCGGAAAAGCAGAAAAAACACAGGCTGAGAAGCTTTTATATGTCGCTGGTAATGCAGATACAGAGGGATAAAAAAGCGTTTGTCGTTTACTGCATCATGCAGTTTATGACGCTTGCGGTACTGGTTCGCTCCGTATTCCTTGGACAGTGGGAAAACTGCATGGTGTGCGTTCTTGCCCTTATCCTGCTCCTACTGCCTCCGTTTGTTGAAAAAAATGCAAAAATAGATTTGCCGACGGCGCTTGAAATATCAGCGTATGTCTTTGTATTCTGTGCTGAGATTCTCGGAGAAATAGGCTGCTATTACGTTAAATTCAAATACTGGGACACGATGCTCCACACTGTGAACGGTTTTATGTTTGCAGCCTTCGGCTTTTGCCTTGTAGACATACTCAATAAGAATCATAGGTTCAGCTTTCAGCTTTCTGCGGGTTATCTGGCCGTAGTGGCTTTCTGCTTTTCGATGACCATCGGCGTGCTTTGGGAATTTGTGGAATTTGGCGCTGACCATATAATCGGTATCGATATGCAGAAGGATGCCGTGATTACGCATTTTTCATCTGTTGCTCTTGACGAAACAAACAGCAATGTGCCGATTAAGGTAAACGGTATAGACGAGACTGTAATAAAGCTGTCTGACGGAAGCGAGGTCGTTATTGATGAGGGTTATCTTGACGTTGGTCTTAACGATACAATGAAGGATCTGTATGTCAATTTTATCGGCGCGGTTGTGTTCAGCTGCATCGGATATGTTTATGTTAAGCAAAGAGGCAAGGGCGTTATTGCCGCAAGCCTTATTCCTCATGCAGAAGAGGAAGAAGACGAGTATAACGGTCCTGAGGACATATGATTCAGCGTATGAGCCCGCCGAACCGGCGCAAAAATACAAATTATGAAAAAAATGGTTGACAGGTGAGGCTTCGGTATGCTATTGTTATGAGGCTATGGAAGAGGTCTTTTTTTTATGCCTAAAATTTCAACGGAGGTGGAAGTTGTGCGAGTAAAAATTACATTGGCATGTACAGATTGCAAGCAGCGTAATTACAACATGACAAAAGAAAAGAAAAACCATCCGGATAGGATGGAGACCAAAAAGTACTGCAGATTTTGCAAGAAACACACATTGCATAAGGAAACCAAGTAATAATTAATGCTGAGAAAGGAATTGGTATGAGCGAGAAAAAGGATGCGTCGGAGAAAAAGGTGAGCTGGTGGCAGGGTATTAAAGCCGAGTTCAAAAAAATCGTCTGGCCTGATAAAAAGTCACTGTTAAGAGAGACTATCGCTGTGTTTATCACTACCATAATGTTGGCAATAATTATTGTGCTTATGGACTATGTTGTTAAGTTTGGCATTGATTTAATTATCTGATAGGATAAGGGTGATGACATGGCAGAAGCAAAGTGGTACGTTGTTCATACCTATTCGGGGTATGAGAACAAGGTAAAAGCGAACATTGAAAGAACGATTGAGAATCGTGGGCTTCAGGAGCAGATCCTTGAAGTAAGTGTTCCTGTACAGGACGTCATTGAAGTAAGAAATGGCGAAAAGAAAAAGGTTCAGAAGAAGCTGTTTCCGGGCTATGTGCTTATTAACATGGAAATGAATGATGACACATGGTACGTTGTCAGAAACACAAGAGGCGTGACAGGGTTCGTAGGTCCGGGTTCCAAGCCGGTCCCTCTTACCGAAACAGAAATGAGAACCATGGGAATAAGCTCCGGCGATATAAGCTATGACTTTGCGGAGGGTGAGGTTGTCACCGTTATCAGCGGAGCGTGGCTTGATACCCAGGGCGTTATTAAATCGGTTAATTACGGCAAGCAGACGCTTACTATCAACGTGGACATGTTCGGCCGTGAAACGCCGGTTGAGATTGGCTTCAACGAGGTCAGAGTAGAGCGTTAAACGCAAAAAATCCATTGTCCGTAAAGGCAGCGGACAATCAGCATGAAATTCATGCGAATTGCCGGCGCTTGAGCCGGTAAGTGGGAGGAATCTTCCGATAACACCACATTTTTAGGAGGTATGCTATTATGGCAAAGAAAGTTACAGGTTACATCAAATTACAGATTCCGGCTGCAAAAGCTACACCGGCTCCTCCGGTAGGTCCGGCGCTTGGTCAGCACGGCGTAAACATCGTACAGTTTACCAAGGAATTCAACGCCAGAACGGCAGGTCAGGAAGGACTTATCATTCCTGTCGTAATCACGGTTTATCAGGACAGAAGCTTCAGCTTTATCACAAAGACGCCGCCGGCTGCGGTCCTTCTTAAGAAGGCATGCAAGATTGAGAGCGGTTCGGGTACGCCTAACAAGACAAAGGTTGCCAAGATAAGCAGAGCAGAGGTTCAGAAAATTGCCGAAACGAAAATGCCGGATCTTAATGCGGGAAGCCTTGAGGCAGCAATCAGCATGATTGCCGGAACGGCTCGAAGCATGGGAATCGTTGTTGAAGACTAAAAAGTAAAATGTATGATATGTGGAAGGAATGCCAAGAGGCGTTCCGCAACTACCACTAGGAGGTAATCATGAAAAGAGGAAAAAAGTATAACGAGGCTGCAAAGCTTATTGAGGCAGGAACCTTATATGACGTTCCTGAAGCAGTTTCAATTCTTAAGAAAACAGCTACAGCTAAGTTTGACGAAACTATTGAGGCGCACATTCGTCTCGGCGTAGACGGACGTCATGCAGAACAGCAGGTTCGAGGCGCGGTAGTACTTCCGCACGGAACTGGCAAAACGGTAAGAGTTCTTGTTTTCGCAAAGGGCGCTAAGGTTGACGAGGCTCTTGCAGCAGGAGCAGATTACATCGGAGATGATGAAACCGTTCAAAAGATTACAAAGGACAACTGGTTCGATTTTGACGTTGTTGTCGCAACGCCTGACATGATGGGCGCTGTCGGACGTCTTGGCCGTGTGCTCGGACCTAAGGGCTTAATGCCGAACCCTAAGGCCGGTACGGTTACAATGGACGTTGCAAAGGCAATTGCAGATATTAAAGCAGGTAAGATTGAGTACCGTCTTGATAAGGCAAATATAATTCACGTTCCGCTCGGAAAGGCTTCCTTTACCGAGGAACAGCTCGCAGACAACTTCCAGGCTCTTTTAGGTGCCATTATCAAGGCTAAGCCGGCTGCTGCAAAGGGTCAGTATCTCAGAAGCATCACGGTTGCTTCTACAATGGGTCCGGGAATCAAGATAAATCCTGCAAAGGTTGGTTAAGCCGAACGCCTGTTAAAATGCCTATGCGCAGGCTTTGGCGCATAAAGCCTTGATCACGGAGCGTTCATGCGCGAAACACTCGCAAAGCGCAGGAAATGTGCCAACAAAATGTTGACACCGGAAAAAATATGTGATATAAATCTATTTGACTGCCGAAGACAGTAGGTGCCTAAGGGCGTAAGGCTTGCCGCCTACCCAGGATATGTCAGCTGATTATTACTTTGTAATTTATGCTGTCCTGACTTCGGTCGGGACGGCTTTTTACATTATAAACGTAATTAGTACATGGCAGCCAAAATAATAAAGGAGGTTCATGTAATGGCAAAGGTTGAGTTAAAGGCTCCGATTATCGAAGAGATAAAGGGCTATGCTGAAAAGGCAAAGTCAGTTGTACTTGTCGATTATCGCGGTCTTACCGTTGAGCAGGACACGAGTCTTCGTAAGTCTTTCAGAGAAAGCGGTGTTGTTTATAAGGTTTACAAGAACACCTATTTGAGAATGGCTTTCGCTGGAACGCCTTATGAAGAACTTGCAGGCAGCCTTGAAGGCCCTACGGCTGTTGCCTTCAGCATCGACGATGCGACAAGTGCAGCCAAGGTTATTGCAAATGCTCAGAAAACTGCCGAAGCTTTGGAGTTTAAAGCAGGTATTGTTGAGGGAACCTACTATGACGCTAAGGGACTTGCGGTTATCGCTACGGTTCCTTCAAGAGAAGAGCTTATTTCCAAGCTTCTCGGAAGTCTTCAGTCCCCTATCACAAATTTTGCACGTGTTCTCAAGCAGATCGCAGAGAGCAAAGCCGCTTAATTTTGCGGAGAAAATTTTTAAAACAGACTGCCGCATAGAGCGGAGACATTTATTAAATGGAGGATAAGAAAATGACAAATCAGGAATTTATTGATGCTATCAAGGCTATGACGGTTTTAGAGCTGAATGACTTGGTAAAGGCTTGTGAAGAAGAGTTCGGCGTCAGCGCAGCAGCAGGCGTTGTTGTTGCAGCAGCAGGCGCAGCAGCAGCTCCGGAAGAGGAAAAGACAGAGTTTGACGTTGAGCTTACAGAGTTCGATGCTGCTCAGAAGGTTAAGGTTATCAAGGTTGTTCGTGAGATTACAGGTCTCGGACTTAAGGAAGCTAAGGATCTCGTTGAGGGCGCTCCAAAGGTTCTTAAGGAATCAGCTGCTAAGGAAGAAGCTGAAGACATCAAGAAGAAGCTTGAGGAAGTTGGAGCAAAGGTTACTCTTAAATAATTTTTGCTTAAATCAAAAAGATTGCGCACAGCCGGTAAGCGGCTGTGCGTTTTTTGCTTTGCCGTCATCCGTGGCTCAACGGAAATTAATTTTGTTTTTTTATAGAAGGAAATTGCCATTTGTCTGCATACGGAAATTTAAAAACATACGGAAAAAATCAGGAAAAATACGGAAATTAATTATTGACAAGCCATGTGGCAGGTGTTATTATAAAAAATGCACTATTGTGGTATTGTGTCCTCTTAGGTGAACTATGCCCTTTAGCCGTATTAAATAATCAAGGAGTGATAAGCGTTAATGGATAAGAATAGAATTCATCCGGTCAAAGTCGGTAAAAATGTTCGAATGAGTTATTCGAAGCAAAAAGAAATCCTTGAAATGCCAAATCTTATTGAGGTTCAGAAGGACTCCTATCGTTGGTTTTTGGAAAAAGGTCTTTATGAAGTTTTCAGAGATGTGTCTCCAATAACGGATTTTGCCGGACATTTAAGCCTTGAGTTTATTGATTACGAGCTCAGAGACGTTAAGTATTCTATTGAAGAATGCAAGGAAAGAGATGCTACCTATGCGGCGCCTCTGCATGTTCTTGTAAGGCTTCATAACAAGGAAACTGACGAGATCAGCGAGCACGAGATTTTTATGGGCGATCTGCCTGTCATGACGGCAACGGGTACATTTGTTATCAACGGTGCTGAGCGAGTTATCGTTAGTCAGCTTGTGCGTTCACCTGGCATTTATTATGCAATCGGTCACGATAAATTGGGCAAGACCCTTTATTCCTGTACGGTAATCCCTAACCGCGGCGCATGGCTTGAGTACGAAACAGACTCAAACGATGTGTTTTATGTGCGCGTTGACAGAAACCGCAAGGTTCCTGTTACTGTTCTTGTGCGTGCATTAGGCTATGGTACAAACGCTGAAATCAGAGAGCTTTTCGGCGAAGAGCCTAAGCTTGAGGCTACCTTTGCAAAGGATCCGTCCGAGAATTATCAGGACGGCCTCCTTGAGCTTTACAAAAAGCTTCGTCCGGGCGAGCCTCTTTCTGTTGAAAGTGCGGAGAGCCTTGTCAATACTATGTTCTTTGATTCCAGAAGGTATGATCTTGCCAAGGTCGGACGGTACAAGTTTAACAAGAAACTTATGCTTAAGAACAGGATCACCGGCTTTGTTCTTGCGGAGGACGTTGTCAACAAAGGCACGGGCGAGATTCTTGCAGAGGCAGGTACCGTGGTTACGGAAGCTCTTGCTGACGAAATTCAGAATGCAGCCGTACCTTACGTCAATATCCAGACGGAAGAACGCAACACGAAGGTTCTTTCAAACCTCATGGTTGAGCTTACCAATTTCTTCCCTTGCGATAAGGAGGAGCTTGGCGTAACAGAGCTTGTATATTACCCTGCTCTTAAAAAGATTCTCGATACCTTCACGGAAGAAGATGAAATAAAGGAAGCAATTAAAAACAGCATCAGTGAGCTTATTCCAAAGCACATTACCAAGGAAGATATAATCGCTTCCATTAACTATAATATGCACCTTGAGCACGGCGTCGGAAACAAGGACGATATCGACCACCTTGGAAACCGCCGTATACGCGCCGTAGGTGAATTGCTCCAGAATCAGTACCGTATCGGCATGTCCAGAATGGAAAGAGTCGTTCGTGAGCGAATGACAACGTTAGACCCTGCAACGGTAACTGCTTCTAACCTTATCAACATCAAGCCGGTAACTGCTGCCGTTAAGGAGTTCTTCGGAAGCTCTCAGCTTTCGCAGTTCATGGATCAGCACAATCCTCTTGGAGAGCTTACTCATAAGAGACGTCTTTCAGCGCTTGGTCCCGGAGGTCTTTCAAGAGACCGCGCAGGTTTCGAGGTTCGAGACGTACACTATACGCATTACGGAAGAATGTGTCCGATTGAGACCCCTGAAGGTCCTAATATCGGTCTTATAAATTCGCTTGCTTCATATGCAAGGATAAATGATTACGGTTTCGTTGAAGCGCCGTACAGAAAATGCGATAAATCAGACCCGGAAAATCCGAGAGTAACCGACGATTACATTTACCTTACGGCGGACGAAGAGGATAAGTACATCGTTGCGCAGGCAAATGAGCCGCTTGACGAAAACGGTTATTTTATAAATTCAAGCGTTTCTGGACGTTTCCGTGATGAGACATCTTCATTTGAAAGAAAGAAGATTGACCTCATGGACGTGTCTCCGAAGATGGTATTTTCGGTTGCTACTGCAATGATTCCATTCCTTCAGAACGATGATGCGAACCGTGCGCTCATGGGTTCAAACATGCAGCGTCAGGCTGTGCCGCTTCTTTTCACAGAGTCTCCGGTTGTCGGAACGGGCATGGAGATGAAGACGGCGGTTGACTCCGGCGTGTGCGTTGTCGCTGAAAATTCCGGCGTCGTTGAAAGAGCAACGGCCGACAAAATTACTGTACGCAACGATGAAGGCTCGCTTGATGAGTACAGGCTCCAGAAGTTTGTAAGGAGCAATCAGGGAACCAGCATCAATCAGAGGCCGATAGTTGTTAAAGGCGAAAGAATAGAGGCCGGTCAGGTTATTGCAGACGGCCCTTCTACCTCGCAGGGAGAGCTTGCGCTCGGTAAGAACCCTCTCATCGGTTTTATGACATGGGAAGGATACAACTACGAGGATGCCGTTCTTATCAGCGAGCGTCTTGTGCAGGAGGATATATACACCTCAATTCATATCGAGGAATATGAAGCGGAGGCAAGAGATACAAAGCTCGGACCTGAGGAGATTACAAGAGACATTCCGAGCGTCGGCGAGGATGCGCTCAAGGATCTTGACGAAAGAGGCATTATCCGTATCGGCGCAGAGGTAAGGGCAGGGGACATCCTTGTCGGAAAGGTAACTCCTAAGGGAGAGACCGAGCTTACCCCTGAGGAAAGGCTTTTAAGGGCAATCTTCGGCGAGAAGGCAAGAGACGTAAGAGACACGTCCCTCAGAGTTCCTCACGGAGAATTCGGTATCATTGTTGATGCGAAGGTATTTTCAAGAGCCAACAATGACGAGCTTGCTCCGGGAGTAAACGAATCGGTTAGAGTTTATATTGCTCAGAAGAGAAAGATCCAGGTCGGCGATAAAATGGCAGGTCGCCACGGAAACAAGGGCGTCGTTTCACGCGTGCTTCCGGTTGAAGATATGCCGTTCCTTCCTAACGGACGTCCTCTTGACATTGTCCTTAATCCTTTGGGCGTTCCGTCACGTATGAATATCGGTCAGGTGCTTGAAATTCATTTAAGCCTTGCATCTCAGGTGCTTGGCATAAAGGTTTCCACTCCTGTCTTTGACGGTGCAAAAGAGGTTGATATTGAAGACACGTTGAAGCTGGCAAATGACTATGTAAACATGCCTCTTGACGAGTTTGAAGAAAAATACAGAGATTCTGTGAACCCTGAGCTTATGAAATTCCTCATTGAAAATCAGGATTACAGGAAAGAGTGGGCAGGCGTTCCAATCAAGCCGGACGGCAAGGTTCAGCTTAGGGACGGACGTACCGGCGAAGCGTTTGACGGAGAGGTTACGATCGGCTTTATGCACTACCTTAAGCTTCACCATCTGGTTGACGATAAGATTCATGCACGTTCAACGGGTCCGTATTCGCTTGTTACCCAGCAGCCGCTTGGCGGCAAGGCTCAGTTCGGCGGACAGCGTTTCGGCGAAATGGAAGTGTGGGCTTTGGAGGCATACGGCGCTGCTCATGTGCTTCAGGAAATCCTTACTGTTAAGTCCGACGACGTAACGGGACGTGTGAAGACCTACGAAGCAATTATTAAAGGTGAAAACATCTCAGAACCGGGCATCCCTGAATCCTTTAAGGTTCTGCTTAAGGAACTTCAGTCGCTTGCGCTTGACGTTACGGTGCTGGATGAGGACGGAAAAGAAGTAATCCTTTCAGAAGACCTTGATTACACCGGTACTGCCGATATGAAGGCGCTTATTGAAGGCGATGCGCCTAAGAGTCCGGCAAGCTATGACGGAATGGGCGAGGCAGGTTTCGGTGAGGTAATCCCTGACGGAAACGGCGACCTTTTCGGCGACTACGCCGGCGTATCCGACATAATGAACTATGATGAGGTCTAGGATTTAGAACATTTAAGAAAGGGGCAACTTGTATGATGTCAGCTGGAATGTTAGAAGATAATGCAAGACAGATTACTTATGATAAGATAAAGATTGGTCTTGCTTCTCCCGAGAAGATCAAGGAGTGGGCAAGGGCAGGCAGAACAGGTGATGTGTCCGAGTATGAGGTTAAGAAGCCGGAGACGATTAATTACAGGACTCTTAAGCCTGAAAGAGACGGTCTGTTCTGCGAAAAGATTTTCGGACCTCAGAAGGACTGGGAATGTCATTGCGGCAAATATAAGAAAATTCGCAATAAAGGAGTAATTTGCGAGTTCTGCGGCGTAGAGGTTACAAAAGCAACAGTACGCCGTGAGCGTATGGGCTATATAGAGCTCGCCGCCCCTGTGTCCCACATCTGGTATTTTAAGGGCATACCGAGCAGAATGGGGCTTATACTTGACCTTTCTCCAAGGGTTCTTGAAAAGGTGCTTTATTTTGCAAGCTATATTGTGCTTGACCCTGGCGAAACCGAGCTGCACGAAAAAGACATATTAAGCGAGCAGGAATATGCTGCGGCTTGTGAAAAATACGGCAGCGACGCTTTTAGGGTAGGCATGGGCGCAGAAGCCATCATGGAGCTTCTGAAGAAAATAGACATGGAGAAAGACTCTGCCGAACTGAAGGCTGAGCTCAAGAATGCCACCGGCCAGAAGCGTGCAAGAATAATAAAAAGATTAGAGGTTGTCGAGGCATTCAGGGAATCGGGAAATAAGCCTGAGTGGATGATACTTACCGTCATTCCTGTAATTCCTCCTGACTTAAGACCGATGGTACAGCTTGACGGCGGACGTTTTGCAACGTCCGACATGAACGACCTGTACCGCAGAATCATAAACAGAAATAACCGTCTTAAGAGACTGCTTGAACTGGGAGCTCCTGACATTATTGTGCGTAACGAGAAGAGAATGCTTCAGGAGGCTGTTGACGCTCTTAATGATAACGGACGCCGCGGACGTCCTGTGACAGGTCCGGGAAACAGAGCGCTCAAATCCTTGTCAGACATGCTCAAGGGAAAGCAGGGACGTTTCCGTCAGAATCTTCTCGGTAAGCGAGTTGATTACTCCGGACGTTCGGTTATTGTCGTAGGACCTGAACTTAAGATTTATCAGTGCGGTCTGCCAAAAGAAATGGCAATCGAGCTGTTTAAGCCTTTTGTTATGAAGGAACTCACGGCGAGAGGCGTTGCAACGAACGTTAAATCTGCAAAGAAGATGGTTGAGCGTCTTCAGACAGAGGTCTGGGATGTGCTTGAGGACGTAATTAAAGAGCATCCGGTTATGCTTAACCGTGCGCCTACCCTTCACAGGCTTGGTATTCAGGCGTTTGAACCGATTCTCGTAGAGGGCAAGGCAATTAAGCTCCATCCGCTTGTTTGTACAGCGTTTAACGCGGACTTTGACGGCGACCAGATGGCAGTACACCTTCCTCTCAGCGTTGAAGCGCAGGCGGAGTGCCGTTTCCTTCTTCTTTCGCCTAACAACCTGCTTAAGCCGTCAGACGGCGGTCCTGTAGCGGTTCCTTCACAGGATATGGTGCTTGGAATTTACTACCTTACGATGAATAAGCCGGGTTCAAAGGGCGAGGGCAAGTATTTTGTCGGAACGAACGAGGCGATTCTTGCATATGAAAACGGAGTAATTACTCTTCAATCCGAAATCAATGTAAGGAGAGAAGCCGTAAATGAAGACGGCAGCGTTGAGAGCGGAATAATAACGACCACTCTCGGACGTCTTATATTTAACGAGGTTATCCCACAGGATCTTGGTTATGTAGACAGGACAAAGCCTGAAAATAAATTTGCTCTTGAGATTGATTTCCTTGTAAAGCGAAAAGAGCTTAAGAGCATTCTGGAGAAGTGCATAAATAAGCACGGAGCAACTAAGACGGCCGAAACGCTTGACCATGTAAAATCCCTTGGCTACAAGTATTCGACAAGAGCGGCTATGACCGTATCAATTCATGATATGACCGTTCCTGCCGAGAAGAAAGCCATTATTGCAAAGGCCGAGGAAAAGGTTGCGCAGATTTCTGATGCGTACAGACAGGGCTTCATGACCGACGATGAGCGTTACAAGCTCGTAATAAGCATTTGGAAGGATGCGGACGAAGAAATTACAGAAAAGCTTCTTGCCGGTCTTGACACATACAATAACATAAGAATGATGGCTCATTCAGGAGCCCGTGGTTCCGACAAGCAGATTAAGCAGCTTGCCGGCATGCGCGGTCTCATGGCTGATACGTCAGGTAAAACCATTGAGCTTCCTGTAAAGGCCAATTTCCGTGAAGGTCTTGACGTACTTGAGTACTTTATTTCGGCGCACGGCGCACGTAAGGGTCTTTCCGATACCGCGCTTAGAACAGCCGACTCGGGTTATCTGACAAGACGTCTTGTAGATGTTTCTCAGGATCTTATTATACGTGAGGTCGACTGCTGCGAGGGAGCTGATGAAATCCCGGGAATGACAATCAAGACGTTCATGGAAGGTCAGAGAGTCGTTGAGAGTCTTCAGGATAGAATAACAGGCAGAACTTCATGTGAGACCATCTATGACGATAACGGTGAAATAATCGTTAAGAAAAACCAGATGATTACTCCTGCAAAGGCTGCAAGAATATGCGCTACCAAGAGCATTTCCGATGCCGGAATTGAGGCTAAGGTTAAAATCCGTACAGCGCTTACGTGCCGTTCTCATATCGGCGTATGCGCAAAGTGTTACGGTGCGAACATGGCGACAGGCGAGCCTGTTCAGGTAGGCGAGGCTGTAGGTATTATAGCAGCTCAGTCGATCGGTGAACCCGGTACTCAGCTTACGATGAGAACCTTCCACACGGGCGGCGTTGCCGGCGACGATATCACACAGGGTCTTCCTCGTGTAGAAGAGCTTTTCGAGGCAAGAAAGCCGAAGGGCCTTGCGATAATCTCGGAGTTCGACGGCGTGATTTCTATAGTAGATACAAAAAAGAAGCGCGAGGTTGTCGTTACAAATACCAAGACAGGGGATTCAAAGGCCTACCTTATTCCTTACGGTTCCATTGTGAAGGTCAGTGAGGGTCAGGAAATCGAAGCCGGAGACGAGCTTACCGAAGGCTCTGTCAATCCTCACGACATTCTTAAGATTAAAGGCCTCCGTGCCGTTCAGGACTATATGATTCAGGAGGTTCAGAAGGTTTACAGGCTTCAGGGTGTTGAGATTAATGATAAGCACATTGAAGTTATCGTACGTCAGATGCTTAAGAAAGTAAGAGTTGAAAATAATGGGGATTCGGATTTCCTTCCGGGAACCATGGTTGATATTCTTGATTTTGAAGAGGCAAATGCAAAGCTTGAGTCTGAGGGAAGAGAGCCTGCAACAGGAGAGCAGGTGATGCTTGGAATTACCAAAGCGTCTCTTGCGACGAATTCCTTCCTTTCGGCAGCTTCCTTCCAGGAAACTACAAGGGTTCTGACAGATGCGGCGATTAAAGGCAAGATAGACCCTCTTATCGGACTTAAAGAGAATGTTATACTTGGTAAGCTTATTCCTGCCGGTACGGGAATGAACGTATACAGAGATGTAACTCTTGATTCTGACGCAAGAGAGGCTCAGAGGCTTGAGGAGCTTAGGCTTCGCGCGCAGGCTGAGGCCGAGGAAAGAAGAGAAGAAAGAGCGGAAAGAAGAGCAGAAAGAAGAGAAGAAATTGTTGCGGAGGACGGGACTCAGGAAGATGTATACGAAGACGTATACTATGAAGACGATCTCGTTTTCAGTGAAGACGATGTCTTTGACGAAGAGTATATTTATGCCGATGAGGATGAATATGAAACTCTTGACGAATAAAGTACCGTTGTTGTATTATTAAACAAATTAATAAATCTTTTGGGGCGGAAGCCTTTCCGCCCCGAAAAGATACAAATCAAAATTTTGTTACAACTATTAAAAGAATAATTTCAAATTGAATTTAAAAGGTTAAAAAACTCATCAAATAAAAAAGTTTCACGAGACGCAAAGGTCCCAACTGTAAATCTGATAATATTATAACGATTATTAAGGATTAAAAATAATAAACTAAAACAATTTATTACCTATGTCATGGAGGAAAGAAATGGATTTTGAAAGTATGTCTTTGAGCGAATTAAAAGCATTTGCAAAGGAACATAATGTAAAAGGCGTTACGGCTTTAAGAAAAAATGAACTTGTTGAGAAATTAAGTGTTGAATTTAGTAAGGAAAAACAAAAACCTGCGGAAGATAATCAAGAAATAGAAAAAAAAGAAGATAATGAAAGCAAAGCTGCTGTTTCCGAGCAAACAGGTCAGGCAGATGACGGAACAGATGAAGCCGGCTCGCAAAAGAAATCCGGAGACGGTTCTGAAGCCGAATCATCAGGCGCAAAGGAAGGTAAGGATGATAATTACAAGATTTTGCATCCGCAGAATGAGCAGAAGGCTTCAGGCGGTACGTCCGGTCGGACAAGAGCTGCCGGAGCTGGACTTGACGCATCAAGAACAGGCATGCACTCATCTGAAGGTTATCAGCAGAGGAACTCCGCCTACGGTATGAGACAGCCGCAGGGAGAAGCAGGAGTTTACCAGCACAGATATGCAGACGGTCAGAATAATTACCAGTCAAGATATATGCAAAACAGTCCAAACTCATATCAAACAAGATTTCCGCAGACGAATCAGGGAGTTTACCCTTCAAGATATCCTCAAAACGGCCAGAATTATTCTCAGGGAGGTCAGCCTTCCTATTCTTCAAGATATCCTCAGAACGCTCAAGGAATGTACGGCTCAAGATATCCTCAGAACAATCCTGTCGGAACATACACTTCAAGATATCAGCAGGAAAATGAAAATTATTATCAAAGAGCGCAGGACGGCATGCAAAATAATGATTGGAACAAGCCGATTCAGGAGCAGCGTCCGGCATATCAGCACACGGTTGAGCCTCAGGGCTTCATTCAGGGAGGTCAGCCTGTTTCCGAGCCGGTAAATGAAAGAGTGCTGCTTGATACGGGAATTTCCAAAGAAGGTGTTCTTGAGCTTATAAAGTCAGAAGGCTACGGCTTCCTTAGGTGTGAAAACTACCTTCCGGGTGAAGATGACGTGTATGTTTCTCCTACTCAGGTACGCAAGTTTAATTTAAAAACGGGAGACTTGGTAAAGGGCAATCTGAGAGAAAAGAATGTGGGTGATAAATATCAGGGATTGGCTTTTGTTGAAACGGTCAACGGAGAACCAAGCGAGGTAGCGCTTAAAAGACCTAAGTTTGAGGATCTTACGCCTATATTCCCTCACGAGAGAATACATTTTGAAACGCCTAAGTGTACTCCGGCAATGAGGCTTGTGGACATTCTTTCTCCTGTCGGCAAGGGGCAGAGAGGCATGATAGTTTCTCAGCCTAAGGCAGGAAAAACCACGCTTCTTAAGCAGATTGCAAATTCAATTATCATAAATCATCCTGAAATGAAGATTATCATTCTTCTTATTGACGAAAGACCGGAAGAGGTCACCGATATTAAGGAATCAATTGTAAGTGAAAATGTAGAGGTCATTTATTCGACCTTCGACGAGCTTCCTGAAAACCATAAGAGGGTATCTGAAATGGTCATTGAGAGAGGAAAGAGGCTGGTTGAACAGGGAAAGGACGTCTGCATACTGCTTGACAGCATAACAAGACTTGCGAGAGCCTATAACATTACCGTGACGAATTCGGGACGTACTCTTTCAGGAGGTCTTGACCCGTCGGCGCTTTATATGCCTAAGAAATTCTTTGGCGCGGCAAGATGTATGAGAGAGGGAGGAAGTCTTACTATACTTGCAACGGCTCTTGTTGAAACGGGAAGCCGCATGGACGACGTAGTATTCGAGGAATTCAAGGGTACCGGCAACATGGAGCTTGTTCTTGACCGTTCCCTTTCCGAAAAAAGAATTTTTCCTGCGATAGACCTTCCTAAATCAGGAACAAGAAGGGAAGATTTGCTTCTTTCACAGGAGGAGATGGAGGCAAGCTACCTTATGCGTACAGCCTTAAACGGAGCAAAATCCGAGGAAGCCATCGAAGTAATACTCAATTACCTTAGGAACACAGGCTCCAACAAGGAGCTTGTCAACCTTATCAGAACAAGAGGAATATTTGCAAAGTAAAAAAGGTGTTGCATTAGCAAATTTCCTATGCTATAATAAGTGAGCTGTTTGTAAAAGGTGAAGAATTTGTCCTAACGGGCATTAAATAACTTATCAAAGCTGCTTGGGATGTGTCAGACGTGATAAGACAGTAAAGCATTTTATGAGGAGGAAGAATATGCAGGAAGCAATTCAGCCAAAGTATTATCAGGCAAAGGTTACATGCAACTGTGGCAACCAGTTTGTTACAGGTT
This sequence comes from uncultured Lachnospiraceae bacterium, assembly GCA_947628705.1. Classification (GTDB taxonomy): domain Bacteria; phylum Bacillota; class Clostridia; order Lachnospirales; family Lachnospiraceae; genus UBA3775. The sequence goes on along the minus strand of CANRAZ010000007.1, from coordinate 10,553 downwards.
CTACGAAGGAGGAAATCCACGTAGAAATTTGTTCTAAGTGTCATCCTTTCTATACGGGTCAGTCTAAAGCAGCTGCAAGCCGTGGCGCAATTGAGAAATTCAATAAGAAATACGGCTTATAGAATTAAAAGTAAGACACATTTGGAATTAGGTTGGGGTGAGTTATCGCCTCAGCCTATTTTTGATAATAGGAGATTTTTTATTTGCGGCTGCCGTGAAGGGGCGCAAGAGCATTAATGGTCTGATTGAAAAAGGCAGGCTTATTATACAGAAATGGAGAGTTAGATGAAAAATTCCGGAATTGGCGGGCAGGCTATTATGGAAGGCGTAATGATGAAAAACAAAGAAAAGTACGCCATGTCAGTTAGGCTTTCCGACGGCTCAATCGTTACCGAGGTTAAAGAGTACAGAAGCATAACCGAAAAGCATAAGTGGCTTGGAATCCCCTTTATCAGAGGTTCTGTTAATTTTGTAGAATCAATGATAGTCGGAATGAGGAGCCTTACGTGGTCTGCGGATTTTTTTGATGATGAAACAGATGAAAAGCAAAAAAAGGACAAGGGCGACGTAAAAGAAAATGAAGGCTTTTTGACGGGCTGGGTTCTTTTTGGCACCGTTGCGCTTTCCCTGCTGCTTGCGTTAGGCCTGTTTATGTTTCTGCCACAGCTGATATCAGAGGGAGTGTGTTCCCTCTTAAGCTTAAAGGTCGGAGGCAGGCTTTGCGTTGCGATAGAGGGGCTGCTTCGTTTGGTAATCTTCATACTTTATGTTTATCTTATTTCATTTATGAATGATATAAAGCGTACTTACATGTATCACGGAGCAGAGCATAAGTCTATCAACTGTCTTGAACACGGACTAGATCTGACGGTTGAAAATGTCAGGAAATCCAGCAAGGAACACAAGAGATGCGGTACCAGCTTTATGATTATAGTGCTGGTTATCGCTGTTTTTGTGACAATGTTGATACCGCCTGTTACGGCGTTTAATCCGGTTGTGAATTTCCTGCTGCGTTTTGCCATAAGAATTGCATTGCTTCCCGTTATTGCAGGAATCGCTTATGAGTTTTTAAGACTTGCAGGAAGAAGCGATAATCCGATAATCAATGTGCTTTCAAGACCGGGAATGTGGATGCAGGCGATGACAACAAAGGAGCCTGACGACAGTATGATAGAGGTGGCTATCGCATCGGTAGAGGCTGTGTTTGATTGGAGAGATTTTCTGGACAGCAATTTTCCGGAGAGAAATTCATCGGTAAACAGCGAGGGAAAAACGGATTGAGGTACTCTGAGGCGCTTAAAATTCTTGTGAAATACCTAAAGGAAGCCGGTCACGACGAGGCGGAGCTTGATGCGCGTTATCTTATGGAAGACGTGAGCGGTTTCGACAGAGCGGCATGGTTCCTTCACTCGGAGGATTCTATGCCAGAAGACAAGGAAAAAGTTTTTTTTGCTCTCGGTAAAAGACTGATGACGGAAGAGCCGATTTCCTACATACTGGGCAGCAGAGAGTTTATGGGACTTGAGTTTTCCGTGAATAAAAGCGTACTGATTCCGAGACAGGACACAGAGCTTCTTGTCGAGGAGGCTTTAAATGAAATAAAAAATTCCGGCAGGGGCAATAAAACGGTCGTATCCACTGCTCCATGTGACATGGCTGCCTCAGAATACGGTAAAAGAGAATCCGCAGGAGGCGGTTACAGGGTTTTGGATCTTTGCACGGGTTCAGGCTGCATCGCGGTAAGCATTTTGAAGCTTTCTGAAAGCCTTGGGATTTCCGTTAAAGCGGACGCCTCAGATATTTCGGAAAAAGCGCTTTCTACAGCGGTAGAAAATGCCGATAAAAACAATGTCTGCGTTAATTTTATTAAAAGCGACATGTTTGAAAATATAGACGGTAAATATGACATGATCGTATCGAATCCGCCGTATATTCCGGAGGATCAGTATCTGGGTCTTTCTAAAAGGGTTCATGATTACGAGCCTAAGCTTGCGTTGTGCGGAGGGGCTGACGGCATGGATTTTTACCGTATAATTGCTTCTGAAGCAGGACACCATTTAAAGCAGGGAGGAAGGCTTCTGCTTGAAATCGGCTTTGATCAGGGGGAAACGGTTCCTTCGCTGCTTGAAAAAAACGGATTTGAACAGATAGAGGTTAAAAAAGATTACAACGGGTTGGACCGTGTTGTTAAGGCAATGCGCCGGAGCTGAAAATCACGGAAATGAGGTTATTTATGTTTGATAAATTAGAAGACTTATTGCTCAGATATGAAGAAGTACAGGCAGAGCTTTCTTCACCTGATGCGACTCTCGATCAGGACAGGTTCAGGAGACTGATGAAGGAAGAAAGCGACCTGCAGCCTATCGTTGAAAAATACAGCGAGTACAAGGCTGCGAAAAATAATATTGAAGAGAGTCTGGCTCTTTTGGAAGAGGAAAGCGATGAGGAGCTTAGGGAGCTTGCCAAGGAGGAGCTTGCAGAAAGCAAGGAAACGGTCGGGAAGCTTGAAACTGAACTCAAAATTTTACTTTTGCCCAAGGATCCTAACGACGATAAGAATGTAATAGTTGAAATAAGAGCAGGCGCAGGCGGTGATGAAGCCGCTTTGTTTGCAGCCGAGCTTTACAGGCTTTATGCCAAGTATTCCGAAAACCAGCATTGGAAAACCGAAACGGTCAATATTAACGAAAACGGTATCGGCGGCTTTAAAGAGGCGGTCTTTATGATCAACGGACGCGGAGCATATTCTAAGCTGAAATATGAAAGCGGAGTTCACAGAGTTCAAAGGATTCCCGTTACCGAATCGGGCGGAAGGATTCACACCTCAACTGCGACCGTCGCCATAATGCCGGAGGCAGAGGATGTAGATGTTAATATTGACCCTAAGGATTGCAGGGTCGATGTTTTCCGTTCATCCGGAAACGGCGGACAGTGCGTTAACACGACCGACTCGGCTGTACGTCTTACTCATATACCTACAGGCATAGTTATATCCTGTCAGGACGAAAAATCGCAGCTTAAAAACAGAGATAAGGCATTTAAGGTTTTAAGGGCAAAGCTTTACGAGCTTGAGCTTGAAAAAAAGCAGAAGGAAGAGGCGGCATACCGTAAAAATCAGGTTGGAACAGGAGACCGTTCAGAGAAAATAAGAACGTACAATTTCCCTCAGGGAAGATGCACTGACCACAGGATTCATTTTACCTCTTACAGGCTGGACGATATAATGAACGGTGATATTTCTGAAATCCTTGATAACATCATTGCGGCGGATCAGGCGGCGAGACTTGCAGATATGAACGAACAGTAAAAGCAATCAGGGAAGCGGTAAGATTCAGAAGAAAAGAGATTCTGAAAAATGAGCGGAGCCGGAGAACGATCCGGCAAAGAGCTGGAGCGGACTGCAAGCCGTAAGCAGGTAAAAGGTAAGTTTTATGGAAACAGGTAAGAAAAAAAACAGGCTGACAACTACAAGGGCAATTATTTTAGGCTTTTTTGTGGCGATAATTATCGGAGCGGTGCTTCTTTATCTGCCAATAAGCTTGAAAAACGGAGTCGGTATAAGATTTGTGGACGCTCTGTTTGCTTCGACTACAAGCGTGTGCGTTACGGGACTTACAACGGTTACGATTGCAGAAACCTTTTCTTTTTTCGGACAGTTTGTAATAATGCTTCTCATTGAGTTTGGAGGGCTTGGAATAGTAACGTTTACCACGACGATGCTGCTGATTCTCCATAAAAGGATAACTCTTACGGAAAGGCTGCTGCTGCAGAGCGCATATAATCTTGACACTCTTTCGGGACTTGTAAAGCTTACAAAAAAAATCGTCAAAGCTACTCTGTTGATCGAACTTGTCGGAGCGATAGGCTACAGCTTCGTTTTTATTCCGGAGTTTGGCTTTAAAGGAATATGGTATTCAGTCTTTCATTCTGTATCGGCGTTTTGCAATGCGGGAATCGACCTGATTGGAGGCAGCAGTTTTGAGACGTACCGCGATAATATAATTATTAATTTTACAACCATGGGACTGATTGTGGCAGGAGGCATCGGATTTCCGGTGTACTGGGAGATAGCCAGAAGCATCAGGTATAATGTTAAAAACAAAAGCAAGAAGTATGCTTCGCATATTAACACTCACGCCAAGCTGGTTCTTATGCTTACTGCATTACTGATTTTTTCCGGAGCTTTCTTTACGTTTATCTTTGAATATGACAATCCGGCTACGCTGGGGAACCTGAGTTTTGGAAAAAAGATTATGGCGTCTTTGTTTCAGTCTGTTACGCTCAGAACGGCAGGCTTCGCTACCATAAATCAAAGCGGTTTCCGACATGTGTCCTGTCTGATTTTTATTGTTTGGATGTTTATCGGAGGTTCTCCGGCAGGAACGGCGGGAGGCATTAAAACCGTTACAGCGGCGTTGGTTTTTTCATCAACCATGTCCAATATCAAAGGTAAAAAGAAAGTAAGCGTTTTTAAAAGAACGATATCTGACGATTATATCAGACGGGCGCTTGCGATTGTGTGCTTCAGCTTTTCTACTCTTGTAGTACTTACTATTGCGCTGATGTACGTGCAGGACGGAGATTTCCTCGACACCTTATATGAGCTTACGTCTGCGATAGCAACGGTGGGACTTACCAGAGGCGTTACGGGAGAGCTGGGGCTTGCAGGAAAGCTTATTGTAATACTCGCAATGTTTCTGGGACGGATAGGGCCTATTACTCTGGCGCTGGCCTTTAACAGCCACAGAGACGGAACGGGAGATAAAATATCCTATGCGGAAGCCAAAGTCATCGTAGGATAGTAAAATGAGGAAGAACGAAAGAGATGACGTAATTTTGCAAAAACGGAGGTGCAAAAGTGGAAAGTAAAGAATACATGGTTATCGGTCTTGGGAATTTCGGGTGCAGCGTTGCAAAACAGCTTGAGATAAACGGCTGCAAGGTTCTGGCCGTTGACCGAGAACCTGAAAAGGTTAAGAGCATCGGCGATATCGTCACCTATGCAGTGTGTGCCGACGTGACTGATTTTGACAGTCTGAAGGAGCTTGGCGTCAGAAATTTTGACGGAGCAATTATTTCTCTCGGCAGAAATTTTGAGGCTATGGTGCTTTCCATACTTTGGCTCAAGGAGCATGGCGTAATGCATATAATCGCTAAGACGAGAAGCGAGCTTCAATCAAAAATCCTTAAGAAGGTAGGAGCGGACGAGGTAATATTTCCGGAATCCGAAATGGGCGTCCATGTTGCAAATAATATTGCGATGGGAAGATTTTTTGATACGATAGAGCTTTCCGACGAATATTCCATAGTGGACATTACCGTGCCGGACGATTGGGTTGGAAAAAATCTTAAGGAGCTTAGATGCCGCGAAAAATACGGGATCAACGTAATAGGTCTTAAAAGACATAATCGGCTGACTATTACTCCTTCGGCGGACGAGCCTGTAATGAAGGACGATGTGTTCGTGGTAATCGGCAAAAACGATATGCTTAAAAAAATCGGCCGCAAGATTTGATGTGAGCTTACAATGCGCCTTTAAGATATATGGGAGATTTAAAAGAAGTGAATAAGGAGATAATAACCAGTCCTTCAAATCCGCACGTAAAAAGGCTTTCTGCATTGCTTAAAAAGGGCAGGCTGAGACGTGAAGAGGGCGTGTTTGTCTGTGAGGGCAGAAAAATGTTCCTTGAAGTGCTTTTTCAGTTTCCGGAAAGAATTGAAACGGCTTATTTTACGGAGAAGGTATATAATGAACTGAATGAATCCTGCCGGGAGAGGCTTTCGGAGATAAGCTGTCTGCTGATGTCCGACTCCTTGTTTGACAAGGCCGCTGAAACGGTAACTCCTCAGGGAGTGCTGGCAATCGTTAAATTTCCCGGGCGCAGTCTTGAGGATTTGTGTTTAAAGCAGGAAAACGGGAGCGTTTTGAGGCTTCTCATTCTTGATAACCTGCGTGACCCGGGAAATCTCGGAACGGTAGTAAGAACCGCAGAGGCGGCAGGAATGACGGGAATTTTACTTTCGTCGGAGTCGGTAGACGTTACTAATCCAAAGGTTGTGCGTTCCACAATGGGCGCGATACTCAGAGTACCTGTCTGCTGCACGGACAGTATTGCCGAAGCTGTCGGTTTTTATCGGAGGAAATTTGCAGATTTAAAGGTTTACGCAGCTGCTCTCGACGCTTCAATCCCTTACACTCAGGCGGATTTTACGGGTGATTTCGCAATAATAGTCGGGAATGAATCGTCAGGCGTCGGCAGGGAATCCGTTGAAGCAGCCGACTGCTGTCTGCATATACCGATGGAGGGCAGGGTCGAGTCCTTAAATGCGGCGGTCGCAGCAGCAGTAATGATGTACCGCGCTAAAGAAATGCGAAAATAATTGTTGGAAAAAAACTTCAAACGTCGTGTGATGGAATATGCCGTCGCACGGCGTTTTTTTATGTCTTACGAAAGATGAGTTTTTATCTTTTCAAACGAATATTCCAAGAATATAATTAAGGCAAATCATCGGAAGGAGAGGTTTATATATGCTCATAGACATCTTGGACATCCCTATGGCCTATGCGGCGGTAAGCGTTCTTACTGCGTTTGGGATAGGGATTAAATTACTGCTTGGCAGCATATACAAACGAGATATCCGTAATGCACGGAGCATAGAGCACACGAAGAAACGCTGGATGAAGCGGATGAAACGCAATTTTGAGAAGATTTTCAGCGACGGATTAAGCAGAGATGCAGAACTGTTTGTGGAAAATGAGATGAACAGCAGGCAGATACTGGGTATTACGCTTAAAAGACTGGACTGTTTTATAAATCAGCTTCCTCTTGTAATAGTTACGGCGACGGCGGCTTTCGATTTCTGGTTTGTGGACAACGGTTTCGCATTAAAAGACCTAACCTCATTTACGCTTTACGGAGCAACAATGTGTCTTGCGATACATACCTTTAATATGCTCGTTAACAACGGAGAGAAAGAAAACAGGCTTAGAATAATTCTTACCCAGTATTTCAGCAATGAAAAGCTGCCGCTGATTTTAATGAATCAGTACGCTGATGAAAAGCTGATTGGCAGAAAGGAAAATATTAATCCGAATACTCTTGTGGCGGCCGCCGTAAGCGATACGCCGGAGAAGCAGGAAAATGCCGGAAGCGCCGCTGTTTCAAGAGCAAACAGGAAGAAGCTTAAGGCTGAACGGTTAAGGCTTAAAAGACTTATAAAAAACCAGAGAAAAGAGGAGCGCATAAAGCGTCAGGAAACCAGAGAGCTTATGAAGCAGCAGGCTCTTAAAGCCGCTTATGAGGAAAAAATGAAAAGGCTTCAGGAAAAATACCGTCTTGAGCCTGAAGGCGAGCCGGCAAGCGAAGCTGTAAGCATGACTCTTGCGGCTTCAGGGGCTGAGCTGGGGCAGGAGGTTGAAAGCATTTTGCAGGCTAAGACGCCTGATACGGATGAAAAAAAGCTTGGACCGGCAGAACAGATCAGGGAAAAGGAAATGAAGAAGGACGTGCTTAATCAGACCCTCAATGAAGCCTTTCCTGAAAATAAAACAAGCAGGGATGATGAAAAGCTGATCGAAGAGGTTCTTAAGGAGTATCTTTTCAGGTAAAAGCGTAATGGGAAAATAATGTAAATTGACAGCGTAAGACTGGAATGTTAAAATAAAAACGGCTTTGGTTATGCAAAGTCAGGATAACGGTTTAAGACGGAGGTTTGCATTATGGTAAAGCATATGATTTTGTGGCAGCTTAGGGACGGGCTGACAGGAGAAGAAAAAAATAAAATAAAGTCGGAAATAAAAAACGGTCTGGAAGGACTTGCAGAGGTAATTAACGGCATAGTGAGCATCAAGGTGATTACAGAAGGACTCGAAAGTTCAAACGCCGATTTAATGCTTGACAGTACTTTTGAAAATGAAGAGGCGCTTAAAGCATATTCAGTACACCCGGCGCATGTAAACATCGCACAGAACAAAGTAAGGCCAAATACAAAGAACAGGGTATGTATGGATTACGAGGCATAGCGGGCAGATAAAACTTTTTGAAATTAACAGAGGCACTTAAGAGATGAACGAGGATTTTTCAGAAGATATTGAGGGATTAGACAATTCTGCTTCTGCGGAAGACATTTCGGGAGAAGCCTGCCGTGACGAAATAAAAAACACGGAAACTGAGGCTGCCCAAGACAATACCGATGAAGAAACAAATGACTGTGAAAGCGGCGACGCCAAAAAAGAGGGCAGCTTGAAAAGGAAAAAGCCGTCCCTCTATTTTTGGCTGATGATCGCGGCGGCCGCAGCGGCTGCGGTTTTGAACGTTTTATCTTTTAGCAGGCGTTTCTGTGATTTTTATGTTGCGAATATTTTCCCGTTGTGGATAAATACATACAGCAGGTTTTCAGGTCTTTTTTCTTTCTCGCTCGGAGAATATCTCCTTATTGCGGCTGTATTTTTTATTGCGGCCGCGTTAATCTCAGCTTTGCTTCTGATTTTTCTAAGAAAAAAGAAGGGCTACCGCAGATATGCAGTAATATACTTTAAGAGCTTTTTTGCCGTGGCAATGGCCGTTTTTATTATTATGACTCTGAACTGTACTCTTCTTTACGGTACGTCCGAGCTGAAGCTGTCCGCCCAAGGCAAAGGGCAGGAGTTTACCGTTGACGAACTGGAAAACCTTAGAAATATGATCGTAACGGAATGTAATGCGCTTGCGGAGCAGATGCAAAGGGATGAAAACGGCTACGTGGTCTATTCAGGGAATATGTACCAAGCAGCTAAGGCAGCCATGCTGAGCATAAGCAGCGAGTTTCCAAGGTTTAGCGGCTATTATCCGAAACCGAAACCGATATCGGGCTCGGTGTTTATGACGCAAACCTATACGTCGGGGGTTTACTTCCCGTTTACTCTTGAGGCAAATTACAACAACATGATGTACATAGTAAATTATCCGGCGGTAATATGCCATGAGTACAGTCATCTGAAGGGCTATATACTTGAGGACGAGGCAAATTTTTTCGGATATCTCGCATGTATAAACAGTGACGACCCGTTTGTAAGGTACAGCGGTTATTCAAGCGTGCTGGGCTATGTCGACGATTCCTATTACAACAGCGTCAGCCATGAAAGGTATTGCAATCAGCCGGAAATTTCCTCACTGTCTTATTACGATTATATTTTCCTGACGCCTGAAAAGTGGGAGAAGGTTGAAGAAGAGTCTGTTTTTGACACGGACAAGGTGGACGATATTTCTGATGCCGTAACAGATACGATGCTTCAGCTTTCAGGAGTTGAAGACGGAATTTTAAGTTATAACAGGGTCACGGAGCTATTACTTGAATATTACAAAGAACGCGGCGAGATATAAAAGGACGCTTCGACTGTTTAAACGCATTGATATCTGCAGCAATATAGCTGAAATTTGCAATTTCAGATTTTCTGAGCGGGTTGTAAGGTCATATTATTAAAATAATATAAATTTTTGTTGAAAAAATTTTACGCCTTATTTATAATTAAATTACTTATTATGATAAATTTTGACAGTGCGGAGTATTGTTCTTCGGAGCTTTGCTTTTGTCAAAAGGAAAGGCAAAATTATGCAATACAGAATTTTAGGAAACACCATGCCGGCTGTTGAAGTTATGTTTGATCAGGCGGGAGAGGGAATGTATACGCAGTCAGGCGGAATGGCATGGATGTCAGAAGGGGTCGTTATGGAGACCAGTACCAGAGGCGGTTTCTTTAAGGGCATGGGAAGGGTGTTCGCAGGAGAATCTCTTTTTATGGCTTCATATTCCGCAGTTAAGCCGGGTGCGATAATAGCGTTTGCCTCAACCGTTGCAGGTGAAATTTTACCGATAGACCTTGCAACAAACGGGCCGATGATTTGCCAGAAGGGAGCTTTCCTCTGCGCACAGCCTACAGTCCAGCTTAATGTGGCTTTTACTAAGAAGATTTCAGCCGGTCTTTTTGGCGGAGAGGGATTTATTCTTGAGGAAATTGCAGGAACCGGAATCTGCTTCCTTGAAATCGACGGCGACAAAGTAATAAAAGACCTTGCTCCGGGCGAGGTGATTAAGGTTGACACAGGAAACGTGGTCGGTTTTCAGAAGGGAATGTCCTATGAAATTGAGACTGTAAAGGGTCTTAAGAATAAGCTGTTGGGCGGCGAGGGCCTTTTCCTTACAAGACTTGTCGGACCGGGCAGGGTTATTCTCCAGACTCAGAACTTCGCAGAGTTTGCAGGCAGGGTTGCAGGCTTCATACCGGCAAGATAAATTGCAGACATCATACCGGCAGGATAGAGCTGAGGGCTTCAAACCGGCAGGGTAAAGTAAAGAACATGGCATGGCGGACGTCGGTTTATATGTCTGCCATGCTTTTTTATTGTGGTATTGATCTAAACGTTTTTTCAAATTTTTCTAAACTTATTTCCTATAATCGCTCCTCAATTTATCAATTTGACTGCCCATTTTTAAATGATGTAGGTTTGTCAAACATTTGTTACACTGACCGCAGATAATCCATCAGTACCTGTCTGGGAGTATGCCAGCCCAAA
>CANRAZ010000006.1 GCA_947628705.1 uncultured Lachnospiraceae bacterium | reverse complement strand
CGTGCGATTGCTGTTCGCAACAGATTTGATCTTGCAAATGCGAAAGACTTCTTCCAGTTCAACTATGAGATCAAGCACATTCTGCAGGTCGTTTATGATTCCAAAATGCAATCGGTTGTTTACGATGCTTTTTATCAGGTAATGATGCCACAGTATGGCGCAAATGCGAAAGAGTGTTATCAGGCACGCTTCTATTCTTACGCACTTTTCGGACTACTGGATGAGTGGATTAAACGTGGATTTAAGGAATCGCCTGATGAAATGGTGCAGATTTTTTATCAGATTATGAATAGGTGAAATGAAATCTCTCATTCCAAAACATGGCCGTCACAAATCGGTAAGCAATGCCTGTTTGTATGCGGCGTATACCTTCCACTTTTGTGAAATCAGTTCGGCATATTCCGCACCCGTTAATAATTAAAGAGAGCAGCTTAAAGCGCATGGACATCAATATTGCTGCGTTTGCTTTACCTTTGTCTGACCGTTCGGAACGTCGTTTCCGTCATGCCTATCATCAGCGCGATAAAAATCAGCATATACAACGGCATCAGGCCAAAGCTTACATAATTTCCCAAAAGCCCGAATACAGGCGGCATAAAGGTTGAACCGACGTAGGCGCTCGCCATCTGTATGCCAATTATCGAACCTGAATTTTCTTTGCCGAAATTATCAGGCGTGGAGTGTATGATGCAGGGATAAATCGGGGCGCAGCCCAAGCCAAACACAACAAATGCGGCAAATAACGCACTTTCCGACGGTACGGACATAAGAACGATTCCGACAAGCGCAGTGCATGTTCCGCAGATTATCATTTTCCTGTCTCCCAGCCTGTTCATTATAAATCCGCTGATAAATCTTCCGACAGTAATACCGATAAAGAACAGTGATGCCGCTCCTGCCGCGCGCTGTGCGGATATATGATGCGCTTCCACAAGATATGTGCTTGTCCAGCCCATAGCGGTGGCTTCTGCGGAGCAATATGCAAAAAATCCTATTAAAAGCGAAGGCACGCCTTTAATCCTTAATGTTTCCAACAGCCCTTTATGCTCTGCTTTTTTATCGTCGGCACGTTTGTTTACGTTCCACGCTTTCATTGTAAATAAGAGGATAAAGCCGATGACAAGCTGCATGACTGCAACTATCAAATAACCTGTTGACCAGACATGATGTGTCAGCGCATACTTCATTACAAACGGACTGATTATCGTTCCAACGCCCCAAAAGCAGTGCAGCCAGCTCATATGCCTGGAGGTATAATGAATCGCCACGTAATTATTCAGGGCGGCGTCTATACAGCCTGCGCCAAGTCCGTACGGAACCGCAAAGACAAGCAGCATCCAGAATTCAGTTGAAAATGAGAAGCCGAGCAATGCAAAAGCCGTGAGAAAAACGCTGATAACGGTGACATTGCGCGTTCCCAGCTTCCGTGTGAGTTTATCGGACATCAGACTGGATATAATTGTGCCGCCGGATACTACCATCGAAACAATGCCCATGTAGGGCGTCGGGACGTCAAGATAAACGTGCATGGCGGGCCAGCCTGCTCCCAGCAGAGAATCAGGCAGTCCAAGGCTGATAAACGCAAGATAAATCAAAGCAAGTAAAACAGTATAAATTTTTATTCACCCCTTATGCTTATGTTATTTTAAGCCGCGTTAAAAAAGGTGAAACAGTCGCTTCTGTTTCACCTTACAGGCAGATATCAAAGGTTAATTTTTATTCAGCTTTTCGACCTCGACAACTGACGATTTCTTCATCGGGATACGGCAGTTTTTGTTATTGCCGAACTCTACAATGATTATTTCGTCCATAATGTCTATTACAACTCCGTAAAAGCCTGCCGTCGTCAGAACGCTGTCTCCCACTTCCATTGAACTTATGAGCGCATCAAGCTGTTTTTGCTGCTTTTTCTGAGGCCTGATAAGGAGGAAGTAGAACACAACGCCGATCACTACAAAATAAATCAGCATCGACACAAGCGCACCGCCTCCGCTGCCTGCCGTGCTTCCCTCTGCGAGTAAAAATCCATTTAACATATTAAAACCTCCATGTGTTAATCTTCACCGTTTCCGGAAAAACCTTCAAGCTTTGCAGCCTTGTACTGCTGAAAGCTGTGATTTTCTATTGCTTCACGAATTTCAGTCATCATTGTATTATAAAACCAGAGATTATGCAAGACCATTAATCTAAAACCAAGCATTTCTTTTGCCTTCAGCAAATGCCTTATATATGCTCTGCTGTGGTTCCTGCACGCCGGACATTGACAGCCCGGTTCAAGCGGTCTGTCGTCAGTCTCATACTTCTGATTCTTAAGATTAAGCTTGCCAAAATTCGTGTAGGCATGTCCGTGTCTTCCGTTCCTTGTCGGATAAACGCAGTCGAAAAAGTCTACGCCCCTGTCGACTGCCTCTAAAATATTTGCCGGAGTTCCTACGCCCATAAGGTAAACCGGCTTATTTGACGGCAGCTCCGGTACTGTGACGTCAAGGATATGGTACATTTCCTCATGGGTCTCTCCAACGGCGAGACCGCCTATCGCATATCCGTCCAGTTCAAGCTCCGAAATGCTTTTGGCATGGTCTATCCTTATGTCGTCGCATATTCCGCCCTGATTAATGCCGAAAAGCATCTGGTTTTTATTAATAGTGTCCGGAAGCGAATTCAGTCTCTCCATCTCCGATTTACAGCGCTTCAGCCACCTTGTGGTCCTTGCAACGCTGTCTTCAATGTATTTTCTCTCAGCCTTACTTGGAGGACATTCGTCAAAAGCCATCGCAATGGTGGAACCGAGGTTGGACTGGATCTGCATGCTTTCCTCAGGCCCCATAAAAATTTTTCTTCCGTCAATATGGGAATTGAAGCTTACGCCCTCTTCCTTTATTTTCCTCAGGCTTGCGAGGGAAAACACCTGAAATCCGCCTGAATCCGTAAGTATGGGCTTCTGCCAATTCATAAACTTATGCAGACCGCCCATTTTTTTAACGACCTCATCTCCGGGTCTTACGTGAAGGTGATAGGTGTTGCAGAGCTCGACCTGTGTTCCCAGCTCCTTAAGGTCGACCGATGAGACCGCTCCCTTTATCGCACCCACAGTCCCAACATTCATAAAAACAGGCGTCTGAACCGTTCCGTGTACAGTTGAAAATTCGCCCCGTTTGGCTTTTCCGTCAGTTGTAATTATTTTAAACTTATCCATTAAGAGCCTCACGCCATGCTTTGTTCCATCAATGCGCGCTGCCTTGCCGCCTCTTCAAGCATAACCATTCCAACATCGAGGAATCTTTTTCTTATCATAAAATCATGGTCTGTTCCAAGCAGCGAAACATTTTCCTTTGTTATCACGCCGCCCGCCATGGTCGGGTGTCCGCCGCCGCTTCCGATTCCGCTTAAGGCTGCCGCAACGAGCTTTCCTGCGTTAACCCCTTCAATTTCCGAACGGACGGAAAATTTATATCCTCCGTTACGGTCGGCATAGATAACAGAAACGTCAACCGCAGAAAGAGACAGTATAAAATCCGATACCATTCCAATCAGCGAATCCGGGCAATCAAGATTTATGTGAGCAAAGCCGATTCTGTCATAAACAACGGTATTTTTAAATGCAAGACCGTAGGCCCTTAAATCTGCAAGCTCAACACTGTTGTTTTCAAGAGTTCTCATCTGCTGTATGTCGGCCGAATTATGAAGAAAGGCAAATGCCCTTATATCATCGTCTGTAACTCCTCTTGAAAAGCTGAAGGTGTCCATTTTTATGCCGTAAAGGAGTGCCGTAGCAACATTTTTCGGAACGGGAATTCCGCTCTCGATAAAGTAATCGGTAACTATGCTTGAGCAGGCGCCCCACTCTCTATGGTCAACATAAAGATACTTATAGGCTGTAGTCCAAGAATGATGGTCTATGCAGGCAACCTCATCTCCGATAAGGTCGCTGAAGTTAGAGTTGTTCTTCTGACCGTCAACAGTTACGACACACTTATCTTCCTTAAAATCCTTGTACTCCTCCGAGTTGTAAATAAGGATTTCCAGCATATCTACCATTCTTTTGGTGTTATTATTGTCAATTTTTCCGCTGTAAACCAAATCCGATTCAATTCCGAACTGTCTAAGGAAGTACTGAAGTCCGAATGCCGTTCCTATCGCATCCGGATCCGGAAAGTTGTGTGTCTGGATAATAACCTCTTTGTCTTTAAGAAGCTCTATCAGCCTGTCGTAAACCGCCATTTTTTCTCCCTCCGTATGTTTTTAACGGCATTCAGCCCAAATTATTTATTTTATGCCGTTTTTGTACCGGCCGAGCCTTCATGCGCTGTCCGGCAGATTTAAAAAAATAAGGAACGTACTTAAATACGTTCCTCTTTTAGAACAGGGGCAGTAGGATTCGAACCCACGACCTGCGGTTTTGGAGACCGATATTCTACCAGCTGAACTATACCCCTATTGTGCTGCCATACGTTTTTTAACAGCCAAAGAGTATAATACTATACTATGCGGATAATGTCAAGAAAATTTTGCCCATGCTTTTTGTTTTTCTCCGCTTTCCAGCATATTCCCTTCAGCGTCTTCATCTGTCCTTTTCTTTATTTTTGTCTTTATTAGGATATTTGCTTTGCTGTTTTCTTAGTATTGCTTTGCCTTTTTATGTTTCTTTATTAGTATCGAAGAAACCTCCTTTGCTCTGGCAGCCTCCGACTTATCCGATTCCCTGTCCGAATAACGGGCTTTTTCGTAAAGGCTTCTCATCTCCTTTTCCTCTTCTTCACCGTAAATCAGAAGCTGTTCAGGCGTTTTTGCCTCATTGACGCGTTCAGGATAATAGCTTTTCACAGTTTTTAAAAAATATTTCCTTACCCTTGCGGCTGCGCTGCCTGAGACTGTTTCAGTATTTTTTTCATTCCTTTTTTTCTTCACCTCGGTAATCTCTTCCTCTATCTCGTCGGGAAGCTCATATTCAAAGCCCTTTGCCTTCTTGTCCTTAAATATAATTTTCCTGGACAGGAAAAGAATTGCCGCAAAAATAATAATGACAAGCGCTGTCAGGACAAACCTGAGCGCTTTGTTATCCTCATAGCTTTCTGCTTTTTCTTCCGTGCCGTCTATGAATTCCTCTTCCTCAGGCGTGACCTTTTCTTCCTCTGATGACGTATTCCGGTTGATTTCAATCGGAGTGAAAATATTTTTTCCCTTGATAGGAATGAAAAGACATATAAGCGCCGCAAGCACAAAAGCGGTCAGCCAGCCCCAAAACAGCCTAGTCCGATAGCCTGAATACTTCATAATAACCGTTGCCCTGCTGCCGGAACCGTTCGTAAGACTGAGCGCCAATGAGGAAAGATAGCAGTTCAGCATATAGAAGGATATTATAAAAAGCAGATACACGCTTTGGAAAGAAAACATCTTTCCGTCGTCCTCTACCAAGGTTATAAAAAAAGCAATTACCTCCGCAGCAAAAAAGAGCGGATGGATAACATATGACATTCGGGGCGTATCAAGCTTTTTCCTCACCAGCCATAAATACCCGAAGCAAAGCAGGATATAGACGACGAAAAAGCCGCCGATCTCAACAGGCAGGAATTCTGAAAAGCTCATATATGCGCTTATCAGACTGAACACCAAAAGCCAAGACAGCAAGATTTTTGAGCCTGCCGCCAGCTTTATATATTTACTGACCTTCATTTACTCTCCATTCTCCTGACACGGATTTCAAGGACTCAGGCAGCCTGTATGCCACATTGTAATTCGTCGGCACGACCCAGTAGCCGGCAAGCCCCCTTTGAAGCCGTTCTTCAAAACATTCAATCAGCTTATCGTCCTGATTAAAGGAAATCAAAATCAAGAATTCACTGTCGTCAAACGCCGCTCTGCAAGCCTCAGACTGCAAAAAATAATCCACAGGCTTTTCGGCGGCTATTGAGGCTGTCGCCTCATGGATCGCCTGTAAATGCCTGAAGCCGTTTCCGTATTCAACGGCGGTTTCTTCATCGGTAAAATAGCTCTTTGCATTTGAAACTACGCCTAAAGAGAAGCCCCTTCTTAAAAGCTCCTCCGCAAAGCTGACGGCAAGCCTGAGGCTTTCCTCCATAAGACCGTCCTCAAATCTTGCGGATGCCTGTGAAAAATTAACCGCGACAAGAACGGACTTTGAAACAGTCTGGTTAAACTGGTTTACGACATAGTTTTCCGCTCTTGCCGAGGCTTTCCAGTTAATTCGGTTCATCGCATCCTGAGGAAAATATTCCCTAAGCCCTCTGAATTCAAACGGATCCTCAATGAGATTAAATCTTGTTACGATATCTCCCATTAAAGTATTGAACGGAAGCTCAAACCCATGTCTGTTAAGGTGTCTTGGGTATACCATGATTTCCGCCGAATTATCTCTTACTTCGTGCATATTTGAATTTAAGAGCAAATTGTCGGAGGACAGAAAAATTGAGTCTATGCCGTACACGCCTCTTTTCTCGGCATGGCATTTGATTTTTCTCGTCACAAGCCTGTTTCCCATTGCCGGAACAATGTCGCTGTAATAAAACCTGTCGGAGGTGTTTGCGTTATCGTCCTTGACAAGTCCTGAAACAAGCAGGCTCGGAGATGTTGAAAATTTCACGGACAAAGAAGGAAGCGGAAGCTTTTTCCCGTTTTCCACGCTCTCAACGACCTGAAAATCCTCCCTCTCTTCGACGAGCCTGTCAGAAAAACCGATATTTACGTTAAGGTTTTTATTCCAGAATCTGTTATAAACCGCTGTCTGTCCTTTTACGAAAAGAAGAAGCAGAGCAATGACAAGCAAAATGTTCATCCGCTATTCCTCGTGAATGTATAGTAAGCTTTAACCGTTTATGATTTCAGTTATCAGCGCCGCAAGCGATTCTCTTCCGGAATTCCAAATGGAATTATACTCGCTTCCGTTAAGCGGCGCGTCTCCGTTTCCAACCTTGATTCTCAGAGAGGGGATCTTTTCAACGCATGCCGCATATCCCTCAAGCGAACCGAAGTACGATTTTCCGTAGGTGGAATCGTCTCTTTTATATGCGAAAACACCGCTTAGCAGATCCGCATAGCCGTAGGCTTTTTCATATACGGCGTCGTCCAGTCCGAAATCGTAGGATATGCTGTCTCCGGAGGTTCTTAAGCTGATTAGAGCGTCAGGATTAATCGTTTCCATTATTCTAAGTATGCTTAACGACTCATTCTCGGAAGCCTCCGTTTCACCCTTATAGCCCTTGTTGGCAGGCGCTTCCGTGCTTTCCGCATCGTCCCACCTGTAAGGAAAATTAAGAGTCAGATCTACCCCTCTTGCATTAGCATAAGAAAACATCAGATACATGTCAAGCGACAGATTCGTTCCTCCGCTGTTCTGGTCTCTTTCAAACCACGAATTTATGTTGTCCTTAATCGAAGGAGTGTTTACCGCTTCAAGGTAATACTGGCTGATTGCAACTCCGTCGGGATTAAGCATCGGAACAATATGAATCGAGCAGTTTTCCAAAAGCTCCGCATAGCTGTAGCCCTTGTAGTAACCCTCTGCGCCGTAGTGCGCATAGTACTCCGCAAGCTTTGCCGCAAACATGCTTGTCATATACTCGCAGGATTCCATTCCTGCAACCACAAGTATGCTGTGCTTTGCTTCGGGATTTCCAAGCACCGCTTCAAATATCGTTCTGTTGTCCGCCGTGCTTCCTATGGCGTTCAGCTGTACACGGTCCGGAAAGACTTTCTTTATTTCGTCGAGGTCGCTGCAAAGCTCCTCATAGCTGTAATAATATATGGACTGTTTTGACGTTTCGACTATGTTAAGCGCCGCAAGAGAATAATCAAACTCCGCCGTTGCATCTATCGTAAGACTCGTCGTATAATCGGAATTCACATAGGCCGGTTCACCGTCATAATAAATTCTGTTCCAGCCCGACTCGTTATAACCCGTCCTGTAAAGCTTTTCACCATAGTTTACCGTGGTAATCGAATCCGCATCCTTTGCAGGAGTTTTGCGGATATTTACCTGATTTGCCTTAACGTAAATATAGTCGTCGGTCAGGAAAAATCCCTGCTCATCCATTATGCTTCCGCCGCCCTCAGGCTGTGCCTCGCCCTGAGTCGCCGTCACATTTGAAAAGGTATGCTCATAGCTTGCTATAGCTTCCGCGCTGAGCTCGTCCTTTTTATTACCGCATGAGGCAAGAAACAGAACAGATGCTAAAACAGAGAACGTCAGAAAAACAGTTCTCACACGGCGATTTAATTTTTTTCTCTCGTCTTTCATCCTATGCACCCCGTTAATTTTTATGTCGCAATGCAAACGCCCTATCTCCGCAGCGGATTTTAAAATAACCCGGACGAGGATAATTCACAAATATTTCTGATGCCGATAAGGTTTATGCTGTAATTGCCGCCCTCTGATTTAATAATATCAAGTGAAGTCTTTGGCATAATGCAGTTTTTGTAACCCAGCTTGCAAGCCTCATTTACCCTTGCCGCCGCCTGCGAAACCGCCCTGACCTCTCCTGTCAGTCCTACCTCTCCGAAAACTATGGTTTTTTCCGCAAGCGGAACGTTTTTATAGCCCGAATACAGAGCTGTCACTATACTAAGGTCTAAGGACGGGTCGATTATCTTCATGCCGCCTGCTACATTTATGTAAGCATCGCAGGAAGAAAATCTCAGTCCCATTCTTTTTTCCATAACTGCCATGAGCAGGTTCATTCTGTTGTAATCGGTTCCTGCCGCCGTTCTTCTAGGCATATTGAAGCTTGTTTGGCACACAAGCGCCTGTACCTCTGCGAGCATCGGTCTCGTTCCCTCCATGACGGCGGTAACAACAGAGCCCGGCTCATTTTCGGGCATGCCGCAAAGCAGATGCTCGCTTGGGTTCAGAACCTCTCTCAAACCGTTTTTACACATCTCGAAAACGCCGATTTCGTTTGTGGAACCGAACCTGTTCTTCACTCCTCTGAGCACGCGGAAAAGAGAATTGCTGTCGCCTTCAAAATAAAGCACGGTATCTACCATGTGCTCAAGCATTCTCGGTCCCGCAACGGTTCCTTCCTTCGTCACATGACCGATTATAAATATCGAAATTTCCTCTTCTTTTGCAATACGCAGCAAGGTCTGTGTCGTTTCTCTCACCTGTGAAATCGAACCGGCCGCAGAATCCACGTCTGCACGGCACATGGTCTGAATTGAATCTATTATAACCGTGTCGGGCTTCATTTCGTAAATATTCTCTACAATGCTGTCAAGATCGGTTTCCGAAATAAGCATTAACCTGTCGCAGAACTGTCCGATTCGGTCCGCTCGAAGCTTAATCTGCCTTAGGCTTTCCTCTCCGGAGACATAAAGGACGGACGAGCCTCTTTCGGCAAGCTCCCGGCACATCTGTAAAAGCAAGGTGGATTTTCCGATTCCCGGGTCTCCTCCGACAAGCACCAGAGAACCCTTGACAATTCCGCCTCCAAGCACTCTGTTTAGCTCGGATATGCCGGTGTCCGTCCGTCTTTCGTCCTCTGAATCAACCTGTGAAAGCGTGTGTCTTTCGGATTTTTTTAGCGGACGCTGGGAGCCGCCCTTTAAGGAGGACGCTTTTTTCATTGATTCAGTCGCTTCAACAACCGTGTTCCATTTTTTACAGGCAGGACACTGCCCTGCCCATTTTGAAAGTTCATTTCCGCATTCGGTACAATAAAAAACGCTTTTATTTTTCACCTTGCTTCTCCGTCTTTTTCCTTTGCTTGACAGCCGTTACCCTGCCGTCTTTAATCTTAAGGCGAACCTCGTCGCCCTCTGAAATATTTCCTGACAGGATCTCATCAGCCAGCACATCTTCAATATAATCCTGAATCGCCCTTTTAAGAGGCCTTGCGCCGTATTTGGGGTCATTTCCCTTAAGCGCAATAAACTCAACGACGTCATCTGAAACAGTAAGCTTTATCCTGCTGTTTTCTTCAATTCGCTTTTTAAGTGTTTTAAGCATGAGCTTAACGATTTCAGACAGCTCCTCCTTTGTCAGCTCATGGAACACTATGATGTCGTCAATACGGTTTATGAATTCCGGTCTGAAGATTCTCTTGACCTCCTCCATGACGTTCGATTTCATATGCTCATAATCCGCAACGGCATCATCTCTATTGTTAAAGCCCAGTTTTTTAGGGTTTACAATGGACTGCGCTCCTGCGTTACTGGTCATTATGATAATCGTGTTTTTAAAGTTGACCTTTCTGCCCTGACTGTCTGTGATATGACCCTCGTCAAGCACCTGAAGAAGAATGTTGAACACGTCGGGGTGAGCCTTTTCTATTTCGTCAAAAAGAACTATTGAATAAGGCTTCTGTCTCACCTGCTCCGAAAGCTGTCCGCCCTCGTCATGTCCCACATAGCCCGGAGGCGAACCGATAATTTTTGCCACGCTGTGCTTTTCCATGTATTCTGACATGTCGACCCTTATTACAGCGCTTTCTCTTCCGAAAATTGCCTCTGCAAGAGCCTTCGAAAGCTCGGTTTTACCGACGCCCGTCGGTCCAAGGAACAAAAACGAGCCGATAGGCCTGTTGGGATCTTTTATTCCGATCCTGCCCCTTCTTATTGCCTTTGCAAGCGAATCAATGGCTTCGTTCTGTCCTATCACCCTCTTATGAAGCGTTTTTTCAAGCTTCATCAGTCTTTCGTTTTCGTTTTCATTCAGCTTAGAGAGCGGGATCCCTGTCCAGCTGCTTATTATGTCCGCAACGTTATCCTCCGTTACAAGCATTTTTTTACGCTTTTTGCCGTTTCCCTTTGCCTTATCGAGCTTTTTCCTTATTTCAGCCTCTTCTTCCTTGATACGGGTTATTTTAAGCATGTCTCTTGAGGAAATGGCGTCTTCCTTTGCTTCGGTAAGCTCTGAAAGCTTTTCTTCAAGAGCAAGTATTTCAGGATTGATCCTGTAGCCCTTCAGCTTTGCCCTGCTGCATGCCTCGTCAAGACAGTCGATCGCCTTATCAGGCAGGAACCTGTCGTTTACGTATCTTGCCGACAGCCTTACTGCCGCATCTGCCGCCTTATCCTCTATTGCAACTCCGTGAAATTCTTCATATTTGCCTTTAAGCCCGTTAATTATATCAAGAGCCTCATTCTCATCAGGCTCCTCCACGACAACGGGCTGAAAGCGTCTCTCAAGGGCGGCATCTTTTTCAATGTGTTTCCGGTATTCGTCCCTTGTGGTCGCTCCGATAATTCTGATTTCGCCTCTGGAAAGAGCCGGCTTCAAAATATTGGCGGCGTCCAAGGAGCCCTCGGCGCTTCCTGCTCCTATTATGGTGTGGATCTCATCGAGAAAAAGAATAATATCAGGATTGGCCTTAACCTCTTCCATTAGCTTTTTTATTCTTTCTTCGAATTCTCCCCTGTACTTGGCTCCGGCAACCATGCCTGATAAATCCAAAACCATGATTCTTATATTTTTGATATAGTCCGGAACAGCTCCCTCCGCAATAAGATTTGCAAGACCCTCTACAATTGCGGTTTTGCCTACTCCCGGCTCTCCGACAAGACAAGGATTATTCTTTGTCCTTCTGCACAATACCTGGATCACACGCGTAATTTCATCTTCACGTCCGATGACGGGATCTGTCGCGCCTCTTCTCGCCATAGCCGTTAAATCTCTTGCGTACTGGTCGAGAGCAGGCGTTCTTCCTCCGCTTTTTTTCATGCCTGCCATCTCTTTTTTTACCTCGCCGTCGCTGTAGCCGCATTCAAAAAGAGTGTCTGCGTAAAGCTGTTGGAGACTGATTCCAAGCGTATTGATAATCCTCACCGCAATGCAGTCGGATTCGGTAACGATAGCCAGCAGTATATGACCGGTTCCGATTTGTTTGACATTGTGGCTTTCCGCAATCTTTCCTGCTCTTTCAATTATCTGCTTAGCCTTAATTGACATTCCGTAAGGTTCCTGATCGTTTAATTCATCCTCGTCTCCTGCAAGCGTAAGCATGAGGTTTTCAAAATCATCAGGATTGATATACTTTGAAAGTACCGTGCCTGCAACGCCGCCTGCACGTAAAAGAGCCATGAGCATATGTTCTGTTCCGACATATCTGTGATTAAAGGATATGGCTATGTCAGCCGCCATATTAATTACTTTTTTTGCATTCGGAGTAAAATTTTCCATTATTTGCCTTCCTGATTTTATATTTTAAATTTAAAGCTTCCAAAAATATTCGGACAGCATGATATTCATCTTAATTCAATCCATGAATACCGCTGCGGCTTATATCCGCTTAAAAGCTGTCCAGCACCTCCTGAAGCACCTGTATACATTCGTCTTTTGAAAGATTTTTGCTAAGAGCCCCTGCAATTGCAGGCTTAAGCTGCATAAAAAGCTCCTGCCTTGCTTTAAAAGCATCGTCCGAAACGTTTATCACCGCACCTTTTCTGCCGATCGTAACGTAGCCTTCGTCCCTTAACACCGCATAGGCTTTGTTGACAGTGTGCATATTGATTCCTGCCTGAAGCGCAAGCTCCCTGACTGACGGAAGAAGGTCGCCCTGTTTTATCTCCTCCGTTGCTATGGCAAGGATAATACGGTTCTTTAACTGGCTGTAAATTGTCTCATTACTGTTAAAATCTATTTCAATAAACATATTCCCGCCTGTCTACAGTTTTCCCGTAAAGCCACAGGTTAATCACTGTATTTGTGTTATATTCTAAATATAACATATATCTGCGGCTTATGCAAGTAAAGTAAAAAACTCCTCTGCCGCTCAAAGGACAGAGGAGCCTAAGCTTTATTCAAATATTTGGGTTATTAAAGCATAATCATCCGAGACATAAACGCAAAGCCCGATTTTCGTATATTTTGGATTGGTCATATTTTTGTAGTGCCCGTCAGACTTTTTAAAATTATTGAACAATTCCTCTCCAAGCTCGGCTCTGCTGTAGAAATAGCCCCAATCGCCTACAATATGCGAAATATTCTCCGCAATTTGCGAGTATCCGTCCTGATAGAAATACACAACTTCAAATGCGCATGTCGTCCCGTTTCCAGGGTGATAGTGGCTGAAAAAATCAAGCGCAATCATTTCGGCGGTCCTGTACGAGGCAATCTTACTAACGGTCGAGTCCAATGTAAGGCTTCCCAGACCCAGAGACGCCCTCAAATCGTTTACGCATTTCAGATGAGCCTCGACAATATCATAGTTCGCCTTATAATAGCTCTGACCGTTATCATGGTACGTTTGGTTAAATGAATGTTTCGGTTTCGGTTTTGGCGTAGACGTAATCGGTTTTGGCGTAGGAGTTTTTTCAACAACCTTTTCTGAAGAAAGATATTTATAGCTTACATAAGCCGTTTTCCCTTTATAGTTTACTCTTGCCCAGCCGTTATCGCAAAGTCCCGTCACTCCGATGCTTTCATTAACGTCGAGCACTCCTAACACATCTGAGTTTGTCGTGTTTGATGCCCTGACGTTAAGGCGAATAGACGAATACATTTTAGCGTTCATGTCCTTTATTGCGACAGTCGGCTTCGTTTGTACGGGAGTTGTCACGGGAGCCTTCGTCACTGTAGGAACCGGTGTCGGCTGTTTTGTTGCTTCGCCCGTTACTACGGCTTCGGTGACTGCTCCGCCCGTCAGGTCTCCGCCGCCGGTAATCTCCGCACCGCCGGGCGTCACTTGGATGCTTACGCCAGGCTGCCCCGTTAAGGACGGCACAACTTTTGAGCTGTCGTCTGTAGCCTTTGCAGGCTCGCTTACTGCAAGACTTACTCCCTGCTCATCTGTTCCCGTTTTTTTATCGGTTTTTTGTCCGCACCCTGCTGCAATCAACCCTGTCAGGCATGCCAAAATAACTATCAATGCTTTTATTCTGCGCATATTTCCTCCGAATTAGATAAATACAATTCTGTAAGGTAAATAAAGTCACCTTACAGCACCGGATTTACAGTAACGCTTCAACCATGACTTGCGGCCGGAGCCTCATCAATGGCTTTGCCTATATCGTGTCTGTAGTACTTATTGTCAAAATTTATAAGGTCAACGGCTGCATATGCATTTGCTCTGGCCTCTTTAAGAGTCGCACCCTTTGCCGTTACGCCGAGAACCCTGCCGCCGTTTGTTACAATATTGCCCTCTCCGTCAAACTTAGAGCCGGCATGGAACACATAATAGCCGTCCTTGCCCTTGAAATTTTCAAGTCCTGTTATTTTAAAGCCCTTTTCGTAAGCCACAGGGTATCCGTCAGATGCAAGTATTACGCAAACGCAGGCATTATCTTCAAACTGAAGGTCAATTTCATCAAGCTTTCCGTCTATACAGGCATTGATAACATCAATAATGTCGTTCTTCATTCTCGGAAGCACCACCTGCGCTTCAGGATCACCGAAACGTGCATTGTACTCAAGCACCTTTGGACCCTTTTCCGTAAGCATAAGACCGACAAAAAGAACCCCTGTAAACGGTCTTCCCTCAGCCTTCATTGCAGCCATGGTCGGCTTATATATTTTTTCCTCGCAGAATTCCCTGATTTCGTCCGTGTAGAAAGGACTCGGTGAAAAATTCCCCATTCCGCCTGTGTTCAGACCCTTGTCACCGTCCTTGGCACGCTTATGGTCCTGTGCGCTTGTCATCGCTTTAATGTTTGTACCGTCGCAGAAAAGGAGTACGCTGACCTCACGTCCTGTCATAAACTCCTCGATGACCATTTTATTTCCGGCAGAGCCGAACTGCTTATCAAGCATTATTTTCTTAACGCCCTCTTTCGCCTCCTCAAGACTATTGCAGATAAGGACGCCCTTTCCGAGCGCAAGCCCGTCGGCTTTAAGCACTATCGGCATGCTTGCGGTTTCAAGATACTTAATCGCTTCCTCCGGATCATCAAAATTACGGTACTCCGCCGAAGGAATTGAGTACTTCTTCATCAAATCCTTCGAAAAGGCCTTGCTTCCTTCAATTATTGCGGCATTTTTTCTCGGTCCGAAAACGCGAAGTCCCTCTGCCTCAAACACGTCTACAATTCCCCCGACCAGCGGGTCGTCCATTCCTATGATCGTAAGGTCGATTTTCTTTTCCTTTGCAAAGGCAACAAGCCTGTCAAATTCCATCGCTTTAATGTCAACACATTCCGCAAGCTCTGCAATTCCTGCATTTCCCGGAGCACAGTAAATCTTGTCGACCTGAGCGCTCTGCGAAACCTTGTATGCTATTGCGTGTTCTCTGCCGCCGCTTCCTACTATAAGTACCTTCATTTAAACCTCCAGTGCCACATAAATCTCTGTGACAGTATATCGGCATGTGCCGTTAATCAATATAATAAGCTCCGTTTTTTTCTTTTACCTTACCGTGGGCAATCGCATTAATCACCGCAGGCAGTATTTTCCACTCTGCCTCCTGCATTACCCTGAGCTGAAGACTTTCAGGCGTATCGCCGGGGAGGACTTCAACTGCCTTCTGCATAAGAATCGGACCGGTGTCAGTCCCCTCGTCCACAAAATGAACTGTCGCTCCCGTAACCTTCACGCCTCTTTCAAGCACCCTTTCATGCACCTTAAGCCCATAAAAGCCGTCGCCGCAGAAGGACGGGATAAGGGAAGGATGAATGTTAATGATTTTGTTGGGATAAAGCTTTATCAGCCTTTTTGGCAGTATGGTAAGGAATCCTGCCAGAACCACCAAATCAGGTGAAAAGCTCTGTACAGCCATAACAAGCGCCTCATCTCTTGCGGCCTTGTCAGCATAATCCTTAAGCGCCACAACCTTTGACGGAATACCGTTTTCACTGCATCTTGTAAGAGCATATGCTCCATGCTTGCTGGATATAACTCCTGAAATTTCGGCATCGGTAACAGCGCCTGACTTTATCGCATCAATGATAGCCTGTAGGTTAGTTCCTCCTCCGCTCACCAAAACCGCAATTCTTAGCATATGGTAATTCCTTTCTTACCGTCGGTTATCTCACCGATAACATAAGCCTGCTCTCCTGCCTCGTTAATCGCTGAAACCGTCTTCTCAACGTCGTTTTTATTCACAGCGATCATCATTCCGATGCCCATGTTATAGGTATTGTACATTACCTTTTCTTCGATTTCACCCTTTTTTTGAAGCAATCCGAAGATTGGAGGAACCGGATAGCTGTCCTTATGTATTACCGCGTGCTTGCCTTCCTTGAGCATTCTTGGAACATTCTCATAAAATCCGCCGCCCGTAATATGACTGCACGCTTTGATTTTAACACCGGAATCCTTTACAGACTTAAGCGCTTTAACATAAATCTTTGTCGGCTTAAGAAGCGTCTCTCCTAGAGTTGCCCCAAGCTCGTCATAATAAACGTTAAGGGACTCTTCCGTCATACTGAAAACCTTTCTTACAAGAGAATAGCCGTTGCTGTGAACTCCCGATGAAGCGATTCCGACAATCACATCTCCTGCCTCAAGGCTGTCGCCTGTTACAATGTCCTTTTCATCAACAATGCCCACAGCGAAACCTGCAAGGTCATATTCGTTTTCAGGATAGAACCCAGGCATTTCGGCGGTTTCTCCTCCTATAAGAGCACATCCTGCCTGACTGCAGCCTTCAGCCACGCCCTTTACTATTGTGGCAATTTTCTCCGGAACATTCTTTCCGCAGGCAATATAGTCAAGGAAAAACAGAGGCTCGCCTCCTGCACACGCAATATCGTTTACGCACATTGCAACGCAGTCAATTCCAACCGTGTCATGCCTGTCCGTCAGAAAAGCAAGCTTAAGCTTTGTTCCGACTCCGTCCGTTCCGCTGACAAGCGTGGGCTTCTCCATATTTTTAAAGGAGCTGAGCGAAAAAGCGCCGCTGAAGCCTCCAAGTCCTCCGAGGACTTCCGGCCTCATCGTAGATTTTACATGCTCCTTCATCAGTTCAACCGCCTTGTAGCCGGCCTCAATATCAACTCCTGAATTTTTATAATCCATACTTGATCTCCTTAAACACATAATTCAGTTTTTGCATAAATGCTCAAGTCTGCCGCATCTTTAGCAAAGTTACCAAACAAGCCTTTACTTTTCTTCCATATAGGCTTTGAAGCCGACGGCTTCAATCTTTTCTTTCTTTGCCATAACGCCGCTCTTAAGCTCCTGCTTGTAGGCCTTAATCTTTTCAAGAAGCTCCGGTTCCCCTGCCGCAAGAATTTTTGCTGCAAGTATTCCGGCATTTGCAGCGCCGTCGATAGCGACTGTAGCGACCGGTATTCCCGAAGGCATCTGCACAATCGAGTAAAGGGAGTCAACACCGCTGAGAGCTTTTGTGTGTATCGGAACTCCGATAACAGGCAGCGGAAAGATCGCCGCAGTCATTCCGGGAAGATGAGCCGCACCGCCCGCACCTGCAATAATTACCTTAAAGCCTTTTTCTTCTGCCGTTTCGGCATATTCATAAAACACATCCGGCATTCTGTGTGCCGAAATAATTGTCATTTCATAAGAAATTCCAAATTTTTCAAGCATTTCAGCCGCTTTTTTCATAACAGGCAAATCAGAATCGCTGCCCATGACAATACCAACCTGTGCCATCAAAACCTCCGTCAGTTAAAATTTGTTCAACTAAAGTCAAACAACGCTAAACTGTGTTAAACTCCGTTTAATTATACAACATATCGTACTTTTAAGTAAAGGGCAAATACAAATAAAGTAGCAGAATTTTATAAATATCTCCGTAAAAATGCCGGAGCCGGAAAACGCCTGCCGACAGGCATTTCTCAAAGTGCATTTTTCAAAGTGCGTTTTTCAAAGTGCGTTTTTCAAGGTGCGTTTTTTAGGTATTTTTTTTAGCTCATGCCTGTCCGCTCCGGCTGACGCTTACAGCCTTCCGCTCACGGCGGCGGCAGACATATGATTATCCGACGCATGAAAAGCATACAAAAAAGCAGCTCTATACGGCACAAAAATGCCGTATAAACGCTGCTTTTTCTAATCCGTCCTATATTTAATCCGTCCTACGTTTAATCCATTCTACGTTCCGACCGTTTTAAATTTCGGAATAAGCCACGACGTTTGCTTCCAATACGCAAAGCCTGTGACCTCTGCTGACCAGCAGTCTGTTTTCAGCCAAGAGCCCGTCAGTTTGGTTTAAAGCAAAATGATAAGGAACTGCGACGCAAGGACTACCGAAATCAAAGCAATAGGATATGTTGCCGCATAAGCCGATGCAACATCGTCCGTGCCTGCGACGTTTATAAGCGTTCCAAGCGCAGGGGTACTTGTCATACCTCCTGTAATTGAGCCCAAGTTGTTAAGCAGACTGAGCTTGAGCACAAATTTTGCAAATATGAAGCCTATAAGCATCGGTGCAAGCGTCATTATGATTCCGTAAAGGAAATACACCGGTTTGAAATATTCTACGAACTTTGCGCCGCCTGCTATACCTGCGCCTATAAGGAAAAGCATAAGTCCGAACTCTCTGAATACTTCAAGAATTCTCTTGTCGATCTTGATGCTTACCGGACCGATATGACCGAAATGTCCGAAAAGAAGAGCTGTCAAAAGCACTCCGCCGGTAGTCGTAAGCGAAAAGGTTGTTCCGCTGAGCCCATCGCCCGAAAGAGGAACCTTGATTGCGCCCACGAATATGCCGATAACGGCAGCTGCGCCGAAAGCGCAAAAGCCAAAAGCGTCGATATCAAAACGCTTTTTCTGTTCTTTTACCTCTCCTGTGTCAACAACGCTGATAAGCTCACGCTCCTTCTGCATATCCGCTTTCAATATCTTAGGAATAAGCTGAACAAAAAGCACGACTCCGATAACACCGAAAAGGTATGCAATTCCGTGACCAACGGTTACTGCATCTTCGTACTCAGGCGCTACCGTAGCCTTTGCGGCTGAAAATGCAGGAGTGCTTGTAAGCGAACCTGAAAGAATGCCTACAAGCATAGCAATAAATTCATCGGGATCCGATTCCATTCCTTTTCCTGCGAAGAAGCAGCCTGCACAGGCAAGAGCACCTGCAAGGATTATTATAAGTCCAAGCACAATGTATGATTTAAAGTTTTTCTTAAGGTTTTTAAAGAAATTTGGACCTGCAATAAAACCTACCGAAGCAACAAAAAGCACAAGTCCGAGATTTTCAACTATTTTAAGCGAATCACTGCTTATTGTAAGCATAGGAGCTTCGCCTGAAAGGAAAACAGCTCCGAAAAGAAGGGCTATGATAAAAACGCCTGCCGTTCCGAGGCTGACACCCTTAATCGTAATTCTTCCGAGCAGATAACCGAAAACGGTCACAACAAATACGGAAAACATCAGGATGCTCACTCCCGTAATGCTTACTACGCCACCGAACAATTCCATGTTTTTTTCCTCCATATCAGTTCCTGTCTGAAAGCGGCATCAGCTTAAAATCCGCCGGGTCCGGACATTCCCTGCAACCATAAATTTTATTTTGTACACATAATTAGGGAACCTGCCTGCCGACAGGTTCCCTAAAAATATACAGTATAATTATGTTTTAATCAAGACTAATTTGTCACAAACTTATTGCAAATTAAAGCCTTTTTTTGTGAAAATTAGTTCTTACGGGCATAATCCGGAAGAAGCATCGGAGAAACCTTGTCTGTTGCAATGCCTGCATCGGCAATTTCCTTCTCAAATGCATCGACATGCGAAAGCGTCAGATTTCCGACTGTAACGCTCTTTGACTTTTCGCTTGCGAACTGTCCTGCATTGCGTCCGAACACGATAACGTCCAGAAGCGAATTGCCCATAAGCCTGTTACGTCCGTGTACGCCTCCTGCTGCCTCACCGGCTACATAAAGGTTCTCGACTGTCGACATGCTGTCCGTTGTGACATCAACGCCGCCATTCTGATAATGAAGCGTCGGATAAACAAGAATCGGCTGCTTGCGGATATCAATTCCGTACTTGCCGAACATACGAAGCATCGCAGGAATACGCTTTTCAATCGTGCCTTCACCGTTTTTAAGTTCAATCATCGGAGTGTCAAGCCAAATTCCAACGCCCTCCGGAGTCGGAATTCCCTTGCCTCTTGTCGTACACTCGCGGATAATCGAAGAAGCCGTAACATCACGGGTCTCAAGAGGATTCATAAATACCTCGCCGTCAATGTTTACAAGCTTTGCGCCAAGCGAACGAACCTTTTCGGTAACGAGCGCTCCGAAAATCTGCTCTGGGAAAGCTGCGCCTGTAGGATGGTACTGAAGAGTATCAACATCACGGAGCTTTGCGCCGGCTCTGTAAGCAAGAATAAGTCCGTCTGCCGTTGCGCCGTAATGGTTTGACGTAGGGAAGCCCTGGTAATGTACGCGTCCTGCGCCGCCTGTTGCGATGATAACGGTCTTTGCCTTTGCAATCAGGATTTCTTTTGTTTCCATGTTAAGGAGAACGGCTCCTGCCGCAGCTCCCTTGTCATCCTTGATTATTTCAATAGCTGCCGTAAAGTCAACAACAGGGATCTGACGGTTAAGGACCTCGTCGCGGAGAGTTCTCATGATCTCTGCGCCGGAATAGTCCTTTGCAGCGTGCATTCTCTTACGCTGCGTGCCGCCGCCGTGCGTCGTTACCATAGTTCCGTCTTCTGTCTTGTCAAATTCCACTCCAAGCTCGGAAAGCCACTTTATTGCCTCAGGAGCCTTTGTAACAAGCTTTGCAACCAGCTCGCGTTTTGCGGCATAATGTCCGCCGCCATAGCAGTCAACAAAATGGAGCGCAGGCGAGTCATTCGGCTTATCAGCAGCCTGAATGCCGCCCTCTGCCATCATCGTGTTTGCGTCGCCCATACGAAGCTTGGTTACTATCATAACCTTTGCGCCGTTCTTGTCAGCTTCAATTGCAGCGGAAGTACCTGCTCCGCCGCCGCCGATTATAAGTACATCGCACTCATAGTCAGGATTAGAAAGATCGATATTTTTACCTGCGATACGGCTGTTTGCCTCAAGCATATCGGCAAGCTCATTCGGCACCTTTCCGCCCTTGTTAGGACCTATTTTAAGTTCTCTGAATTCCTCAACCTTGTGATCAGGATGGTACTGCGCAAGCAGCGCATCCTTCTCGTCGGCAGTCATACGTCTAGGCTCAAGAGCGGCATTCTCTGCTCTTTTAGCCTCAACGACCTTCATGAGTTCAAGCATTTCTTCATTATACATAGCACGCTCTCCTCCTACTTCTCAATTTCTCTGTTATTGTAAAGTTCTTTAATTTCCTCAACAGGCTTGCCCATGAGCTCCTCAATAATCGAATTGAACGCTCCTGCGTCAATTTCTTCAACACGCTCATTAAGGTGCTTGCACTCCGGAGCGATATATTTACCGTTAAGACGTCTTGCAAGCATTGCGACCTGAGGATGGGAAATTCCGGCAGGACAGCGTGACGAGCATACTCCGCACATTACACAGTCGAACGAAAGCTCTGCGCATTTTTCATACTCGCCTCTCTGTGCGTGCGCAATGTACTGCATAACCTTAAGCTCCTGAGTACATGCCTTTGTACATGCGTTACAGCCTACGCAGGAATAAATCTCAGGATAAAGCTGCATCATTATCTGCTCTGTCGGCTTAACCTTTTCAATATCATAAACCTGCTTAACAAGCGGGAAGAACGGCAGTGTAGCTATGTACATTCCATCCTGTACCTGTGTCTGGCAGGCAAGGCAGGCTTTCAGTTCACGGTCGCCGTGAATACGGTAAATCGTGGCGCATGCGCCGCAGAAGCCGTTACGGCATCCGCAGCCGCGGATAAGCTGATAGCCGGCATACTCCATCGCCTTCATAATCGTAAGGTTGGATGGTACTTCGTATTTCTTACCAAATAAGAAAATATTTACCATTTCGCTCATAATTTTCCTCCATATTATCTGAATTAATATTCACTTGGCATTTCGTCAAGCTGGTCACAGCGGAATACAGGACCGTCCTTGCACACGTATTTGTCGCCAATGTTGCATCTTCCGCACTTGCCGACTCCGCACTTCATGCGAAGCTCCATTGTAGTGTAAACCTGATCCTTTTTGAATCCGAGTTCAATAAGTCCGGCAAGCGTAAACTTAATCATGATAGGCGGGCCGCAGATAATGCAGGTCTTGTCCGTGTCGAAGCCGAGCTCCTTAACATAGTTAGGAACAAAACCGACGTGTCCGTCCCAGCCTTCCTGTTCACGGTCAATCGTAAGATGAACATTGAAATCCTTTTCATTGACCCATTCGTTAATGATTTCATCGTAATCTACAAGGTCGTCCTTACTTCTTGAACCATAGACAATATCAACCTTACCGTATTTGTCTCTGTTTCCTCTTACGTAATTTATTACCGAACGAAGAGGCGCAAGACCGATACCTCCGGCGATGAAGAGAAGATCCTTGTGCCGGAAATCGGTATCGACAGGAAAACCGTTTCCGTAAGGTCCTCTGATCGTTATCATCTGACCGACCTCCATGCTGTGAAGCCAGTCCGTAACGCAGCCGCAGCGTTTAATGGAGAATTCCATAAACTCTTTGTTTGTAGGTGAAGAAGTGATACTAAAAAGCGCCTCTCCTACACCGGGCATTGAAAGGAATGCGCACTGTCCGGGAATGTGTTCAAAAACTTTTCCCCCGTCAAGCGCATTCACACGGAAGGTCTTAACGTCAGGAGTGTCCGTCCTGATATCGGTAACAATACCGAGCTGAGGTATTAAGGTTTCATTAACTTCACTCATTTGCTTCACCTCCCAATGCTTTTGCTACCTTTACAATGTTCATTGAAATCGGGCAGCTCTTGAGGCACCGTCCGCAGCCAACGCAGCTGTAAACTCCGTCGTTGTTCGCAGGGAAATATACAAGCTTGTGCATAAATCTCTGACGGAATCTTTCAAGCTGTGAAAGTCTGTTGTTTCCGGCAGCCATTTTTGTGAAATCCGAATACATGCAGGAATCCCAGCAGCGGAACCTCTTAACGCCCTCATTTGTTTTAAATTCGCGGACGTCAAAGCACTGACAGGTCGGGCACACGAACGTACAGGTACCGCAGCCTATGCAGCTTTCGTAAAGGTCTTTCCAAACGCTTGAGTTAAAGTTTTCAAGCAGGTGCCTTTCGGAAATCTTATCAAGCTTTAAATCCTTTATCGGGAGCTTATCAACCATCGCTCTTATTGCGGTCTTGGCGTTCTCAACAGGAGCCTCGTCAACATCCGTAAGCAGCGAGCCGCAGGCAGCGATAAGCTTTTCGCCCTTTTCGGTGTTTGCCCTGAAATAAATGTCGTCTCCGAGCATCCAGCACGTAACATCTCCGGCCGGGTCTGCGGCGTCGATCCCAAATACCTTACAGAAGCAGGTCTCCTGCGGTCTACCGCAGGCAAGAGTGATCACCGTTCCGTGCTCTCTCCTGTTTTTGTAATAGGAATCCACAGGAGGAGTGTTAAGATAGACCCTGTCAAGAATTTCAAAGCTTGCCAAATCACAGGCACGGACGCCGAAGATTACAAAATCCTCAACCTCTTCTCTTCCGTCAATAACCTCAATCTTTTTGCCGTCGACCTTGAAATCGACAAGGTTTTCAACCTGAGGGAAGAAGAAGTCTTTTGCGCTTCTTGTCGTATTGCAGGCCATGCTGAGAGTAACGCCGTCTTCATACTTCATGAAGCGCGCGCCGTCTGCGCTGTCAACAGGCAGATAAACCGTCTCGGCAGCGGCAGCTGCACGGAAGAAATCATTTAAATTTGCAGCTTGCATTTTTTTCATCACTGATTCCCTCCTCTTTTATATACTATGCTTGGCTCGCAATCATCAAAGGTAAAGTTTGTAAGAGGAGCCTTCTCGTCAGGATTCTCTCCTGCCTGATACTCTCCGTAGAACTCGTTTATATCCTTGATGAATTTTCTGTTAAGAAGGTGAAGCGGTATGTTCTGAGGACAGACTCTGGAACATTCTCCGCAGTCCGTACACCTTCCGGCAACATGGAAAGCCCGTATGATGTGGAACATATTTTCTTCAAAGCTGTCAGCCGCCGCTTTATTTGCTATTCCGCTGTTCGGATTGTCAAAAACACAGTTTTCACAGGAACATGCAGGACAAACGTTACGGCAGGCATTACACCTGATGCAGCGGCTAAGCTCGCCTCTCCAGAATTCAAATCTTTCATCCGGAGTCATGGCTTCAAGCTCTGCTACCTTATCAAATCTGGAGCTTGGGACGACGTCGCCCTCTTCTCCTATAAGCTCGTCATATACGGCATGTTTTTTGCTCTTGCAGACAAGACATCTTTCTGCATATACGTCCATTTTAGGAACTGTTGCTTCACCGTAAATGGAATCAATTACAAAGCTGCTTCCGGACTCTTTTATTCCGAGGACTCCGTCAATTCCCTTTTCACGGATTTTATTGATATCAGCTTTTCCGTAGCACTCGATACCGATTATGTAAACGTTTTCACGGATAATCCGGTGCTCTTTAAGAAGCTGTGCAAAGCTGTAGGAATCACACGGCTTAAGAAAGACAAGAATCTTTCCTTCCTTGCGGCTTTGGCTTATAAGATATTTGCTGAGGTTTGCGCCGCAGAAATCGTCATAGACAAAATCTCTGTCGATTTCTTCGGCTGTTTCAAATATGGCAGGTGTAATGTCATATGAGAACTCACCGATCTTCCAGCCTGCTACACGATTAACGGATCCGTCTGCTAACAGCTCTTTTGCTCTTGCTTTCATTGCTTCTTGCATCTCAAATCCTCCAATCTGTGATTTCTTCCTAACTTAGTAACCGCATCTACAAATTCGTTCATTGTAGCCGCAAACTTTGCGCCCTCTGCAGCTGAGACCCATTCGACTCTTGTACGCTCTTTTTCGATTCCGAGATAATCAAGCATACTGAAAAGAAGGGACATACGGCGGCGCGCATAATAGTTGCCTGTCGTGTAGTGACAGTCTCCCGGATGGCATCCGCAAAGTATAACTCCGTCCGCGCCTCTTTGGAAAGCACGGAGGATAAATATCGGATTAAGTCTGCACGAACATGGAATGCGGATAATTTTTACATTTGCAGGATACTGCAAACGGTTTGTACCCGAAAGGTCAGCGCCCGCATATGAACACCAGTTACAGCAGAAAGCTACGATGGTAGGTTGAAAATCTTTATTATCATTTACTTGCATATTGCATCTACCTCCGCCATAATCTGTTTATTTGAGAATCCGAAGAGATCCATTGCACCGCTCGGACACGCTACCGTACATGCGCCGCAGCCCTGACAAACAGCAGGATTGACGCTTGCAACTCTGCGGACAAGCATTGTTCTGTCCGGCTGACGGAATTCCTTCTCAACGTAAGTGATCGCACCGTAAGGGCAAACATTTGCACAGGAAGAGCATCCGTTGCACATTAGCTCGTCGGAATGAGCCACGCATGGGTTGCAGGTAAGCTTATCCTTGGCAAGCAGACCGATAACCTTTGCGGCGCAGGCGCTTGCCTGAGATACCGTTTCAGGAATATCCTTAGGTCCCTGACAGCAGCCCGAAAGGTAGATTCCCGCTGTAGGACTCTCCACAGGACGCAGCTTCGGATGAGCCTCTGTAAAGAAGTCATTTGTGTCCATGCTTGCAGTAAGCATTGTGGCAAGAGGTCTTGCGCTCTTGTCCGGCTCAATTGCAGCCGCAAGGACAACCATGTCCGCATCGATGTGAAGCTGTTCATTATTAAGGAGATCAGAAGCCTGAACCTTAAGCTTTCCGCCGCTAGGGGCAACCTTTCCGACCATGCCTTTAATGTAGTGAACGTTATATTCCTCAACCGCTCTTCTGTAAAACTCGTCAAAGTTCTTACCCGGAGTACGGACATCTATGTAGAATACATAAACCTCCGTGTCAGGATATTTTTCACGGCAAAGCATCGCATGCTTGGCAGTATACATACAGCAAATTTTCGAACAGTAAGGCTTTCCGCATCCGCTTACGTCACGGGAGCCCACGCACTGTACAAATACGATGGTGTGAGGATGGGTCTTATCCGAAGGCCTTAAAAGGACTCCGCCCGTAGGGCCTGCGGCATTCATGAGACGTTCAAACTCAAGAGAGGTAACAACGTCCGGAGACTGCGAATACGCATATTCCTCAAAGTTGTCAAGCTTAATCGGATTGTAGCCTGTCGCAACAACGATTGCGCCGTACTGCTGCTCAACGATTTCATCCTTCTGTGTATAATCAATTGCGCCTGCGGTACAGATCTTCTCACAGACACCGCACTTTCCGGTGTTAAGCTTTGTACAGTAGTTAGGGTCAATGGTCGCAACCTTCGGTACTGCCTGAGCAAACGGAATGTAGATTGCCCTTCTGGTATCGAGTCCTAAGTTGAACTCGTTAGGCACATTCTTCTGAGGACATTTTTCGGTACAGAGTCCGCAGCCCGTACAGATATCCTCTTTTACATATCTTGCCTTTTTTCTAATGCTTACGGTAAAGTTTCCTACGAAGCCCTTAACTGCTTCAACTTCACTGTAGGAGTAAATCTTGATGTTGTCATTCTGCGCAACCTCAACCATCTTAGGAGTGAGAATGCAGGCTGAACAGTCAAGCGTAGGGAAGGTCTTGTCGATTTGTGTCATCTTACCGCCGACGGTAGGCTTTTTCTCGACAATGTCAACCTCAAAGCCTGCTTCTGCGATGTCAAGCGCAGTCTGAATACCTGCGATACCGCCGCCGATAACGAGCGCGCGCTTTACAACAGGGCTCTCTCCGGCAATAAGCGGAGCATTGAGCTGTACCTTAGCAATTGCGGTACGTCCAAGTATGATCGCTTTTTCGGTTGCCTCCTCTTTATTTTTATGTATCCATGAACACTGCTCTCTTATGTTTGCAATTTCAACGAGATACGGGTTAAGTCCGGCAGAAGCTGCCGCCTTACGGAATGTCGCTTCGTGCATACGCGGAGAACACGAACAGATAACAACGCCCGTAAGCTTCTGGTCGCGAATCGCATCCTTGATGAGATTTTGACCGGATTCGGAACACATATACTGATAATTGGTTGCATATACGACGCCCGGCTCCTTTGCCAATGTCTCTGTTACCGCATTGACATCAACCGTAGCCGCGATGTTGCTACCGCACCAGCATACGAATACACCTATTCTCTGCATGATATTCTCCTTTCTTACTTCTTATATTTTCTGAATGCACTCACAATTGCCTGCTGCGGCAGATTCTCGTCCAAAAGTTCAGGAATCTGTTCAGCATGAAGGTGATTTTCATTCTGAGGACGTATTTTCATCAGTCTGACCGCCTCGATTATATTGGCAGGTTCAACGCCTCTAGGACATCTCTCAACACATGCAAAGCATGAAAGACAGGTAAAAAGCGATTCCGACTCCAGAAGCTTTTCTATTCTTCCGGTTTCAACCATGCTTACAAACTGGTGAGGATGATACTCCATTTTGTCATAAGCAGGACAGGTTCCGGAACACTTGCCGCACTTCATGCACTTACGCGGATTGACTCCGCTGATGCGTTCCAGCTCTCTTGCGATTTCAAGATTTTCCATCAATTGCCCTCCTTATCCAGACCAAGTGCTTCGCAAAGAAGCTCTGTAAAGTAATACACAGGAAGATCTCCGGCAGCATTATTGTTTGAAAGGTTGTACATGCAAAGAGGACATGCAGTGATAAGGCACTCTGCGCCGCCCTCCTTGGCGCTTTCAACAATGTTTGCGACCTTAGATCTTGCAAGGTCCTTATTTTCAAGAGTTACGTAGCCGCCGCAGCACTCATTTCTGTAAGCGTATACGACAGGCTCAGCTCCAATCGCTCTGATGAAATCCTCAATAATCGTAGGATTTTCAGGATTGTCGAACTGAAGCGTTTTACTCGGACGAAGCAGCAGGCAGCCGTAATACGCGCCTATTTTACGTCCGGTAAGAGGATTTGTAACCGCTTCTTTAAGCTTGTCAAATCCAACCACGTCTCTGAGCATCTCAAGATAATGGATGACCCTTGTCTCGCCCGCATAAGGCTCCTCAAGTTCCATGTAGGCATTTGCCTTGTTCCTGATATCCTCGTTTGTTGCCATGTCGTTATTGACACGTTTGAGAACATGGTGACAAGCAGAACACAGAGTAAGCAGATCCTGCTTCTTCTCTTTTGCAGCTACAAGGGCACGCACTGAAGAAAGCTTAGTTGCAATTTCGTCCTTACCCATCGGGTAAACGCCGCCGCAGCATTGCCATTCAGGAAGCTCTTCCATCACGATGCCAAGAGCTTCAGCAGCACGTCTTGCACCCTTATCCAGGTCTTTGGCTTTTGTCTTCAATGTACATCCCGGATAATAACTGTAAACCATATACTATTACTCCAATCTGCCCAAAGGGCTTTATTTATACCATCTGTTCAGGATGGAATACTTCATCGAAACGTTCCTCAGTCAGGAATCCAAGCTCAACGCACGCCTGTTTTAAGGATATGTTTTCCCTGTACGCCTTTTTAGCGGTCTTGGCAGCGTTTTCATATCCTATATACGGGTTGAGCGCCGTAACAAGCATTAAAGAATTGTGAAGATTGTCATGCATCTTTTCTTTGTTTGCAGTGATTCCGACCGCACAATTGTTATTAAAGGATACAATAGCTTCAGCAAGAAGCCTTGCAGACTGAAGGAAATTATAGGCACATACAGGCATGAACACATTAAGTTCGAAATTTCCCTGGCTGGCCGCCATTCCGACAGCCACATCGTTGCCCATAACCTGAACGGCAACCATCGTTACCGCTTCGCACTGGGTAGGATTTACCTTGCCCGGCATAATTGACGAGCCCGGTTCATTTTCAGGAATTTTAATCTCCCCAAGACCAAGCCTCGGACCACTCGCAAGCCACCTTACGTCATTTGCGATTTTCATCATGTCGGCAGCCAAAGCCTTTAAAGCTCCGTGTGCAAACACTATCTCATCCTTGCTGGTCAGCGCATGAAATTTATTAGGAGCTGTAATGAAATCCTTACCTGTTATCTCGCTTACCGCTTCCGCAACCTTCTCGGCAAAGCCCTTAGGAGTGTTAAGTCCAGTTCCTACGGCCGTACCGCCGAGAGCCAGTTCCTTAAGCTCTGTAAGGGAAAGCTCAAGAAGCTTCCTGTCCTTTTCAAGACTTGAACGCCAGCCGCTGATTTCCTGAGAAAAGGTGATCGGAGTAGCGTCCTGAAGATGAGTTCTTCCGCTCTTGACGATTCCCTCGTTTTCGGCCTCAAGCCTCTTAAAGGTGCTTACAAGAAGGTCGATTGCAGGAAAGAGCTTATCTTCTATTATTGTAACGGCTGCAATATGCATTGCAGTTGGGAATGTGTCGTTTGACGACTGCGACATGTTAATGTCGTCATTAGGATGAAGAAGCTTCTCTCCCGCTATTTCATTTCCCCTGTTGGCAATAACCTCATTGGCATTCATGTTTGACTGAGTGCCGCTGCCGGTCTGCCAAACGACAAGCGGAAAATGGTCGTTAAGAGCTCCGCTCCTTACTTCATCACATGCCTGCGAAATTGCGGCAAGCTTCCTGTCCGTCATTTTTTCAGGCTTAAGAGCATTGTTCGCAATTGCTGCGGCTTTTTTAAGAACGCCGAATGCATATGTGATTTCTCTCGGCATTGTTTCAATTCCGACGCCGATAAGGAAATTCTCATGGCTTCTTTCAGTCTGTGCTGCCCAGTATTTATCGGCAGGGACCTTAACCTCGCCCATGGAATCATGTTCAATACGGTATTCCATAAAAATCCTCCTGTTTCATAATTATAGACGTTGCAAAGGCAGTGCCGTCATTTCAGAAGCACTGCCTTAAAAACCAGAAATTAAAGGTCAACGCTGCTTATTACAGCCTTGAGACTGTCTGCGCTCTTCTGGAGGAGAGCGATTTCTTCATCGGAAAGAGGAACTAAAATTTTACCGGTAATACCGTCCTTGCCCACGGAAACAAGAGTGCTGAGACAGCAGTCATCAACGCCGTATTCGCCGTGCATCATCGTTGAAACGCACATATTGGTGTCAATGCTCTTTCCAAGAGCTTTAAGAATTTCACAAACGGAAACAGCAATTGCGTAGAAGGTAGCGCCCTTACGCTCGATAATGCGTCCGCCTGATTTACGGATATAATCTTCAATATCGTTTTTGTCAAGCTCAGGACACTCGTGCATATAGTTGCTTACGCTGTCCTTGTACTTGTCAACAGGCACATTTGAAATATTTGCAAGCGACCATGTAACAAAAGAAGAATCGCCGTGCTCTCCGAAAACGTAAGCATGTACGTTTTTCTGAGCTACGTTGTAAAGCTCACCGATTCTTGAACGGAGTCTTGCAGTGTCCAGCGTTGTTCCGGAACCGATGATCTTATTTTCAGGAACGCCCGAAAACTTATGGAATGCGTAAGTCATTACGTCTACAGGATTGCTTACAATGATAAAAATTGCATTAGGTGCATACTTTGTGATTTTCTGTGCAATGTCCTTCATTACATTGACATTTGTCTGGGCAAGCTCCAGTCTGGACTGACCTGCCTTTCTCGGAATACCCGAAGTAATGATAACTACATCGGAGTCAACTGCGTCGGCATAATCTCCTGCAGTAATCTTAACAGGTGAAAAATAAGGGCTTCCCTGACGGATATCCATTGCTTCACCTTCCGCTTTTGCATTGTTAATGTCGATCATTAAGATTTCAGATGCCTGACCCTGAAGCGCAACCGTGTAAGCTATCGTAGCGCCTACGCTGCCGGCACCGATGATGGTAACTTTGTTCATACACCAATCCTTCTTTCCTTATTTATCTAATCTACCCCCTCTGCCCGCAAAAGGGCATAGAACGATAAATTATACTGCTTTCAATTATATAAAAGCAGAGCATTTTTAGCAAGTGAAAATTGCATTTTTTTTCGGAATGGCTGTTTTTTTATCAGATAGTGTAAAAAAGGCAGTGATTTTTATTTTTTTTAACAATTTTTTGCAGCTTATATTTGCCATATCACGACTTGTCCTAAGCGCATTTCCAACAGGCACCGGCGCCGTTTTTATCGGATATGTATCTTACACATGTATTATCCGATATGTGTCCGATTCTGTCAACGCATTTTTCCATATTGTCAAAAAGTGTCATCTGCGGGTTGTCAGGAGTCCGGGAGAAAATCCTATGCTTCATTAATATGTACAACCATTATATTGTATTCCACATCCACCCCTCCCGGATTTTTCCGTTAAATGCCCGGATTCCAACATCCGGCAAAATCCGTGCAGATAAGCCAGAATTTCTTTAACACGGAACATTTTGCCGTAAGCGTCTTTGCTTCATATTAACAGCTCGGATTGAAAACTGAACGTGCGCACCTGCATTGTACGTAAAAAAATAGAAAATTTATAAAATTTAGCATTGCCATATTGTAATTTATTTGATAGAATGTCTTGTGGCATGTTAAGTGCTATTTTTTATGGGTGCAGATTGTATACATGTATTATCTGATACTTTTTATTTTCAATAAAAGAGGATGCTTTTTTCATTGATTAAACGCATCTTATGTATTAAGATAGTACGTGAGGTCTTCCTTTATATATGGAAGCTTTAGAACACTGCCAAAAGCGGCAAGGACGCGTTACGGCGCTTTAAAGCAAACCGTTCTCACCGTCGGACGCCGCAAACGGCAGAATAAAGAAGGAGAAGCATTTTATGTTTAAAATCTTAAACGCAAAGACTCTCGCTGAAAATATATTCCTTATGGATGTTGAAGCTCCGAGAGTTGCGAAATCCTGTCTCCCCGGACAGTTTGTGATTGTACGCTCCCATGAGGACGGCGAGCGCATTCCTCTCACTATCTGTGATTATGACAGGGAAAAGGGGTCGGTTACTATTGTTGTTCAGATTGTCGGAGCAGGCTCTTACAGGCTGTCTACCCTGAAGACGGGCGATTATATCCAAGACTTTGTCGGGCCGCTTGGAAAGCCGTCAGAGCTTACAAATACCCCGATTGAAGAACTCAAAAAGAAAAAAATCGTTTTTGTTGCAGGAGGTCTTGGCACCGCTCCTGTTTATCCTCAGGCCAAATGGCTTTATGAGCATGGCATAACTGCCGATGTTATTATCGGTGCGAAAACCAAGGAGCTTGTAATCCTTGAAAAAGAAATGGGAAGCGTCAGCAATCTTATAATAACCACCGATGACGGCTCTTACGGCCGTTCCGGAATGGTCACCGTTGCTCTTAAGTCCCTTGTCGAAGAGGAGGGAAAGCATTACGATCTCTGCATTTCCATCGGACCGATGATAATGATGAAATTTGTTTGCCTTCTTACCAAGGAACTCGGGATCCCTACTATCGTTTCAATGAATCCGGTCATGGTCGACGGAACGGGAATGTGCGGAGGCTGCCGCCTTGTCGTCGGAGACGAGGTGAAATTTGCCTGCGTTGACGGACCTGAATTTGACGGACACAAGGTCGATTTCGATCAGGCTATGAAGAGAGCTGCCATGTATCGCACAAAGGAAGGAAGAGATTTCCTCAAAATCAAAGAAGGCGATTCTCACCACGGCGGCTGCGGTCAGTGCGGAGGTGACAAATAATGGATGTTTTACATAAAATCCCTGTGCGTGAACAGGAACCTGCTGTAAGAGCTGCAAACTTTGAAGAGGTTTGCTACGGCTACAATGAAGAAGAAGCAATGGCCGAAGCTGCAAGATGCTTAAACTGCAAAAACGCAAAGTGCATAAGCGGCTGCCCTGTTGCGATAAATATACCTGCATTTATACAGGAAGTAAAAGAAGGAAATTTTGAGAAGGCATATGAGATCCTTGCCTCTGCTTCCGCCCTTCCTGCTGTTTGCGGACGCGTCTGTCCGCAGGAATCCCAGTGCGAGGGCAAGTGCATAAGAGGAATAAAGGGCGATCCCGTTGCCATCGGCAAGCTTGAACGCTTCGTTGCCGACTGGGCAAGAGAACACGGGATCGTTTACGGAAAACGTGCCGAAAGCAACGGAATAAAGGTAGCAGTAATCGGTTCAGGACCTGCAGGGCTTACCTGTGCCGGAGACCTTGCCAAATACGGCTATGACGTAACCGTTTTCGAGGCGCTTCACGAAGCAGGAGGCGTTTTGGTTTACGGTATTCCTGAATTCCGTCTTCCGAAGGATACCGTTGTAAAAAAAGAAATCGAAAACCTTAAAGCTCTCGGAGTTAAAATCGAGACGGACGTCGTAATAGGAATGTCTACCACGATCGACGAGCTTATGGAGGAGGAAGGCTTCAAAGCGGTTTTCATCGGTTCGGGCGCCGGACTGCCTAAGTTCATGGGAATTCCGGGCGAGCAGGCTCTCGGAGTTTTCTCCGCCAACGAATATCTCACACGCTCAAATCTTATGAAGGCGTTTGATGAAAACTCTTC
Organism: uncultured Lachnospiraceae bacterium; assembly: GCA_947628705.1. Taxonomy (GTDB): domain Bacteria; phylum Bacillota; class Clostridia; order Lachnospirales; family Lachnospiraceae; genus UBA3775. The sequence goes on along the minus strand of CANRAZ010000006.1, from coordinate 41,203 downwards.
TACTCCGATCATGCGTGGCAAAAAGGTTGCGGTCGTCGGCGGTGGAAACGTTGCCATGGACGCTGCCCGTACCGCTCTGCGTCTTGGAGCCGAGGTACACATCGTTTACAGAAGAAGCGAGGCTGAGCTTCCTGCCAGAGTTGAGGAAGTCCACCATGCAAAGGAAGAAGGCATTATTTTTGACCTCCTCACCAATCCTGTTGAAATCACCGCTGACGAAAAGGGCTGGGTAAACGGAATCAAGTGCGTCCGCATGGAGCTTGGCGAGCCTGATGCGTCCGGAAGACGCCGTCCTGTAGTTATCGAGGGTTCGGAATTTATGATTGAAGTCGATACTGTCATCATGGCTCTTGGAACCTCTCCTAATCCGCTTATTTCTTCTACAACGAAGGGACTCGACATAAACAAATACAAGTGCATTATCGCCGATGAGGCAACCGGTGCAACCACAAAGCCGGGCGTATTTGCCGGAGGAGATGCAGTTACCGGCGCCGCTACCGTTATACTTGCGATGGGAGCAGGCAAAACGGCTGCCAAAAGCATAGACGAATACCTTAAGGCAAGCTCGGCAAATTAATATGATTGACAAGGCAGACTGCCTTTCAATATAAACTGTTATACATTTTTAGGAGGTAGAGATATGTCATATGTTGATGACGTGCTTGCAAGAGTAAAAGCTAAAAATGCAAGCGAACCGGAATTTTTACAGGCAGTTGATGAGGTTCTCAACTCTCTTCGCCCTGTAATTGAAGCAAACGAAGAAAAATTTAAGCGTGATGCTCTTCTTGAGAGAATCACTGAGCCTGAGAGACAGCTTAAGTTCAGAGTGCCTTGGGTGGACGACAAGGGACAGGTACAGGTCAATACCGGTTACCGTGTACAGTTCAACAGCGCTATCGGACCTTACAAGGGCGGTATCCGTTTACATCCGTCGGTAAACATCGGAATCATTAAGTTCCTCGGATTCGAGCAGGTATTCAAGAACTCTCTTACAGGACTTCCTATCGGCGGCGGCAAGGGCGGTTCGGACTTCGATCCTAAGGGAAAGAGCGACCGTGAGGTTATGGCATTCTGCCAGAGCTTTATGACAGAGCTTTGCAAGCATATAGGAGCTGATACAGACGTTCCTGCCGGCGATATCGGAACAGGCGCCCGTGAAATCGGATATATGTACGGACAGTACAAGAGGATCCGCAATGTTTACGAGGGCGTTCTCACAGGCAAGGGTCTTTCTTACGGCGGTTCTCTTGCCAGAACCGAGGCTACCGGCTACGGTCTTCTCTACTTCACAGAAGAAATGTTAAAGTGTAACGGCTCTGACATCAAGGGCAAGATTTGCGCGGTTTCAGGCGCAGGAAATGTTGCGATCTACGCATGTGAAAAGGCTATTCAGCTCGGAGCTAAGCCTGTAACGGTTTCCGATTCAACGGGCTGGATTTACGATCCGGAAGGAATTGACGTTGCTCTTCTCAAGGAAGTCAAAGAGGTTAAGCGTGCGCGTCTTACCGAGTATGCTGCTGCACGTCCGTCAGCTCAGTACCATGAGGGCAAGGGCGTTTGGACGGTTAAGTGCGACGTTGCTCTTCCGTGTGCAACTCAGAACGAGCTTAATCTTGACGATGCTAAAACGCTCGTTGCAAATGGATGCAAGTGCGTTGCCGAAGGCGCTAACATGCCTACCACTCTTGAGGCTACAAAGTACTTACAGGAGAATGGAGTTCTCTTCGCTCCGGGAAAGGCTTCAAACGCAGGCGGCGTAGCTACCTCCGCACTTGAAATGAGCCAGAATTCTGAAAGACTCAGCTGGACTTTTGAAGAAGTTGATTCCAAGCTTAAGAACATAATGGTCAACATTTTCCACAATGCAGACGACGCTGCTAAGCGTTACGGTGTTGCAGGCGACTATGTTGCAGGCGCTAATATCGCCGGCTTCGAGAAGGTTGTTGACGCTATGAATGCACAGGGTATTGTTTAATCACCGATAAAAGCAATAACATATAAAATGCCGCAGGACAAACGCCCTGCGGTATTTTTTTGCGCTCTCCTGCTGCATACAGCATCTATCATAAGTCGATCTGCTCAAAGTTATTTATTGCTTGATGCAAGGAAATTGCAGTCAGCAATGCGAATAAACTCACACCCGTTATAAATACGCCTAACTGTAAACCGAAGTGCGTAAAGCCAAAGGAATTCAATGCTGAAAATGCCGGAATATGAAAAAGCGTTTCGCCAATGCCTACGGCTAAAAAGGCAACAATAATAAATGCGACAAAGGGCTTAGCAAATTTATAGGCAGTCTTGAAAAAACCGCCGACAAATATCAGATTAAAAAATCCTAAAATCAGCAGCACAAAGCCCAGATACACAAGATTTGCGTTCATCAGCGCATTTTTCCGATATACAGAAACGTCTGATAATACCGTCATGCGGACCAGTACAGGCACTGACGTCAGGATAAAATAGAATAATTCAATCACGGTGCAAAACATATATTTTGACTTTACAATATCTCTCTTAGCGACAGGCAAAAGAGCCGTATAGGTTATGTCATTCGCTTCTCTAACGCATTGAAACGACTGAAACAATCCAAGACAAACGAAAAACGAACTAATAAGTATAGGGTAACCGGGCAAAAATGCCATCAGTCCGAATACAATAAATATATAGGAAAGAGGCGAGGCAGCAAGCTTCATCTCTTTTTTTAGTAATTTTGCCATATTTTATCATTCCTTTCCATTCTCAATATGCTTTCCTCCAAAGTTTCGCCGTCCATGCAGAAGCTTTTGACAAATTCCTCCTTAGAGCAGTCTGCTGCAACTTTACCTTTTTTAATATACATGATATTATCGGCACATTTTTCAATATCAGACGTAATATGCGTTGAAAACAGCACTGAGGCGCCTCTGTTTTTCAGTTCAATAAACAATTCGAGAAGCTCATCTCTGGAAAACGGATCAAGTCCGCTTGTCGGTTCGTCCAAGATCAAGATTTCCGCTCTATGTGAAAGAGCAAGAAGAAGATTGAATTTTACCTTCATTCCTTCGGAAAGCTCGCATGGCATCTTATTTTCATCAAGAGAAAATATTTCCAGATATTCTCTGTAGGCGCTCTCATCCCGATTTTTATAAAAGGTTTTCGTTACGGCAGCAATGTTCTTAATTCTCCTTTTAGGATAATAGTTGACCGTCCCTGTGGAAAAACCGATACGCTGCTTGATTTCCCTCTCGTACTTCGAAAAAGGCAAATCAAAATAACAGATTTCACCGCAATCCGGGTGAACAAGACCTAAAATGGATTTTATCGTCGTAGTTTTACCCGCTCCGTTTCTGCCGATAAAACCCGTAATCTGTCCGGCATTTAATTCAAAAGACACGTCAGATAGGGAAAAGGAGGCATAGGATTTGCTTAAATTTCTGATACTGCACAGCGCCATTACTCTTCCTCCTCTGCGGTCTCAAATATGGCGGCTGCAAACTGCGAAAACATTGTTTTCGGAGGAATTGCAATCCCCCTCTTCTCATCGCCTAAAAGCACTAATGTATCTCCCGGTTTAATATCAAATATTTCTCTTGCCTTTTTCGGTATGACAATTTGTCCTTTTTCACCCACCGTCGCAGTCCAAGCATATTTTCCTTTTGGTTTTGACATAACAGCATCTCCTTTATTAAGTATGATTTGTATAATAAATCATACTATTTTTTCTTTTACCTGTCAATAGGAATTCTGCAAGCCCTTAACTTTTTTACAGCCGAGAAACCTGAGTTTCAGAAATTTTCATTCTCAAAAATCGGTCTTTAAAGCGTTGCCCGGCGGCATACGCATTGCAGTCTGCGCTTATAACCGGCAGCTGCTTTTTCTTTTATTTTTTACTATACAATTTTTTTATTTTTCTAAATTATCTGTTAATTTTGTTTTTTCATGTTTACACAAAAAAAAATTGTGATACAATAAGTCTGTTACATGTGTTTATATGTATATCGAATGACAGGAGGTTCGTCATGTTAAAACTAACCGACATCAAGAAAAATTATCTTGCCGGCGAAAACGAAGTGCACGCCCTTAAGGGAATTAATCTTGCTTTCAGGGAACATGAATTTGTGTCTATTCTCGGTCCTTCAGGCTGCGGAAAAACCACGCTTCTTAATATCATAGGAGGTTTGGACCATTACACCTCCGGAGACCTTACGATAAACGGAGTCTCCACTAAAGAATATAATGACAGAGACTGGGATACATACAGAAACCATACTATCGGTTTTGTATTTCAGAACTACAATTTAATCCCGCACCAGACAGTTCTCTCAAACGTGGAGCTTGCCCTTACTTTAAGCGGAGTGTCAAAGGAGGAACGTCACAGACGTGCGGTTGATGTTCTTAATAAGGTCGGTCTCGGCGACCAGCTTAACAAAAAGCCTAATCAGATGTCAGGAGGCCAGATGCAGAGAGTCGCTATTGCAAGAGCTCTTATAAACGATCCCGACATTCTTCTGGCAGATGAGCCGACCGGCGCTCTTGATACCGAAACCTCGGTTCAGATAATGGAGCTTCTTAAAGAAGTGGCCGGAACAAGGCTCGTTATCATGGTTACTCATAACCCTGAGCTTGCGGACACCTATTCAACACGAATAATCAGACTTTTGGACGGTAAGATCACCGACGATACGATGCCTGTCACAGATGATGAGGTTCAGGAAAAAGCCGATAATGAAAAGAAGACAAAAACCTCAATGAGCTTTTTGACTGCTCTCTCGCTTTCTCTTAATAACCTCATGACAAAAAAGACCAGAACCTTCCTTACCGCTTTTGCAGGCTCAATCGGCATAATCGGTATCGCGCTTATTCTTTCACTTTCAAACGGAATCCAGAACTATATAGATTCAATTGAAGAGAACACTCTTTCCTCTTACCCCATCACTGTTGAAAAAGAGGTTGTTGACATGTCCAGCATAATGCGTTCAATGATGGGCATGGGAGATGTTACGCACGACCGTGACAGGGTTTACTCTAAAAATGTTGTTTCTCAGGCAATGAAGGCCTTAATGTCCGAATCAAAAACAAATAACCTTACAGCATTTAAGGAATATCTCGATACGTCGCAGGATATTAAGGACTGTACGAATGCCGTACAGTACACTTACGATGTCAAACCGCTTGTTTATCTTGACAGTAAAGAAAACATTCTTCAGGTAAACCCGTTTGATATTTCAGGCGCGGGCGTTTCCTACGATTCAGCACAGCTTCAGAACATGTCGACTCTTTTCATGAGCGATACTTGGGTTGAAATGATTGACAATCCTACTCTCCTTGAGTCGCAGTACGAGCTCGTCGCAGGAAAATGGCCTTCGGGCGCAAGCGAATGTGTCCTTGTCGTAAATGACAACAATGAAATCTTTGACCTTACGCTGTATGCCTTGGGTCTGGCAGATGCCTCTGAGCTTTATCAGATGTTTTTTGACGCTATCAATAATGTAGGAAATAAGGATCAGGCCGACAGCATTGATTCGTCCGATACCGCTTATGAATACGAGGACATACTCGGTCTTTCCTACAGGCTTGTAATTCCTGCCGACCTTTACCAATATGACGAAGCGACAGGAATTTATAAAAATATGCAGAATGACGATGAATTTGTCGCTTCCGTAATTGAAAATTCCTTTAAGGTAAATCTTGTCGGAATTATAAGAGTAAAAGAAGATGCGGTAAGCACTACCATCTCTCCCGGCACGGTTGCATATACGCACGAGCTTACGGAATACTATATTAACGCCATTCAGCAGAATGAGCTTGTTAAAAAACAGCTTGCAGACGAAAAAAATGATGTGATAAGCGGACTTCCGTTTGACGACGGCTCCGATAAAAATTTTACGGAGGACGAAAAGGTCAAAATGTTCAGCGACTACGTTGACGGACTTTCAACGCCTGAACAGGCCGCCCTCTTCCTTAAGATTTATTCGGCTCCAAGCGATGAAGAGCTCAATGCCATGGTCGAGCAGTTTATAGCCGACTATCCCGACAGGGCTTCCAAGCAGGCATATGCAATAGAGACAATGGTTTCAATGATCAACCAGATAAGAGCCGGTGAAATGACTGACGAACAGCTTGCGTCCTCAGGTATAGATCAGGAAACTCTTGAATATCTTAAGACATTGACCAATGAAGATATTACAATGATGCTTGAGACCACCTACAGTCAGCTCAGCGATGACGAATTCAATCAGATGTTTATTACGACCATAACGGAAACCATGCGAAGAATGTATTCCGAACGGCTGTCAGGCTCTTTTGATTCCTACAGCAATGAAGATTTGGCAATGATGCTTGCAACTTATCTTCAGGCGAAATCAAAATCTGAGCTGGCCGTTCTTTTCGATAAATTTATGCCTGATATGTATTCAAAGTCAACCTATGATAACAATATGACCCTTTTCGGACTTTGCTATATTGACGATCCGCAAAGCATTAACATATATGCGAAGTCATTTGAGGATAAGGAGCGTCTTCAGGATCTTATCGCGGACTACAATGAAGCCGCTGCTGAGGAAGACAAAATCACATATACTGACTATGTAGGACTAATGATGACCTCCATTACAAAAATGGTAGATATCGTTTCCTACGTGCTTATAGCCTTTGTATCAATATCACTCGTCGTATCGAGCATAATGATAGGAATAATAACCTACATTTCTGTTTTGGAAAGGACAAAGGAAATCGGCATACTGCGTTCTATCGGCGCTTCCAAGAAGGATATCAGCCGTGTATTCAATGCCGAAGCAATAACAATAGGCTTTGTCAGCGGCATGATTGGCATAATCTTTACCGTTATCGTAAATATTCCTATCAGCATGATAATAGAGAAGCTTACAGACGTCGGTTCAATTGCCAAGCTTCCTCTCGCAGGCGGTCTGATACTTGTTGCGATAAGCATGTTCCTTACCTTTATCGCAGGACTTATTCCTTCGAGAATAGCCGCCAAGAAGGACCCTGTGCTTGCACTGAGAAGCGAATAGCTTTTATATGACAGCGCTAAGCGTCTACCGCTTGGTCGATAATTAATTGTATATGTAAAAAAATGCTTCCGAAGCAATACAGCATCGGAAGCATTTTTTATATTAATTTTATGTCGTTATATAAGCAGCATTGCGTCTCCAAAGGAAAAGAACCTGTACCGTTCCTTTACAGCTTCATTGTAGGCGTTAAGCACGTTTTCACGTCCGCACAGAGCCGATACGAGCATTATTAAGGTTGATTCAGGGAGATGAAAGTTTGTTATAAGCCCGTCTAACACCTTAAATTCATAACCCGGATATATGAAAATCGAGGTGTCCCCCTCTCCTGCCCTCACGCCTCCGTTCCCGTCAGCACACGTTTCGACCGTTCTTGTGCTTGTTGTACCGACGCAAATTATTCTTCCGCCCGACGCTTTTGTTTCATTAATTATCTTGGCGTCTTCTTCCCTTAAAAGGTAATGCTCGGTGTGCATATGATGATTAAGAACGTTTTCCTCCTTCACCGGCCTGAAAGTTCCAAGTCCCACATGCAGAGTAACATGTGCAATCCTGACTCCTTTTAATTTTACTTTTTCAAGCAATTCATCCGTAAAATGGAGTCCCGCAGTAGGCGCAGCGGCGCTTCCGTTGTATTTGGCATAGACTGTCTGATATCTGTTCTTATCCTTTAATTCGTGAGTGATATACGGAGGAAGCGGCATTGTTCCAAGCTCGTCCAAAACCTCCTCAAAAATTCCCTCATAGCTGAATTTTACGATCCTGTTCCCTTCTTCTCCGATTTCAAGTATCTCACCTATGAGCCTGCCGTTTCCAAAGCTGATTTTAGCTCCCGGTCTGGCTTTTTTCCCGGGCTTTACAAGGCTTTCCCAAGTATCCTCGCCAAGACGCTTTAAAAGAAGCAGTTCAATCTTTGCGCCGATTTGATTTTCTTTACCGTTATCGGTTTCTTCGTCAGTTAAAGCTTTTTTTCCTGCCTTCTCGCTGTCCGGATTGGTTTTATTACCGCCCGCGTTTATTTTCTGACCGATAATCCTTGCAGGTATTACCTTAGTATCATTAATTACAAGACAGTCGCCCTCTTTAAGGTAATCCGTCACGTCCGTAAAAACCCTGTGCTGCAATTCTCCCGTCTTTTTGTCCATCACCAGCAGTCTTGAAGAAGACCTGTCAGTCAACGGATCCTGAGCAATCAGCTCCTTTGGCAAATCAAAGTAAAAATCTGATTTTTTAAGTACCTTTTCCATTATTTGGTTGCTCCGTATACCGCAAAATACCTGTCAAGAGCCGCCTTTATTTCATCATCTATAACAACTCTTCCGTTGACCTCTTTATTATAGAGATGCTCGACCACCTCATTCATATTAACAATTGCGGCAGTCTCAATTCCGTAAAGCTCCTTTATCTCATCAAGAGCGCGCTTTTCTCCCTTGCCCTTCTCCATTCTGTCAAGGGAAACAATCAGTCCCTTTACCTTAATATCAGCCTGAGCCGTGATTATCGGAAAGGTCTCCTCAATTGATTTGCCGGACGTCGTTACGTCTTCAATAATAACCACTCTGTCACCGTCGTTAAGCTTGCTTCCGAGAATACTGCCCTTGTCGGCTCCGTGATCCTTCTCCTCTTTTCTGTTCGAGCAGTATCTTATCTGCTTTTTGTAAAGCTTCGAATAAGCGATTACCGTTGCAACGCTTAAAGGGATCCCCTTGTATGCCGGCCCGAAAAGCACATCAAAATCGTCGCCGTAGTTATCGTGTATTGCTTTTGCATAGTACTCGCCCAGCTTTTCGAGCTGATAGCCCGTCACATAATTTCCTGCATTCATAAAAAACGGTGATTTTCTTCCGCTTTTCAGGGTAAAGTCACCGAACTTTAAAACACCGCTTTCTACCATAAACTCAATAAATTCCTGCTTGTAGCCTTCCATAATTCCATTCCTCCTAAAAACGCATTATTATGCTTTATAATACATCCTGATTTACTTTATACTGCGCAAAGCTTCCCAAATTCAAACGTCGTTTAAGCCCAAAATCCGCCGCATTCTGCAGCTTCAGACATCATCTGTTTACAATTCCGATAAGCTCACGGATATCCGATATATTATTTCTTTCAAGATAGTCCTCAATTCCCTCCACTATCTCCTCTGTAACATGAGGATTTCGGAAATTTGCAGTACCCACGCTGACAAGAGTCGCGCCTGCCATTATAAATTCAAGAGCGTCTTCGAAGCTTGCGATTCCTCCCATTCCGATAACAGGGATTTTAACCGCATTTGCCGCCTGCCAGACCATTCTTACCGCAACAGGCTTTATGCACGGACCGCTGAGCCCCCCTGTTTTATTTGCAAGCGCAAATGTTTTTCTGTTGATATCGATCTTCATTCCCGTAAGAGTGTTTATAAGGGATATGCCGTCTGCTCCGCCGGCTTCCGCCGCCCTCGCCGTTTCCGTAATATCTGTCACATTGGGACTAAGCTTCATCACAACAGGCTGCTTTGCAACCTTCTTTATTGAGGCTGTAATGTCCTCAACCATTAACGGATTCTGCCCGAAAGCGATTCCTCCCTCTTTTACATTCGGACAGCTTATGTTTATTTCAAGCATATCCGCAGAGCTTTCCGCAAGACGTTTTACCGCCTCGATATATTCCTCCTTGCTTTTGCCGCACACATTTACAATTTTCACGGTATCGTAGTTTTCAAGGAAGGGCAGATCTCTTGAAAGAAAAACGTCCATACCCGGATTCTGGAGTCCGATCGCATTGAGCATTCCTCCATAGGTTTCCGCAATTCGCGGCGTCGGGTTCCCCTCCCAAGGAGTAACTGCCACGCCCTTTGTAACAACGCCTCCAAGTCTGTTCAAATCCACAAATTCACTGAACTCAATGCCCGAACCGAAGGTTCCGGAAGCCGTAATGACAGGATTTTTAAAGCTAAGTCCGGCAAACTCAACACTCATATTACACATACTGCATTCTCCCTTCATTAAAGCTCTATTTCATCGGATTTAAACACAGGCCCGTCCTTGCAGACGCGTCTGTTATTTACCATGCTGTGACTGTCAGTTTCCTTTGTTTTACACACGCAGGCAAGACAGGCTCCGATTCCGCAAGCCATTTTTTCTTCCAGCGATACATAAGAAACGGTATCGGTTTCCTCACCGTATTTTTTTATTCCTTTAAGCATCGGCTTCGGTCCGCAGGCGCAAATAACGCCTGATTCAATACCGAAATGCCTGATTGCATCTATTACGTTTCCCCTGATCCCGATGCTTCCGTCGTCCGAGGCGTAGAAAACCTTTGAATATTTTTTAAAATCTTCGTCCAGAAAAGTATCGGAATTTCTGTAGCCTAAAACGGCATTTATCTCAGCCTCAGGATAATTCTCTCTGTAGGCCTTTACAAGACCGAGCATCGGCGGTATTCCGATTCCGCCTCCTACAACCGTAAGAGCCCTGCCTTTCGCAGCTTTATTTAATTCGCTTAAACAATATCCGTTTCCAAGCGGCCCTAAAATTTCGGCAGTATCGTTTTCTCCGTAAAGCGAAAACTGTCTTGTCCCTTCTCCTGAAACCCTGTAAACAAGCCTTACCGTCCCTTCCTTCGGATCCGTTTCACAAATGCTTATCGGTCTTGGTAATAATCTGGATGAGTCTTTAGTATATATTGAAATAAACTGGCCTGCCTTTGCAGTCGCGGAAATCTCGTCGGATTTAAGCCACATGCTGTAAATACCGTCCGCAATGGGCCCGTTTTCTCTGATTTGGGCGGACACCTTCCTCCTGCCGGTCATAACAAACCTCCATTTATGCTGATTTTATAAAAGTATAACTCATAAACAGGTTAAATACAACTGCCATAATTCGAGGAATTTACACTTTTTTCAGGCTTTTCTTCATTCAAAAGTTGAACTAAAATAAAAAATGTACTATAATCCAACTTAAATGTACAGATTACGCACATATTTAACGCCGTGTGTTTCTGACAGGAGGACATGATTTGAATAATAAATATTATCTTGGCATTGATATCGGCTCTACGACCGTTAAAATTGCCATTATTGATGAAAATAAAAAAATACTGTTTTCAGACTATGAAAGGCACTTTGCAAACATACAGTCTACTCTTGCGCTCCTTTTGGACAGGGCAATGACTAAGATTGGCGACAAGGAGGTTTCAGCAGTTATCACGGGCTCAGGCGGTCTTACCATCGCAAAGCATCTTGGAGTAAGCTTTACGCAGGAGGTTGTCGCCGTATCTACCGCTTTGACCTTCTATGCCCCTCAAACGGACGTCGCAATTGAGCTGGGCGGTGAAGACGCCAAAATAATATACTTTACCGGCGGAATCGACCAGCGCATGAACGGTATATGCGCCGGAGGTACAGGCTCTTTTATCGACCAGATGGCAAGTCTTTTAAAGACTGACGCGGCAGGTCTTAACGAATATGCAAAAAGCTATCAGGCAATTTACCCTATTGCGGCCCGCTGCGGCGTTTTTGCGAAAACCGATATTCAGCCCCTTATCAATGAAGGAGCAACCAAGCCTGACCTCGCCGCTTCTATTTTTCAGGCTGTTGTGAACCAGACCATAAGCGGACTTGCCTGCGGCAAGCCAATCAGGGGGCATGTTGCCTTTCTCGGCGGTCCTCTGCACTTTTTGACAGAACTTAAGGCCGCATTTGTCAGGACTCTCAAGCTTGACGGCGAACATACGGTCGACCCTGACAACTCGCATCTTTTTGCGGCAATCGGCTCTGCAATGACCGGCGAAGGCAAGGACAGCTTTCTTCTCTCCGCAATGCACAAAAAGCTTGCCGAAGGCATACATATGGAATTTGAGGTCAACCGCATGGAGCCTCTTTTCAGGAATGAAGACGAATACAATGCCTTTGCCGAAAAGCACAGCGTACACACGGTTAAAAAAGCTCCTCTCGAAGATTACGACGGCGACTGCTTCCTCGGAATAGACGCAGGCTCAACGACTACAAAGCTTGCTCTCGTGGGTGAGGACGGTTCGCTTCTTTACTCGTTTTATTCTAACAATAACGGAAGTCTGTTAAAGACTACCATTAAGGCAATCAAAGATATATATTCCAAGCTTCCTGACAGTGCAAGAATCGTCCGCTCCTGCTCTACAGGCTATGGGGAAGCACTGGTCAAGGCTGCTCTCATGCTTGACGAAGGGGAGGTTGAGACGGTAGCGCACTACTATGCCGCCGCCTTTTTCGACCCTACGGTTGACTGCATACTTGACATCGGCGGTCAGGACATGAAGTGCATAAAAATCAAAAACGGTACCGTTGACAGCGTGCAGCTCAACGAGGCGTGCTCCTCAGGCTGCGGTTCCTTTATTGAAACCTTCGCCAAGAGCCTTGACTTCGAGGTCGCCGACTTTGCCAAAATCGCGCTGTTTGCCAAAAATCCTATAGACCTTGGCACAAGATGCACCGTATTTATGAATTCAAAGGTAAAGCAGGCTCAAAAGGAAGGTGCTACCGTCGCCGACATTTCCGCAGGTCTTGCCTATTCGGTAATCAAAAACGCGCTCTACAAGGTAATAAAGGTCGCCGACGCCTCTGAGCTCGGAAAACGAATTGTCGTTCAGGGCGGAACCTTTTACAACGATGCGGTTCTCCGAAGTTTTGAGAAAATCGCAGGCTGTGACGCGGTAAGACCTGACATTTCGGGAATCATGGGGGCTTTTGGCGCCGCTCTTATTGCAAGGGCTCATTACGAGGGTACGGAATCCTCAATGCTTCCTTTTGAAGATATTAAGGATCTCAAATTTGAGACCTCGATGAACAGGTGTAAGGGCTGTACCAATGCCTGTCTGCTCACCGTGAACAGATTTTCCGGCGGAAGGCAGTTTGTATCGGGCAACCGCTGCGAACGCGGGCTGGGACTTGAAAAGAACAAGGACAACATTCCGAACCTTTTTGACTATAAGCTTAAGAGAACCTTTAACCATTATGTGCCGCTGCAAATCACAGACGCCAAGCGCGGAAAGGTGGGCATACCCAGAGTTCTTAACATGTACGAAAACTACCCTTTCTGGTTTACCTTCTTCACGGAGCTTGGCTATCAGGTAGTGCTCTCTCCTGCCAGCAACAGAAAGATTTATGAGCTTGGGATCGAATCAATCCCGAGCGAGTCTGAATGTTATCCTGCAAAGCTGGCGCACGGACATATCGCCTGGCTGATAAAACACGAGGTTCCTTACATTTTTTATCCTTGTATTCCTTACGAGCACAAGGAAGACGAGAACGCCGGAAACCACTATAACTGTCCTATCGTAACGTCCTATGGCGAGAACATCAAAAACAACGTGGACGAACTTAAGACGACCGATATAAAATATGAAAATCCGTTCTTCTCATTTGAATCGGAAGCAATAATTACCGAAGGGCTTCTCAGGCATTTTCTGCCTAAGGGCATAAGCTCAGAGGAAATACGCTCCGCCTCACACAAGGCATGGGCGGAAATGATGAGCTTTAAAGAGGACATTCGCCGTAAAGGCGAAGAAACCCTTAAATTTCTTGAGGAGACAGGCAGAACCGGCATCGTGCTTGCCGGCCGTCCTTATCATATCGACCCTGAAATCCACCACGGTATTCCTGATATGATAACCTCCTACGGCGTTGCAGTACTCACCGAGGACTCGATCTCTCACCTTGGCTGCGTTGACCGCCCGATGATAGTTGTCGACCAGTGGATGTACCATACACGGCTTTACAATGCGGCAAGCTTTGTACGTACAAGAGACGACCTTGAGCTTATTCAGCTCAACTCCTTTGGCTGCGGTCTTGATGCGGTTACGACCGACGGAGTTGCAGACATACTTAATGCGTCGGGAAAAATTTATACCTGCCTGAAAATTGACGAGGTCAACTCCCTTGGAGCTGCAAGAATCAGAGTCCGTTCGCTTCTTTCGGCAATAAGAGACAGGCACAAGCATGGCATCAAGCCTGAAATCCATTCGTCCGCGCATAACCGAGTGATTTTCACAAAGGAAATGAGGACCTCCGGCTACACGATTCTGGCTCCTCAGATGTCGCCTATCCATTTCTCGCTTTTAGAGCCTGCGCTGCGTTCGTGCGGTTATAATATAGTAATACTGGATAACGACGGAAGACAATCCGTCGATGTGGGACTTAAATATGTAAATAACGACGCCTGCTACCCTTCGCTTTGCGTGGTAGGTCAGATAATGGACGCTCTGCTTTCAGGCAAATATGACCTGAACCGAACCGCTGTAATGATAACCCAGACCGGAGGCGGCTGCCGGGCGACCAACTATATCGGCTTTATCAGACGTGCGCTGAAAAAGGCAAATATGGAGCAGATTCCCGTTGTCTCTGTAAATGTATCGGGACTGGAATCCAACCCGGGACTTAAATTTACCTATGACATGGTTAAAAAGCTTATCCAAGCGCTCGTTTACGGCGACGTCTTTATGAGGTGTCTTTACAGGGTGCGCCCTTATGAGCTTACAGAGGGCTCCGCTAACGAGCTTCATATGCGCTGGCAGGAACGTCTTTCAGAGGATCTGACAAAAGGAAGCTGGAGCAGATTCAAGAAAAATATAAAGGAGATCATACACGACTTTGATACTCTTCCTATTGATGAGAATCTTAAAAAGCCGAAGGTCGGAATTGTAGGCGAGATACTTGTAAAATACGCTCCTGCTGCCAATAACTACCTTGTTGACCTGCTCGAAGCCGAAGGGGCTGAAGCCGTCGTTCCTGATCTTATAGACTTCTTCCTCTACACCTGCTATGACGCGACCTACAAGGCGGAATATCTCGGAAAAAGCAAAAAATCGGCTAAAATCAATCTGCTTGCAATCAATATTATCGAATGGTGCAGAAAAACGGCTCGCCGCGAGTTTGAAGCAAGCAAACGGTTTACTCATATGGCTAAAATCGACGAACTCGCCAAGCTGGCGGAACCTATTGTTTCCGTTGGAAACATGACGGGCGAGGGCTGGTTCCTGACAGCCGAAATGATTGAGCTTATCAACAGCGGAACCAAAAACATCGTCTGCTGTCAGCCTTTTGGCTGTCTGCCTAATCATATCGTCGGAAAAGGCGTGATAAAAGAATTAAGGCTCCGCTATCCGGACTCCAACATAGTGGCAATAGACTATGACCCCGGCGCAAGCGAGGTAAATCAGCTTAACAGAATCAAGCTGATGCTCTCAACAGCCAATAAAAATCTTAAAGCGGGCAATCAGTAAGGAAAAAAGGCATATTTAAAGGCTGTGTGAACAGATATAGTCACACAGCCTTTTATTTTTGTCCTTACAGCAAATCTGCTGCTGTTTTCGTCTGATTTCATAAACAGCCTGTTTTTGCTCGGGCTTACTGAATTCTCTTGAAAAGCACAACCAGTCTTCCGTTTTCGTCATAAACCTTGTAGCAGGTTGAAAGCGAAAGGAGCTGATCTCCGTAAACTGCATCGATGCCTGAGTTATAGCTGCTCATCTTCTTCATGTAATAGACATAAGTATTGTATTCATCTTCGTTAAGGTTGCCGGAATACTTGTAGTATTTGAAGCACTCGTCTTCGATGTTAAAAACCTTTGAAATTACAACTGCCATAACCTCATAGATGCCTTCGCCGGAAGCAGTGTTAAAGTAAGCGTAAGGATGTTCCTTTGTCCAGCTGTTATCCAAATATTTGGTCAAATCCCTGAAGGCCGTACCGTCATGCATATTGTGTCCGTAAATCAGATAATTCTGGCTTATGTTAAGCTGCGTTCCCTCAGCCATAAACGGAAGCCCTCTTGTAAGGTAGTTGCCCTCGAAATCCTTACGAAGATATTTATCGTAATCTCCCGGAGTAAACATGACCGGATAGTTTATCTGCGTATCCGGTATCTGGAGCCAGCCTACGCAGTCGGAATTAAGCTGTACAAGCCCTGCATAGGTATCTGCCCATGTTTCGGAAATTTCGGTATTGTAATTGACCGAATTTGATGCGTAAACCTGTTCGTCAGGGAAGTAAATGTCCGTAACGACCTCCGGCTGAACAGGATTCGGGTCCTTCACAATGCTTCCGACCATATTTTGAAGCTTACCCATATCCTGCTTATATTTGAAATGTCCGTAAACATAAACTCCGATTCTGCCGACACAGTATATGAAGACGGCAAGAGATGCAACCATCAGAATATTGTACATCATTCTGCTTCTTTTTCTTGCCTTCAATTCCTCCGGAGTAAGCTCTTTATTTTCTACGGTCTGGGCTGTCTCGCTGTTTTCTGAGCCTGCATCGGTTTTATCCGTTTCACCGCTTTCGTCATCAGCATCGTCTTTATCCGTTTCACCGTTTTCAGCATCAACATCTGACATATCTGCTTCACCGTTTTCCACGGAAACATCGGATTTATCTGCTTCACTGTTTTCGGCATCAATATCGGATTTATCCGTTTCAGCGTTTTCCACGGAAACATCGAATTTATCTGCTTCACTGCTTGGCGTGATTGCAGCAGATTTGATTATTTCATCATTTTCTAAAATGACGCCGAATTCTGACATCGCATCTGCCAAATCCGAATCTGCCGGTTCTGAATCTGCAAAATCTGAATCTGCTGACTTTGAATCTGCAAAATCCGAACCTGTCGGCTCTGAATCTGCAAAATATGAATTAGCCGGCTCTGAATTTACCGCATCCAAACGGACGGCTTCCTGCATTACGCCCTCAAAAGCATCTGATCTCGCCGAGGAGGCCTCTGGATTTTCAGGCGCAGCGCTTAAATCGGGAGCAGTTTCATCAGCTGATTGTACAATTTTTTCCGAAAAAACGGCATCTGTCGGTCTTTCATCATCAAACACGGAAGAATTTTCATTCTCATCTTTATTTTTACCGGCATCAGCCTTCAAATCAGGCACAATCTCCTGCATATCGGCTGCGGTCGGCTTTTTTTCTTTTTTCGGGGTTTTAGAAAAGAACTCTTCAAAATCCATAGCCAGAAACCTGTCCATGTCTCTCTCAAAGGCAGATTTTTCGCTTTCCTTTTGTTTTTCTTTATCAGTGTCAGGCTTTGCAAAATTCTCTTCAAAATAATCCAATCCGTCGTAAAACTCTTCTTCATCGCCCTCGTCAAAGCTCTCTTTTTCCTCATAAGAAACGGAACCTGATGACAGCATCCTTTTTTCAGCCTCTGAAAGTTCCTCAAAACTTTCTTCACCAAGCTCGGCTTCATACTCCTCAAAGAAAGTCTGCTTTTTATTTAAACCCTTACCGTCAGCATTGCCTGTTTTATTTTTATTTTTCATAATCATGCCTGCTCCATACATGTATTCACGGTCATTTTATCATATATTTGACTACATATCCATACGATTTTTTAAGTTCAACAAAATTTCACATTTTTGCAAAATTCTGCCATTTTATTATGGTATTTTAGATTTACATGTATTATAATTAAAAAAGCTGTACGGGAAATTTCCTCTTTCCCGAACAGGTTTGACCAAAAGATTGAAAGGAGTTATTTAGTATGGTTATTTCTCAGGAAGTAGAAAAAATGTGTACAGTAGCCCAGGGCGTACATCATGGATGTGCTCCTATTCCGGAAGAAGCAAAATGGGTCAAGTCCAAATATGTACAGGATATTTCCGGTTTTACACACGGTATCGGCTGGTGCGCTCCTCAGCAGGGAGCCTGCAAGCTTTCCCTGAACATTAAGGAAGGTATAATTCAGGAAGCTCTTGTTGAGACGATCGGATGTTCAGGCATGACCCATTCGGCAGCCATGGCAGCTGAAATCCTCCCTGGACTTACAGTTCTTGAAGCGCTTAATACCGACCTTGTCTGCGATGCCATCAACACAGCAATGCGTGAGCTTTTCCTCCAGATCGCTTACGGACGTTCACAGAGCGCGTTCTCTGAAGACGGTCTTGCAATCGGTGCAGGTCTTGAAGACCTCGGAAAGGGACTTAGAAGTCAGGTCGGTACAATGTACGGTACTCTCCAGAAGGGGCCTCGTTATCTTGAAATGGCTGAAGGCTATGTTACAGGCATTGCTCTTGACGCTGATAACGAAATTATCGGATACAAGTTCGTATCTCTTGGAAAAATGACAGATTTCATCAAGAAGGGCGACGATCCTAACACGGCTTACGAAAAGGCTTGCGGACAGTACGGACGTGTTGCCGATGCCGTTAAGATTATCGACCCTAGAACTGATGAGGAAATTAAATAAGGAGGTAAACGAACATGGCATTATTTGAGTCTTATGAAAGAAGAATTGACAAAATCAATTCTGTTTTAAACAGCTATGGAATCGCTTCACTTGAAGAAGCTGAAAAGATTACGAAGGACGCCGGACTTGATGTTTATGCTCAGGTTAAAGGCATACAGCCAATCTGCTTTGAGAATGCGTGCTGGGCTTACATAACAGGTGCTGCCATTGCAATCAAGAAAGGCGCAAGAAGAGCCGCTGACGCTGCCGCCGCTATCGGCGAGGGGCTTCAGGCTTTCTGTATACCGGGTTCTGTTGCAGACACACGTAAGGTTGGTCTTGGACACGGCAACCTTGGAAAAATGCTCCTTGAAGAAGATACCAAATGCTTCTGCTTCCTTGCAGGCCACGAGTCTTTTGCCGCTGCTGAGGGCGCTATCGGTATCGCAGAAAAAGCAAACAAAGTACGTAAGGAGCCTTTAAGAGTAATCCTTAACGGTCTCGGCAAGGACGCTGCGCAGATTATTTCAAGAATTAACGGTTTCACTTATGTAGAAACAGAATATGACCCTTACACAAACACAGTTAAGGAAGTGTTCAGAAAATCCTACTCAACAGGACTTCGTGCAAAGGTTAACTGCTACGGAGCAAACGATGTTTGCGAGGGCGTTGCCATCATGCACAAGGAAGGCGTTGATGTTTCCATAACAGGCAACTCTACGAACCCTACAAGATTCCAGCACCCTGTTGCAGGCACCTACAAGAAGGAATGTATCGAACAGGGCAAGAAATACTTCTCAGTTGCTTCAGGCGGCGGTACCGGACGTACTCTCCATCCGGACAACATGGCGGCAGGCCCTGCTTCCTACGGTATGACAGATACTCTCGGACGTATGCACTCTGACGCACAGTTTGCAGGCTCTTCATCTGTTCCTGCTCACGTTGAGATGATGGGACTTATCGGCGCCGGCAATAACCCGATGGTCGGTATGACCGTTGCTGTTGCTGTTGCTGTTCAGGAAGCCTCAGATGCAGGAAAATTCTAAAAAATCATCATAATAAAGCAATAAATAAAGGGCTTTTGCTGATTTGCCTCAGTAAAAGCCCTTGCTTTATTTACAGTTATTGATCCTTTGTGCGCCATATAATTTATTTTGACTACAATTTTCCGTCAATTACAGACAGATTATCTCAGTACGGTTTTTTCCCTGAAAATATTTCCAGTTATATCCTTTTTCTTTTCTGCACTGCCCTCCCGTCCGTTATTCTTTTCGTCCGAAAGCTCCTTATAGGTTATTGCTATTATTATCACAGAAACAATAAGCGTCAGGAAATCTGAAACCGGCATTGAGTATAATACCCCGTCCAAACCGAAGAAGGCAGGCAGAATAAGCGCAAAGCCGACGCCGAAAACAATTTCACGTATCATAGACAGGAATGTTGAAGCCACTGCTTTTCCCATTGCCTGAAGAAAAATAAAAGCCGCTTTATTAACACAGGCAAAAACTATCATACAAAGATATATTCTGAAAGCTTTAACTGCAAACTCAGTGTAGTAAACGCTTTCGTTTGCCGCTCCAAAAACGGATATAAGCTGTTTTGGAAGAAACTCAACGGCTATAAATGCTGTAGCCCCAACAAGAGCCTCCGCAGTCAGAAGCATTGAAAAAAGCTTCTTCACCCTGTTTTTAAGCCCTGCTCCCATATTATATCCTACAATCGGAATACAGCCTGCTGCCATTCCGACTACTACCGAAATAACGATCTGGAAAAACTTCATTACGATTCCCACCACGGCCATTGGTATCTGCGCATATTCTTCTTTGCCAAACACTTCGTCAAGCGCTCCGTATTTCCTTATCATATTGTTTATAGCCGCCATCGCGGCAACCAGCGATACCTGTGATAAAAAGCTGCATATTCCGAGCGCCAGCGTTTTCCTGATTATAGAAAATTTCAGTGCAAAATTTTTCACAGACAGCCGAAGCAGCCGCATATGAAAAAGATACCGCACGGCAAACATGGCGGTAATTACCTGACCTATTACGGTTGCAACTGCTGCTCCCGTCATGCCCCATTTAAGACCAAAGATCATCACAGGGTCCAGAATTATATTTGCCGCCGCTCCGACAAGCGTTGAAATCATTGCATACCTTGGGCTGCCGTCCGCACGTATTACAGGATTCATTGCCTGCCCGAACATATAAAATGGTACGCCGAGCGATATCCAGAAAAAGTACTCCTTAGAATACTTAAATGTTTCTGCATTTACAGTCCCTCCGAACATGGATATTATCCCGTCTGCAAATACAAGGTAAACCGCACATAACAATATGCTTGAAACCACTGTAAGCACGACCGAATTCCCTACGCTGTTCTCTGCATCGGCCGGCTTCCGGCTTCCAAGACACAAGCTGACAAATGCGCAGCAGCCGTCTCCAATCATAACGGCTATCGCAAGAGCGATAACGGTTAAAGGGAATACAACCGTGTTAGCGGCATTACCGTAAGAGCCCAGATAAGAAGCATTCGCAATAAATATCTGGTCTACAATATTGTAAAGCGCTCCTGTCAACAGCGAAATTATGCATGGGATTGAATAGCGCCTCATAAGCTTTCCAACACTCTCATCTCTCAGGATTTGATTTCCTTCCGCTTCCATCTTTCCTTCCTTTCAAATAAGCATTATTTTAACCAAAGATTCCGATTCTTCAAAAAAACGGTTTTGAAGAAATCTTCGCAAAAAAAACGTGTAGCGCTCAACCGGAATTACGCATTGAGTGCTACACGTTGTACTGTCATTATATTCTTTTATATTTTCTGCGTCAAAGGCAATTTTCCACAAAAATAACTGCAAAAAGCTTTGTTAAATCTGCTGAATTTACTTTTTCTTTTCAATCCTTGTCATTCCGCCCATGTAAGGCTGGAGCGCAGCAGGGATTTTTACGCTTCCGTCCTCGCAAAGATTGTTTTCAAGGAAAGCTATAAGCATACGCGGAGGAGCGACCACGGTATTGTTCAGCGTGTGCGCAAAGTACTTTCCTCCCTCTCCGACTACACGTATCTTAAGTCTTCTTGCCTGTGCATCGCCAAGATTTGAGCAGCTCCCGACTTCAAAGTACTTCTTCTGCCTCGGAGACCATGCCTCAACGTCACAGCTTTTCACCTTGAGGTCTGCAAGATCGCCCGAGCAGCACTCAAGCGTGCGGACAGGAATATCAAGAGAACGGAACAAATCAACCGTATTCTGCCAAAGCCTGTCATACCATTTCATGCTGTCCTCAGGCTTACAGACAACGATCATCTCCTGCTTTTCAAACTGATGTATTCTGTAAACGCCTCTCTCCTCAATTCCGTGAGCGCCCTTTTCCTTTCTGAAGCAAGGAGAATAGCTTGTAAGAGTATAAGGAAGCTCGTCCTCGCTGATAATCTGGTCTATAAATTTCCCGATCATTGAGTGTTCGCTTGTACCGATTAAATACAGATCCTCACCCTCAATCTTGTACATCATAGATTCCATTTCCGAAAAGCTCATAACCCCCGTAACCACGTCGCTCCTTATCATAAAAGGAGGCACGCAGTAAGTAAAGCCTCTGTTTATCATAAAATCACGGGCATACGAAATGACTGCGGAATGGAGCCTTGCAATGTCTCCCATGAGGTAATAAAATCCGTTTCCGGCAACTCTTCTTGCAGAATCAAGGTCGATTCCGTTAAAGCTTTCCATTATGTCGGTATGGTATGGGATTTCAAAATCAGGCACAAGCGGTTCGCCGAATTTTTCAATTTCAACGTTCTCACTGTCGTCTTTTCCGATTGGAACGCTTGGGTCAATGATGTTAGGAATAACCATCATGATTTTCTTAACCTTTTCCTGAAGCTCTGCTTCCTTTGCTTCAAGCTCGGTAAGCCTGTCCCCTGATTCCTTGACCTTCTGCTTCATCTGCTCAGCTTCGTCTTTCTTTCCCTGAGCCATTAATGCTCCAATCTGCTTGCTGAATTTATTTCTGTCGGAACGCAGATTGTCAGCCTCCTGCTTTACGGCTCTGGACTCCTTGTCAAGCTCAATAACCTCATCGACCAAAGGGAGCTTATGCTCCTGAAATTTATTCTTAATATTCTGCTTTACAACATCCGGGTTTTCACGCAGAAATCTGATGTCAATCATTTTCCGTTCCTCCATTTTTACCTGCGGCTCTGCTTGGCAGCGCAAGCTGTCACAGTGTTTTTCTGAATTTCTGATATAAAAATACTACCTAAATTTAACACTAATTATAACAAATTACAATACTTTAATTGAAAATATTGCTGAATTACTGTATACTAAGGGTTAAGTTTATGGGAAAGGAGGACTCAGCCAGATAAGGTTCGCTGATAATATATCTGCGCTGTACGTAATATAACGATGTTTTTCTTCTTTTTCATAGTGTTGACGATTTATTTTAACAAACGTAAAGCTCAGAATAATTACAACATGCCGGTTTCCGCCATTGTATTTATTTCCCTGCTCCTTGCCATAATTTTTTCACTCTTATCGCCTTATTCCATGATATTCCTTATATGGATATTCTGCTCAAGATTCGCGAGAAAAAACAACGGACAACAGGGGCAGAATTCCGAAAATCCCTATTATAACTCTTTTTCACAGAGCAAGTATTCCGGCTACAGTACAGCCCCAAGAAGACGTTTCGGCAGGGTAAGCCAAGACCTTAACGTTAGCAACCCTTATGACCTCCCGAAGCGTGAAGGCGGCAGGAAAAAAATCATTTCAAAGTTCAACAAAAAATACAGCCTTAACCTTACGCCGCAGGACATCCAGACAATATCCTCAGGCACGTATATGTCTCTTGAATGGGCAAGCGAGGTCTATTCAATGACAGTTAAATACAACTCTCTTTACGAATGGCTCGGTCAAGGCAACAGCTGGCTGAGAGTCTATCTCTATGTTTTCAACGTGCAGACGATTTCTCCCGTATTCAACAAACAGGAGGAAATTGTTTTTCAGTCCTTTGATACAATATTCTCGGAGATGTGTACCGATGAAACCCTCCCTACAGAGGTAATAATACAAAACATCAACAACAAGTTTCTTACAAATTTTGACGAACCGACATTTATGCTCGCCATAAACTATATGGAATCAAAGGGAAAGCGTTACAGATACGGTTCTCCGATTCTTACAAGGGTACATTCAAACATTGACGATCTTACCGACAAATATCGCACGATGCAATGATCCGTTTTTTTTATTCCGGCGAAAACGCTGATTACGGCAAGCCTCATTTCTACGGCTCAGTCTGTTTCCCGAAAAAAATCCAAAACCCTTTTATAATCCATATTCCCTCCGAATATGCTGAGAGCGCTTCCTATTGTCACATCGACCCTGCCCTGTCCCAGTTTTCTTAACAGTTCAAGATCGTCGAAGCTTCCGACTCCGCCTGCATATGTCACAGGAAGCTCGGACTTTGCAAGCAGCGGCACGAGTTCCTTTTCAATCCCTGACGATTTGCCTTCGGAATCCACAGCATGCACGAGGAATTCATCGCAGCTCTCCGACAGCGCTCCAAGCAGTTCTTCATTAACCTCGGTGTCAGTGAAGCTCTGCCACCTGTCCGTTACAACATAGTACTTTCCGTCTTTTTTTCTGCACGACAGGTCTAAAACAAGCCTTTCTTTTCCAACCTCTTCTTTTATCTCCTTAAGCCTGTCCCGATGAATCCTTCCGTCCTTAAAGACATAAGAGGTAACGATTACATGAGATGCGCCTGCATCCAGAAACTCCGATGCATTTTCCGGCGTGATTCCGCCGCCGGCCATAAGTCCGCCTCTGAAGCTGTTAAGCGCGGACAATGCCTGCGCTTTTGTTTCCTCAAAATAAGGACTGTCTTTGGAATTAAGAAGAATAACATGACCTCCCGTAAGCCCTGCATGTCTGTAGTAGCCTGCATACCATGAAGCATCGTACGACGACACAAAGTTCTCCTTTGCATAATCTCCTGCGTCCGTCAGGCTTCCTCCCACTATCTGCTTTACCCTTCCGTTATGTATGTCGATACACGGTCTGAAACGCATCATGTCCTCCCGAATTTCCATGCTTAGTTGAATTTTACATCAGCGCGGTGATTATGACAAGAGAAATTTGTCTTGTATAAGCTCCGCGTTGCAGGTATAATGATAATATCCAAACAAAAAAGCTTTATATGTAAGGAGAGAAAACGATGGATGCCTACGGTGAAAATGTTATTATTATGAACCATCCCCTGCTTAAACATAAAATTACCAGACTGAGGGACAAAAACACAGGAACGAATGAATTCCGCTCGCTTGTAAATGAAATCGCAATGCTGATGGGCTATGAGGCACTCAGGGATCTGCCGTTAAAAGAGGAGGAAATTGAAACTCCTATCGAAAAATGCATGGCTCCTGTAATAGCCGGAAGGAAACTTGCAGTCGTACCGATTCTGCGCGCCGGACTTGGAATGACCAACGGGATCCTTGCGCTCGTTCCTTCCGCAAAGGTCGGTCATATCGGTCTTTACAGAGATGAAGTCACGCATGAACCGCATGAATATTACTGCAAGCTGCCCGATCCTATCGAAGAACGTGTAATCGTTGTTACCGACCCTATGCTTGCAACCGGAGGCTCCGCCGTAAGCGCCGTGGATTTTATAAAACGGCACGGAGGCAGAAAAATAAAATTCATGTGTATAATTGCAGCGCCGGAAGGGCTCAAAAGGCTTTCAGAAGCACACCCTGACATTCAAATCTACATCGGTCAGCTTGACAGGGAACTCAACAAAGACGCTTACATATGTCCGGGACTTGGAGATGCAGGCGACAGAATTTTCGGAACAAAATAACACAGCTTCAGGAGAATTTCAATGTCAAAGGTTATTCTTATTTGCGGTAAAATATGCAGCGGAAAAAGCGCCTACGCCAAACGGCTCTGCGACGGGGGCAAAGCTGTTCTTCTTTCCGTTGACGAAATCATGCTCTCGCTTTTCGGCCAGCACACAGGCGAAAGACACGACGAATATGCCGAAAAGACAAAGAACTACCTTTTAGAAAAATCTCTTGAAATTTTGAAAAATGAAATTAATGTCGTTCTTGATTGGGGATTCTGGACTAAAAGAGACAGAAACAATACAAAGCTATTCTACGCATCAAGAAATATTGAATGCGAGCTTCATTATATCGCTGTTGACAGTGAAACGTGGCAGGAATTTTTGTACAGGCGCAACAAAGCCGTTGAAGCCGGAACCGAAAAAGCCTATTTCGTAGACGCAAACCTTGCGGCAAAATTCGAAGCAAGGTTTGAGGAACCTGACGAGGAAGAAATTGATAAGACGGTACGCCACGGCTGAAGCTTTCTCTCTTTGCCGGCGAAAACTCCTGCTACTTGTGGTACGGCTCATTTTTTATAATCCTGTAGGCTCTGTAAATCTGCTCCATAAGCACCACCCTCATCAGCTGATGAGGAAAAGTCATTTTGGAAAAGCTTATCAGGCAGTCTGCCCTGCTTATTATTTTTTCATCAAGTCCTAAAGAGCCGCCGATCACAAACTGTATGCTGCTTGTGCCATAGGTTCCGAGCTGTTCGATTTTTTCTGCAAACGCCTCCGAGGAAAACTGTTTTCCGTTGATCGCAAGCACAAAAGTGTAGCTGTCCTCTTTCCACTTTGCCAAAAGACGCTCTGCTTCCCTTTCCTTAACGGACTTTTCCTGTGCGTCAGAAGCATTATCAGGAGTTTTTTCGTCGGCGACCTCCTCTATTTCAATTTTTGCGTAACGTGACATTCTTTTAATATATTCCTCAAGAGCTTCCCTGTAAAAGCTTTCCTTGATTTTTCCGACGCACAGTATGGTTATCTTCATTATCTCCAACCTTGATTTTCCTTAGTTTTTATCCGGCTTTTATATGATTTTACCCCAAAATCGACCGATCTTAATAAATTCGTTACTTCTTTTTAATAGAATAAACACATTTTGTACACAATTTGCGTTTATTATAAGCATAGAAAGTATTATTACTTTCTACTCCCACCCTATTTATACATATAGTATCAATACTATTGGTAATCCAAAAAACGGAAGCTCCCCCTTGCTTCCGTTTTTTGTTGCCCAATGTTCTATCCTGCGCTCCGCAGAAAATTTTATTCTCTATGAAACATTTCTTTTCAAAAGCCTTTTTACTGTTTTTCCCCTGTTTCCTCAAGCTTTTCCGCAGTAACCTCGTCAATTACCCTTCCTTCCTTAGAAACAATTTTAAACCTGTATCCGCAGTAATCCGTTTCAGAGGTTTCGCCTGCCTCCGGAATATGGCCTAAAAGGGAAACCAAAAGACCGTTAAGAGTATCAAAATTATCCATGTCCTCGTCTTTTATTTTGATATTAAGAAGCTCCTCCACTTCATCCAGCCGCGTGTCCGGCGAAATAAAAAATTTGTCGCCCTTTTTTACTCCTATCGGATTTTCCTCCTCATCGTACTCATCCAGTATTTCTCCAAAAAGCTCTTCGATTATATCCTCCATGCTTGCTATTCCTGCCGTCTGACCGTACTCGTCTATTACGACCGCAAGATGGGTCCTTTTATTTCTAAGCTCCTCAAATAAGGCGTCTAAAGGCATTGACTCAGGCACGTAAAGAGGCTCTCTTGCCACCTGTGAAACCTTTTTGCTCTTCTCTCCGTTCACGAATTCAATCATGACGTCTTTTAAGTACAGAATGCCGACGATATTGTCTATGCTCTCGCTGTATATGGGATATCTTGTGAAGTTTTCGTCAAGCATAAACCTGAGCGCGTCTTCAACCTCTTCGTCGGCGGAAATTGCCACGATTTTTGTTCTGTGCGTCATTATGTCGCCTGCAAGCGTGTCTGACAGCTCCATAACGTTTGAAATCATCTCGGCCTCGTCCTCTTCGATAACTCCCTGATTTTTCAGCTCGTCAACTACTACAAGGACCTCTTCGTCTTTAACCTCTTCTCTTTTCAGTAATTTCCTTAATTTCTCTGTGAACCCCTGTTTGGGAAACTCGTCCATGTTATTCCTTTCCGCTTAATAATGTACCTTTTTCATTATGCTTCGGTAAAAACAAATCATATGGCAAGACTTATCTGTAATGCGTGGTCTATGTCTCTGAGCGTTTCACTGTCAAGATGACAAACCTTTTCCTTCAGTCTTGACTTGTCTATAGTTCTCACCTGCTCTAATAATATCACACTATCCTTAATAATTCCACTATCAAAAGCACGAATTGCAACATGAGTGGGAAGCTGAGCCTTTTTCAGCTGCGATGTAATAGCTGCACATATAACAGTCGGGCTGTGCAGATTGCCTGTATCGTTCTGTATAATAAGTACCGGTCTGATGCCGCCCTGCTCCGAGCCAACTACGGGTCTGAGGTCGGCATAGTAAATATCGCCGCGTTTGATTGTCATATAGATACAAACCCTTTCAACTGAATTACCGCAGTCTTCGGCAAACAGTTATGTACCGCTTGCCTGAACTGAAGTTTATATCCATATTGTGTACATTTTTATTTTACGATATACATTTTTATCCTTTTATAAAATCTTTTTTAAAGCATTTCTTTAATAACTCTTGCCGCACAGTCCGAGATATCGCCTGCCATTACGCCGTACTCGCTCAAGCCTTCCTTCGCCGCATCTCCTGCAGTTCCGTGTATGAAAACCCCAAGGCAAGCGGCTTCATAAACCTCACAGCCCTGTGCGATGAACGAAACTATGATTCCTCCGAGAACATCTCCTGCTCCGGCTGTACTCATCCCGTTGTTGCCTGTGGTATTAATGAACAGCCTGCCGCGTCCTGCAACAATCGTTGCAGCGTCCTTCAGGACAAATATCCTCTTTGAAGAAGCAGAAAGCATTTTAGCCGTTTCAAACAGGCAGCCAAGACCTTCCATCGGTATGCCGAGCAGTCTCGACAGCTCTTTTTTGTGCGGAGTGAATACAGAATTCTCAGGAGTATTCTTCTCAATAAAACCGATTCTTTCCGCAACCTCCTTCAAACCCAATCCGTCCATTTTTTCTGCAATTATGTTTATTGCGTCCGCATCGTACACGATTCCCTTAATTTTTAAATTGGAATCAAGCAGTTCTTCAGTAATCCTGCGGCTTCTTTCAGACCTGCCAAGCCCCGGACCTGCAAGACATGCGCTGTAACCGGTCAAATCGATCATGCGCCCTTCTGAAGCCGCCTTCTCACTGGCGGACTTATTTAATCCTTTTGCCACCGGATCGGCTTCAGCCTCTCTGAGCAGTGCAGGAGCATTTTCAGGCATGGGCGCTAACACCGCCTCCGGCACTGCCGACGCCACCAGATCAAGCACCGAAGGTACAGAGCTGACCGAGACATAGCCGCAGCCGCACCTTAACACGGTCTTAGCCGCAAGAATACACGCTCCGGGCATATTCTCCGAGCCTGCAGCAATCAATACCTTCCCATAGCTTCCTTTATTTGAGTCCGCAAAACGTGCCGGCAAAAGCTCGCGCGCGCTTTCCTTTGAAAGACAGTCAAATATGTGTCCCTTAATTTCTTCAAGCTCAAGCGCCTTTTTGGAAAAGCCTATTTCACAAACCGCAAGCTCTCCGCAGATTTCCCTGCCCGGATATAAAAGCTGTCCGGATTTTCTTAAGCCAAAGGTTACGGTACAGTCAGCTTTTACGCAGCTTCCGAATGTCTGTCCTGACGATGCGTCTGCACCGCTCGGAATATCAACCGCGTAAACAACGGCTCCGCATTTTCTCTGCGTATTGATATAGTCAACGGCCTCCTTATAAATCCCGTCCGGAGCTTTGTTTAAACCGGTGCCGAAAATGCCGTCTACAATTACATCATACTCCTTAAGGCGTTCTTTGCAGACTTCTTTAAAGCCGCTAAAATAAGAATAGCCTGTCTCAAGGCCTTCCAAGGCTTTAAGCTGTACCGACAGATTGGCGGAAATTTTGTCGGGATCATCGGTCACAACGATGCACTCGGCGCTGTAGCCGTCGTCACGCATCAGCCTGCACACAGCGGCTGCGTCGCCGCCGTTGTTGCCTTTTCCCGCAACGCACAAAATTTTTTCATCTTTTCCGTGCCTTATTTTTATTTTTTCCGCAACTGCCTCTGCGGCATGCTCCATAAGCAAAATGCCGGGAACAAAACACTCGTTTACAGTGTACCTGTCAACAATAGCCGCACCGGCAGCATCTGTTATTTTTTCCATAACGCCTCTCCGATTCACTTTAAGACAAATAAATATATACTGTTAAGCACAGCCGGCGGTTTACACCGCCGGCTGAACCTGCTTCGTATTTCATGTTTTTAATTTTCAGCGATTTTAGCCGCTATTTTTGTAATAACCTCCTGATCGCTTTCTGTCTTTATCTTATTGTCCGTTCTGGAATAGAAATTGTCGTTTGTATCCCAAAGCACAGGCACAAAGCCGTAATCGACAGCCATGCCGAGGATATACTCAAGGCAGTCCGACGACTCAACGTATTCGGCGTCGCCTGCAAATCTATCCGCTTGATAAATTGCCGTACACTCGCCTACAAACAAAGGAATACCCTTGTCCGTAAACGCTTTCTTAAGAAGCTCACACTGAGACTTGCTGTAATCCTCCCAATAAGTTCCGCCTATTTTATTACTCCAATAGCAGACGTTATCTATGTAATGGACTGAAACCATTAATTTGTCCTCTGCGCTGTCCTCAGGCATTTTAAACAAATCCTTTGTCGTGTTGTCAATATTCGTCCAATAACCGGAGGCTATAAGAACTCTTTCGGCATTATTTCCGCCTGTGGCACGTACGGCATTAACAAACGTCTGGTTCATCTCATTTACATAATCATAGATCTCGGCTTCCGAAAAATTGTCCTCGTCTCGGTGCGAACCGAGATTCTCGTTAAAGCCTTCAAATACAAGATAATCCGAATAATCCTTGTAGCGTTCTGCGATCTGCGTCCACAGGCTTTCCGTAATTTCAAGCACGTCCTCTTTAGGCTTGTTTTTTATCAGGAATTCATCGTAATGATGAATGTTTATTACCACGTACAGGCCGTTGTCCCTGCAATAATTGATTACCTTTTGGATTCTGTCAAAATACTCCTCGCTTATCGTATATGTTCCGTCATTTTCCATCATATTTCCCCAATAAACGGGTATTCTCACGGTGTTAAAGCCTGCATCCTTCATTCCTTTAACAGCGTCCGGCGAGGTGTATACCGCTCCCCAGCAGGTTTCATAGCTGTAAGGAGTGTCTCTTCCTATTACCTGAGCTCCTGTGGTTTCATTGTTTTCATCCGCCCAATAGCTTTCAAAGGTGTTGCCAAGGTTAATGCCTACTCCCATCTCCTTTGCATAATCCGCAGCCGTCAAATCACTGCGCATTACGCCGTCATCGGCAGCAAGCTGTTCTTTATCACCGTCTTTATTATCATCCTTGCCGTCATCCTTGCCGTCGTTTTTATCGTTGCTGCCGTTTTCACCGTTACCGCCTGTGGGAGTCAGCGTACTGCCTGCCGAATTATCTCCGTTAGCGTTTCCTTCGGTCTTTGAACTGTCTCCGCAGCCTGCAAGCAGCATCACGCACAAAACCGCCGCGATTATAAATGACAGTATTTTTCTCTTTTTCATAAATCCTTCTCCTGTTTTACTTTTTTCCGTTGTCACGCCTGCAATAAAATTTACAGACGGGACGTCAGTAAAAGCATGGCACAATATTCGTCTTCTGTCAAGTTTTTTATGATAATTTCTTCATTGCGGAATATCTTGAAACATTAAAGGTTCTTATTCCGAAGTTCCTTGTCCTTTCCTGAAGACTTTCCATCCAGTAATATCCAAATCCGCCCTCCTCACTCTGATACACATGCTTTTTATTTTTTTCTATGGCAAATTCCACGGCGTCATCTTCTTCAAAAGCCGCGGTGTCATAGCCCAGCTCCTTCATGTACGGAACCAGTGCAGGCGCCGCGTCCGCACACAGCTCTCCGAGATAGTAAAAGTCGTCGTAAGGATGTTCGGCGAGGAAGAAGCCCTCGGCAAATATGGCGTCTCTTGAATTATTTTTTTCACCGCTCCCCGAAAATTTTTCTGAATTATATGCGGAGCCGCCATATGCAGAATTGGCAATGTTGACCTTTGCAATAATGTAATCAGGATGGGCAAACGACAGCGCGATATATAAAACCGTAACTGCCGCAACACTGTATCGGAACAGCGGGAACCTCTCCTTGAAAATGCTTATTACGACTCCGATAAAAACGACCGTAAGCGCTGCCAGAGCCCAAAGCACTAAAATGCGAAGGGCAGTCAGGTAATAGAATCTGATGTAAATAATCATTCTTAAAGCGCTCGAAGCAATCATAATAAAGGTACAGCCGGACATTACCGCAAGCACCGCCTTCAAACACAGGCTCTCTTTAAAGAAGGTCATGCATGCAAGCACGATCACAAGGTTAATCAGGCTTACCGCAAGAAGCTGGAAAAAGCCCTCCCTTGCATACATTGCATATGTATAATTTTCCGGGAGCTGCATTTTGCCCATAAAAAGTCCTGCGATCTGAATGATACTGAACAAAAGATAAATCAAGGTTAAAAGCGAGGTTACGGTAATTGCAAGCACAGGCTCGCCGTGTTTTCTGTCGCGTACCTCTTCGTTCAGGCTTTTTTTACAGAAAAACGCGGTCAGCGCATAGGTCGCAAAAAATACGGCTACGATGCGGCTACCTATTCTGACAATATTTCCAAGCTGCAAACCTTCAAGCAGCTTCTCGGCAAACTGGCGAAAAAGCGCGTCTGCGCTTGAAAGAAGCATAATTACAATTAAAAGCATCGGAACTGCCAGCAATGCGCCAAGCACCGCATATTTAACCGTTCTGTTAATCACTATCCCCTTTTTTGCCTTCAGCTCTCTCAAATCGCTTACGGGACGTCCAAGCTCATTTATGCTTGAAGCAACAGCGCTGCATATGCTGATAAAGTACTTTTCAATTTTCCATTCTGATGTGTTAAAAAACTGTTTTAAAAGCAGACTCATCATCAAAAGAAAGATTCCAAGCTTGTTAAAGAAAATTAATCTTGCATCATCGGTGCAGAAGGTAGATACGCCAAGCAGAAGCATTGCGGCTATATAAAAGATGCTGCCCTTTTTCAGCCTGTTTTCAAGCTTTGAAAGATACAAACATAAAAGCAGGACCGTTCCGCTCACAAAAAACGGAAAGGTTATTCCCGAACCGTTTTCATACATGCACAGCACATAAAATACCGCATAAATCAACGCCGCAGAAGCAAAGAATATGCAATTATCCTTCATAAGCCTTGTCTCTTTTGTGCTTGCGTCACTGTATTTTCCAACGTAACCTGCATTCTCATTTACGAGCGCAGGCTGTTCTCCGGCCTTCATCCATTCGCCGTTTTCATTAATTTCGTTAAGATCCTTCACGGTTATGCCTCCTCTTCGTCTCCGTCCGAAAATTCAAGAATATCTCCCGGCTGGCAGTCAAGCGCCCTGCATATTGCCGCAAGGGTTGAAAAACGCACTGCCTTTGCCTTGTTGTTTTTTAAAATTGACAGATTCGCCAAGGTAATATCGACCTGATTTGCAAGGTCTGTCAGGGATATCTTGCGCTTTGCCATCATTACGTCCAGATTAACAATAATTTTCATTTATTTTCTCCGTTTTTTGTTTCTGTTATTTTATAAAATCCGTTTAACACGGATAAAAATTAATCCGTTATTTTTTACTTTACGCCGTACAAAGGGTCAAACGGTAAGGTCGTTTTCTTCCTTATAGCTGACCGCCTGTTCAAAAACATAGGAAAGCACTCTGCTGAATAAGCCTGCAATAATAAACACAAGGACGATTACTGCCATCGTAACAGTCATATATGCAATACATCTTACAAGTGATACAAGCGCAATAAAAAAACTCCATTTCCCCATCTTTTTAAGGCTGGCAACATTTTCTCTGACAAAGCAATTTTCCTCAAGCACCGTTCCGAAAATCTTACGAAGCTCTCTAAGCAGTATGCAGGCTGATACTCCAAGAACAAAATAAATTATAACCGCTTCCTCGTAATGGCTTGATACTTTCGGATAAAGGTATTTTCCAATCAGTTTTAAGCTGACAGGCAGGGTAGCCGTTACAATAATTCCTGCAAAAAACATAAAGTCCAGAATGTACTTCGTCAATAAAGCAAGTCTTTTTTCCTTGTCCTTAATTTCCTGCTCCGTAGCCTTCTTTTCACTTTGTTTGCCGCTGTTCTGCATTTTTTCCTTCTTTCTGCGCGCCGACGCACCGGTTTTATTTATTGGTATGCAGTATAACAGCTCATTTGATGAATGTCAATATATTTTTATCGTTTTTCAATAATTATTTATTGTTTTTCTTTCAATAAACTAATTTAACCCCTGCCTGTCGGGCATTGACAATATTTTTTTTTCGTGTTATAAAGCAGATATCGGTTTTGTAATTTAGGATCAATGCAATTCCAATACCCCAAAAAACGAAACGGAGACATTATGATACTTCAGGTTTCACAGGTAAGCAAAAGCTTCGGTATTGAAGAAATACTTAAAAACATATCTTTTCACATAGAAAACAATGAAAAAGCAGCCCTTATCGGCATAAACGGCGCAGGCAAATCCACGCTTTTTAAAATAATTGCAGGAGAACTGAGCCCTGACAGCGGCGAAGTAACGCTTGCCAAGGATGCTAAAATCGGTTATCTTGCGCAGCATCAGGATTTTTCCGCAGAAAAAAGCATTTATGACGAGCTGATGACAACAAAGGAGGACGTGCTCTCTCTCGAAAATAAAATGCGTGAGCTTGAGAAAAAAATGCAGTTTGCAGATGAAGAGGCTCTTAAAGCTCTTATGAAGGAATATACCGATGCAAGCCACCTTTATGAGCGTGCTAACGGTTACGCGGTAAAAAGCGAAATTACAGGCGTTCTTAAAGGCCTTGGCTTCTGTGAAGACGATTTCAGCAAGCAGGTTTCCCATCTCTCCGGAGGACAGAAAACAAGAGTGGCTCTTGCCAAGCTTTTAGTCTCAAAGCCTGACATTATCCTTCTTGATGAGCCGACCAATCACCTTGATCTGCCGTCTATCGGCTGGCTTGAAGGCTTTTTGTCAAATTACAGCGGCGCGGTTTTTATAATCGCCCATGACAGATATTTTATAAACAGGGTCGCCACTAAAATCATAGAAATCGAAAATGCCTGCTGCCGCGTTTATCCCGGCAATTACGATTCATATGCGGAGAAAAAAGCTATTATCCGCAAGGCTGAGCTCAACGCTTACTATAAACAGCAGGAAGAAATCAGGCATCAGGAAGAGGTAATTGCAAAGCTTAAATCATTTAACAGGGAAAAATCCGTCAAGCGTGCCGAGAGCCGTGAAAAAATGCTTGATAAAATCGAAAGGCTTGATAAGCCCTCCGGTGACGCTGCAAAAATGAATTTTAAGCTTGTTCCGGTCGTTATGAGCGGAAACGACGTCCTTACCGTAAAAAATCTTTCAAAATCGTATGGAAGCAGCCTGCTTTTTGAGGATTTTTCCTACCTTATCAAACGCGGTCAGAAGGTTGCAATAATCGGAGCGAACGGAACAGGCAAAACCACTCTCCTGAAAATCCTGAGAGGCATGACTCCTGCCGATTCCGGAAGCTTCAGCTTCGGCGCAAAGGTTTATGCAGGTTACTACGATCAGGAGCAGCAGATGCTTGACCCTGATAAAACCGTTTTTGATGAAATACATGATGCTTACCCTGACATGGACAACACGGCGATACGAAACACTCTTGCCGCCTTTCTCTTTACGGGCGATGATGTGTTTAAGCTTATAAAAGACCTTAGCGGCGGTGAAAAGGGACGCGTTTCGCTTGCAAAGCTTATTCTTTCGGATTCAAACTTCCTCATGCTTGACGAACCGACCAATCATCTTGATATCGACAGTAAGGAGATCCTTGAGGAAGCGATTAATTCCTATGAGGGAACGGTTCTTTATGTTTCCCATGACAGATATTTCATAAACAAGACCGCTACCGCTGTTCTTGAGCTGACACATAACAGGTTTGTGCCATATGACGGCGATTACGATTATTACCTTTCCAAAAAGGACACCGTAGAGGCAGCCGTCTTTAAAAACCTCACCGAAACCCATGAAAGCAAAAAAATCTCTGAAAACAAGCTTGACTGGGCAAGACAAAAAGAAATTGAGGCAGCTAAAAGAAAGCAAGCCGCCTCAATAAAGAAATGCGAAGATGAAATTGAAAGACTGGAAAACAGGATATCCGAAATTGATAAAGAACTGCTTAATCCCGCTATTGCGACAAATGCCTATGAGCTTTCCAAGCTTACGGAAGAACAGGACTCTCTTAACCTGCGGCTGCTTGAGGTAATGGAGGAATGGGATAAGCTAAGCCAAAACTCCTAACACGCCGCTCGCACGGATTAACAAAAAGCTGTCGCAAAAGCACATAACGCCTGATACCGTCTAATGTAAACAGCATGTGCAAAAGCAAGGTATTCCGCAAAAAAATCAGAAGCGGACTGCAAACTGCAGCCTCGCTAAATCAATGTACATATCCGCCGCCCTGTTCAGCATTAAATTTGATGCGTATGCTTAACCTTCCTTTGCCATACGCCGCATCTATCTCTCCTCCCATCTGTTCAACAAGCGTCTTTGCAATCGTCAGTCCCAATCCCGTTGAACTCCTTGCCGCCTCAACCGTGAAAAAACGGTCAAAAAGCTTTCCAACCAAAACCTCGTCAAGTCCGGAGGCGGCATTTGAAAAAGTGACGGTTCCGTTTTCTTCCAGAACAATTTCAAGGTCGCCGTCACTGTATTTCAAAGCATTGTTTATAATGTTCCCGAAAACTCTTGACAGTGCGTCTTTATTTGCGCTGCACAAAACTCTTTTTTCAGGTAATCTTATGACCGGAGTTATTTTTTTCTCTATAAGCGAAGCATAAAAGGAAGCAACGCTTTCTTCCAATGCTCCGTTTAAGTCCACCTCTTCCATTGTCATTTCATCATCTGTTGCCATTATGACTGAGAAGCGGAAAAGTTCCTCCGTAAGCTGCTTAAGCGCCTGCGTCCTCTCGTTGATGTATGAAATATATCTTGCGGCATTATCTGATTTTTCCTCCTCTTCAAGAAGATTAAGATAGCCGAATATTGCCGTAAGAGGAGTCCTTAGGTCATGCGATATCGCAGTAACAGCTTCTTTCAGTTCCCTGTCACCGTCCTGATATTTCCGCCTCTGCTGCATCAGTTTTTTCAACTGTACATTTACAGTATTTGCCAGATATACGGCTTTTTTATCCCTTGTCGGGACATCAATCAGCGTATTCGTCTCCGTTTCAATATGTTTTACAAAAGAATCCGCAATGTCAACGCAGGCTTTTCTAAGCATAACAACCTTAATAAGCAGACAACACACAATAAAAAGCAGTATGGTCACAGCAAGCATAAGCAGCAGTTCCATTTGAGGCTCCCCTTCCATTTACAGTTTTCCATTTTGGGCTCTCTATCTAAAATTCCGTCTTTTATAAACCGCAAGCCCGATTCCGGAATATGCCACAATTAAAAACGGCGCGGCAAGCAGTCGTTTATTTAATAAATTTTCTTTCATGGCGTCGCTTTCATAATACGGCTTTAACGTCTCATAATAAGTATTTCCATCCTGCTGATATTCGGACAATATGCTATCCCCGAAGCAGGTATACAGCATATCGCAGTTCATTACCATATTGGAAAACGGATTTAAATAGCCGTTACAATATTCAAAAGCCGTATATAATTTATTGCGATAAAGCGGACTTTCAACAAGATAGTTGCCGTTTTCAAGTTTTTTTATAACGGTTCCATCATCAAAAGAATGCAGGTCTTCTATAGCGGCATCGCTTAATGTGCCGTTCTCTCCAAGATTATCGTAAACGCTTTCGGCATCCACTTCATAGAACCTAGGCTCCGTGAGCCAATAAACAGAGCCGCTAAGCGAGTATAGACATAGGCATAACAGCAGCGAGCAGACAGTAACCGCGATTATTCTTCTCTGCAGAATACAGCTAATGGCAACAATCATTACCGAACAGATTATATTCGCGGTTAAAGAATTTATATATACTTTTATTATGATTTCTGCCGGAATTATAGATATGACATGCGGATTTAAAACCGCAAAAACGACCGAGCTGATAAAAAACATCAAGCATGTTGCCTCAGCTGCAAGAATCATTTCCGATATATAAATTCTGCTCTTAGAGTGTCCGCCCACAATCTTGTTGCGAAATACGCCCTCGTCAAACTCTCTTCCGACTTCAAGGCTGAACAAAACCGCAAAAATCATGAACTGAACAAAATAGATCATATCCTCAAAATACGCTTCTCTGCACCAATATCCCCATAAATATGAGGATATGGCGGTTACTGCGACTGCCAGCCAGAACAGCTTGCTTTTAAGATATCTGTGAAGGCCTGCGTGTAATAAATTACTCATTTTGCACACCTCCTATCAGATTGATAAAGTAATTCTCAAGGCTCTCATTCTTCTGCTGATACGAAATCAGTTCGCAGTTGTGCTTTAAAAGCCCGGTAACAAGTGTCGTGATATTCGGTTCCTCATAAATCTTGGCTTCGGTGTCAGAAACGACTTCATATTCAATTTTCATTTCGTCCAAAACAAGCGCCAATCCCTTGACGTCGCTTACCGTAACAACCGCGCATTTTCTGCATGCCAAATTAATTTCCTCGGCGCTTGTCTCTTTAACAAGATGTCCTCCGTTTAAAAAACCGTAGTGCGTTGCAATTTTAGAGAGCTCATCTAAAATGTGGCTTGAAACAAGAACCGTAACCTGTCTTTCACGGTTCAGCTTCAATATAAGCTCCCGGACTTCAATGATTCCCTGAGGGTCAAGACCGTTTATCGGCTCATCAAGCAAGATAAAATCAGGATTCCCAATCATTGCAATTGCGATTCCAAGCCTCTGCTTCATGCCAAGTGAATAATTCCTGACCGTTTTCTTCTTCGCACCCTCAAGACCTACAAATTTAATTATCTGGGGTATCTCATCAAAGGAAGGTACGCCTAATATAAGGCACTGCTGCTTGAGATTATCGTAAGCGTTCATATCAAGGTAAAGCGCCGGAGTTTCTACAAGTGCGCTCACTCTTCTTCTTGCTTTTGAAATACCTGCATCGGTGTTTTTCACGGAACAAAGGCAGTATTCCCCTGTACTTGGCTCCTGTAAGCCGCATACCACCCTGATCAATGTCGTCTTGCCTGCTCCGTTCTTCCCTACAAGACCGTATATTGAGCCTTTAGGCACATGTAGAGAAATATTGTCAAGAGCATGAAAATGTCTGTATTTTTTCCCGAGAGAATTTGTTGTAAGTATATACTCCATATTTTTTCTCCTTTACTGCACGGTTTTCCCATGCTTTTTACCGTATTCTATACCGATACGGTTAAGAAAGCAGTAAAGGAAACAGTTAAAAAAAAGTTAAAATAAAAAACCTGCAATAAATCCGGCTTGAAAAAATTCATAATAATTGCCGCTGTTTTATTAAACGATAAGCTTAAATCCGATTCCCCACACTGCTTCAATATATTCCTTGCCGCCTGCGTCACGCAGCTTCTGCCTTAAATTATATATGTGCACCTTAAGGGAGCTTTCCGTACAATCCGGAGTGTCTTCTGAGATCCTGTCAAGCATTACTGACTTTGGAATCACCTGCGCAGGATTTTTCATAAGTATTTTAAGGATCGCAAATTCTGTTCTTGTTAAATGAAGCTGTTCGTCTGCAATAAAGGCCTCGTGAGTGTTTAAATCCAGCTTAAGGTTTCCGGCATAAAGCCTGTTTTCTTCCTGCATTTCAAACTTTCTAAGATTAGCGGCAATGCGCGCCAGAAGCTCCTTAGTATTAAACGGCTTGGTAATGTAATCGGCGGCGCCTCCTAAAAGCAGACCAACCTTACTGTCCACGTCCGCCTTGGCGCTGACAACGATTACCGGAATCTTTTTTATCTTCGAGAGTACTTCCTCACCCGACAGTCCCGGCAGCATTAAATCAAGCAGAATAAGGTCGGGACTGTTCACGGAAAGAAGCAGAACCGCCTCCGTTCCGGAATAAGCCCTTATCACTTTGTAGCCTTCTTTTACAAGCACCTCTTCTACCATGTTTCCAATATGTATATCATCATCAATTACAGCTATGGTTTTCAATCTTACGCCCTCCGATTGACAGAAAAAGTATTTACAGGTAATTCTAACACAAATTATTCTGTTTTGCCACCGGAGAAATTTTATTGCAAGCAAAGAAATACTGCGATATCTGCTGCCCTGTCTTCCGGACCGTCATTACCGGCCATGCCTCAGGACTCACAGTACCACAGTATTTTCCTGCAGATAAATCATTTTAGTATTCGATTAAACGTAATATCCTTAGTATATTCAGAAATTATTTTTTTAACAAATCCGTATCATTTTATTCAATGGAAATATACTTTCTTTCGTCGGAGACCTGACTCTGCTCTTTTTTCGGTACATTCAGTATCAATGTTCCGTTTTCAAATTTTGCTTTAATTTCATCCTGCGTTATATTTTCTCCGACATAGAAATTGCGGCTGAATGTTCCGCTGTATCTTTCACGGCGTATATACTTTCCGTTTTCATCCTTCTGGTCGTTATTTTGATTTGTAGTTGCGCTGACAGTTAAATATCCGTTCTTTAGTTCCGCTTTCAGCTCATCCTTTTTTACTCCCGGCAAATCCACATAAAGTTCATAGCCCTGCTCCGTTTCCCTTACATCTGTTTTCATCAGATTGGTGTTATTACGCGCATAATAACGTGGCTCGAAAAAATCGTCAAATAAATCTCCGGTAAAAATGCTTGGCATCAACATAATCAACAGCTCCTTTAAATTAATTTTCTCTGAAAAACCGGCTCCCTGCCGCAAGGAGGCTCCAAGCCCGCCTTTCACTGTTAATTATATCCAAAACAGACTTTTTTAGTCTTATTTATAAAAAAGGCCTGCGGTGTGAATAAGTGAATTAAAGAACATGAAAATCAGGATAAATTAAGGTTATCATTACGCTAATATTTTTAACAGGTGTCAAAAAAATGACAACGCTTATTCTGACAATTTTTTTTGCATGTTCCGCAGGTATTCCTCAAATTACTCCAGAAGCCCTCTTGTCCTTAGATTTGCCATGGTAGCCTTAATATGCTCGCATGAAAGCTTCTCAGCAAGCTCTTCATCCCTGTTTTTTATGGCTTCTAAAATAGCCTTATGCTCTTCTATCGCCGCGCAAGCCCTCTCAGAACGAGAAAGCGTCTGCTTCCTTACGCTTTCAACGTACTGGTGAAAATCACGGAGTATGTGTCTCAGCATTTTGCTTCCGCAGGCGTTGTAAAGGGTCTGATGAAATTTTGAGTCAAGCTCCGCCATCTGCTCATAACGCTCCTTTGCGGCATTAAACTCGGCAAGACATATTATCTCATCCAGCGTGTTTAAATCCTCCTCGTCGGCATGTCTGCACGCCCATTTTGCACACAGGCCCTCAAGATAGGTTCTGATAACGAAAATATCGTGAATATCCTCTTTGGTAATTCCCTTAACATAAGCTCCCTTGTTTGGAATGATAGTAACCAGTCCTTCAAGTTCGAGCTGTCTGAGCGCTTCCCTTACGGGTGTCCTGCTCACCCCTAGAGTTTTTCCGATAGCAACTTCCTTTAGTTCTTCATTCACCTTATATTTTCCTGACAGAATGTCATCTCTTAAACGGTTAAAGACCTTGTCTCTAAGCGGAAACTTTTCGTTTTTGTTCTCACCGACATCGTTCATCCGTGTTTCCCCCTCCAAGAGTTTATCCTAGCTAATTGTATACAATTAACGGTCAAAAGTCAATCAATACCCTTCCACAGTTTGTGTCAAGTACTCGTTGGCACTTTTCCTGTTTTTCCTTATGAGTCCTCTTTCTGATCTTAAATTACCTTC
>CANRAZ010000005.1 GCA_947628705.1 uncultured Lachnospiraceae bacterium | reverse complement strand
GAAGAATTTCTGAGCCGGCACCGACGGGAGGTAAGGGAAATGTGTTTGACGGAATTTAACGAAGAAAAGTATAAAGAGGTAATCTACAAGGACGGCTATGAGGACGGAATTGAGGCAGGAGAGGCTTCAGGAATGGCAAAAGGCTTAGAACTCGGAGAGGCTTCAGGAATGGCGAAGGGGTTAGAACTAGGTGAGGTTTCGGGTCGTTTTCACACTATATTTGAAATATACAGGGACGGACTTCTGTCTTCTTCCGATGCCTCGAAAAAAGTCAGTCTTGCGGAGGATGAATTTTTAGCGAAATTTAATGAATGGCTTAGTACTTTAAACGAGTAGGGAATCTCTGGCGGTAATAAATTGTTTATGTCGCTTGGCAACCGTTAAACAAGGACAGGAACGAGAAGCTTAGGGACAACTGCCGCACGCTGAAGGAATACTGCATAACTGCATAAATGCAATACTGCCATAATTTAAAAGGGAGACATTATGAAAAAATTGGACCCATTGGATATTCCAAAAGCAGTTTAGGTACTTCGGTTGCGATTATTATTGCCGTTGGCTCGGCATTTATAATTTTCGCAATGGTCAAAAGCGGTGCATCTTTTTCCGATGTGAAGTATATTGCAATCGTTGCTGCCATACTTGCCGTATTGTTTTTCATAGGCGATATCATAATCAACCGTAAAAATGCCGAAAAAATCAAACGTATGGAATATTTGCTGTCATGCCCGTCCGCAAAGGGCGAGGTTATTGAATTAAAAAAATACCTTATTTTTTTGGAAAAAAAATTACAAAGATGCCCAAAACAAAAGTAAAGGTACATATTAAAAGCAAAAATACGGTTTACCGCTTCGGTGTAAAATTTTATAATCCTTTAACGGATAATGATGAAATTTAAGACAAAATATGGTAATATACGTTTATGAAGAAAACTAGCTGTATGATTGCACGGTTTTAAGGAAAAATAATTGCAGTGAAATTCTTTGCGCAGGCTGGATTTCAAAAATGCTTTCTGCACGCAAAAGTGCAGTTATTCGGAGGTATAAAAATGTCAGTAGTTACAGTTACAGCTGAAAATTTTCAGGAAGAGGTGGAAAAAAGCGATAAGCCGGTTATCTTGGATTTTTGGGCGGATTGGTGCGGACCGTGCAAAATGCTTTCACCTATTTTAGACGAATTTGCAGAGGAAAACGACGAGGTAAAGGTTGGAAAGATCAATTCCGATGAAAACGTTGACTTGGTTATGAAATATAACATAAGATTTTTCCCTACTCTCGTAGTAGTGAAAAACGGCGAGGAAACAAACCGCTCCGTCGGAGTCATTTCCAAGGAAGAAATTGCTGGAATATTAAATAAATAAAAATTCCGGGAGAATTTACAATGTACGAAAAAGACGAGGTAATGCCTGAAATAAATCAGGACAGTCCCATAAAAATACTGCTTGGGGAAGAAGTGCGTCAGCAGGCTGAAAAGTATGCGAGGCTCATGGCTTATTACAGATGTGCGATTATGGAAGTCGAAACAAAGCTCAATGTTCTTAACGAAGAATTTTCGCTTCAGCATGACCGTAATCCGATAAGCAGCATAAAGACAAGGCTGAAATCACCGCTAAGCATAAAGGAAAAGCTTGAAAGAAGAAATCTGCCTCTTTCGGTGGATTCAATTGAAAAAAATCTTGCTGATATCGCAGGAATAAGAGTAATATGTTCGTTTATAAATGACGTCTACATTATGGCGGAAGCTCTTTTAAAGCAGGACGATATTGTACTGATTGAGAAAAAGGACTATATTGCAAACCCGAAAAGCAACGGCTACAGAAGTCTGCATCTGATTGTAACCGTCCCGATCTTTCTGGCGCATGAAAAACGAATTATGAAGGTAGAGGTTCAGCTCAGAACCATAGCGATGGATTTCTGGGCAAGCCTTGAGCATCAGCTGAGATATAAAAAGGATTTTGATTTTACCGAGGAAATGGCGGAGGAACTTTACAGCTGTTCCGTCCTCAGCGCCGAGCTGGATTCGCGAATGAACAGACTGAGAGGCACGG
Source organism: uncultured Lachnospiraceae bacterium (assembly GCA_947628705.1). Lineage (GTDB taxonomy): Bacteria > Bacillota > Clostridia > Lachnospirales > Lachnospiraceae > UBA3775. The sequence goes on along the minus strand of CANRAZ010000005.1, from coordinate 75,425 downwards.
TAAGAGACGAAGTAAACGGCAGCTTTTAAAATGCAGGCAGACCGTATTGCAGAGTTGGGATTAAAATTGTAAATACGGGAGATGCGCATACACCGGACACAAGGGAAAATTAAATTACTGAAACAAACCCTGTAAATACGGATATACAGCGGTATTAATCGGGTTTTAAGCACGCAGGTATCGTAATGAAAACAAGCATAAGTGAAAAAAAGAAAAGAGTGTTCGATATAATTCAAATCGGCAAAAGGGGCGATTGGGCAAGCCGTGCGTTCGATTTGTTTATCGTTGCGGCAATTGTCGCCAACATAGCGGTTCTTTTTATCGAGACGTTTGCTTGGGCGGAAAAATATATAACGGCGCTTCGTGCAATCGAAACCGTAACGATTGTTATTTTCGGGATTGAGTACCTGCTAAGAATATGGACCGCCGAATTCCTTTATCCTAAAAAGAGCAGGATAAAGGCAGTGCTCAGGTTCCTTGTTTCCTTTGACGGCATAGTGGATTTATGCACGATACTTCCGTTTTTCTTCCTCAGCGGATTTATCGCATTCAGAATGCTCAGGGTAGTCAGGATACTTCATCTTTTCAGGATAAATGCCTACTATGATTCCATAAACGTCATTACTTCGGTTTTAATAGAAAAAAAGAACCAGCTTATTTCGTCAATCTTTATTATTTTGGTGCTGATGATGGCGTCATCGCTTTGCATGTACAGTGCTGAACATGAGATTCAGCCGGAGGTTTTCAGCAACGCCTTTTCAGGAATATGGTGGAGTACCTCTACAATACTTACCGTAGGTTACGGCGATATATATCCGGTTACGTTTTTAGGGCAGATAATGGCGATAGTCATATCCTTCTTGGGCGTAGGCGTAGTGGCAATTCCGACAGGTATAATTTCAGCCGGATTCGTAGAGCAGTACACGAGACTTCAAAATCAGAGCAAGCCGAGAGGCAGTGCAAAAGGCACGGTCAGCATAACGGTTGAAGAGACAAGTCCGTTTAAAGATAAAACGGTTATAGAATCGGAAAATAAATTCGGCATAGATATTGTTGTTTTTATCCGCAGCGGCGCGGTAATAGTGCCTACTGACGGAACAAGGATCCAGACAGGGGACACTATTATTTACCGCTCCTTGGAAGAATAGAAATCAAAAGTGTTTTTAAAGAAAATAAAAAAGAGGACACATGCGAAAATTCGGTGTCTTTATTCCGCCGCAAGTCCAAAAAACTGTGCCGAGAACGCAGGCAGCTTAAGCGTGATTCCATCGCTGTATTCAATGGCAGCGTCATTGAATTTTACTTTTCCGCTGAATTTTTCCCAATCGCTGTGAAGGAGAGGCTTCAGCACGGTCTTCTTTTCATATGTATTGGAATTTAGATACAGCTGATATTCATGCTCCCAATCAGAGAAGTTAAACACGCAGAGTATTTTCTGACCTCCGCATTTTCTCAGGAAAACATAAATGCAACGCGACTCTTGATGACAGTCAACCCATTCAAAGCCTTCGTTATCGTAGTCAGACCCGTAAAGAGCAGGCTTGCCAAGATAGAGGTGATTCAGTTCAGCCATAAAATGTCGGAAGGAGTCATGCATAGGATATTTAAGCATATCCCAATCCTGTTCCCGTTTCTCGTCCCATTCCCTTAGCTGACCGATTTCGTTGCCCATGAAATTAAGCTTTTTGCCGGGGTGCGCATACATATACATATAAAATGCTCTAGCCTGTCTGAACTTGCCTTCATAGAGGTCGCTCATCTTTTGGACTATGGTTGCCTTGCCGTGAACCACCTCGTCATGAGACAGCGGTAGAATATAGTGTTCGTTATAAAAATACATCATTGAGAAGGTGAGCTTGTGGTACATGCTGCTCCTGTACTTAGGCGCTGCCTGAAAGAAAGCAAGAGTGTCGTGCATCCACCCTAAATCCCACTTGAAGTCGAATCCAAGACCGCCCGCAAAAACAGGGGCGGTTGTTTTTTCTCTTGAGGAAGAGTCTTCTGCAAAAAGAAGAGCGTCAGGGTGCCTTGCTTTAAGTCCGCTGTTCATTACCTGTAAAAACTGTATCGCAGACTTGTTTTCGCCTCTGGAGGGATTGCCCTGCCAGTAGATTAGATTTCCGACCGCGTCCATTCTAAGGCCGTCAAAGTGATATTCGCTCAGCCAGAAGTTCGCTGCCGACTGTAAAAAGCTGCAGGTTTCGCCGCGTGAGTGCATAAAATTACAGCTTCCCCACTCGTTATAGCCTACGGCGTTGTTTGGATATTCAAAAAGAGGCGTTCCGTCATATTCTTTTAGACCGTAGTCGTTTACAGCAAAGTGTACCGGAATGAAGTCAAGGATCACGGCAATGTTTTCTCTGTGGCAGGCATCTATCAGGCGGCGAAGTGCATCCGGCTCACCGTACCTTGAGGTCGGACTGAAATATCCTGTAGACTGATATCCCCATGATTCGTCGCACGGATATTCATTGATCGGCATTATCTCAAGGAAGTTATAGCCGTTTTCCTTCAGGTACGGTATAAGGAGCTGCGCAAGCTCATCGTAGGAGTACGGTTCTGTGTCATAGACAGAGGTCTCGCCGCCTTCTGTCTGAGAACTGTCCGAACCTGAACTAAAGCTGCCCGAACCTGCCGCAGAACTGTCCGAACCTAAAGTAGAGTTGTCCGAACCTGCCGCAGAGCCGTCCGAACATGAAGCAGCGACTTCGGGTTTCTTCCTTTTCCATGAGCCTAGGTGAACCTCGTATATGTTGATTGGGCCACCAAAGAGCTTCCGTCTCTCGGCCATCCATTCGGAGTCGTTAAACTGATATGCTTTTATGTCATATATGATTGAGGCGGTTGCAGGCCGCAGCTCGGCGTAGTAGCCGTAAGGGTCGGCATGGTCGGTAAAACAGCCGTCGCGCTTGTGGATCCTGTACTTATAGAGGCTGCCTGCCATGATGCCGTTGACGCTTATTTCCCAGAAATTGCCGTCATGGACTTTGTTCATCGGCATTTCCTGCCAGCCGTTGAAATCCCCAATCAGGGACACATGCGTTGCGGCAGGGGCAAAGGTTCGGAAGGTGACTCCTCCGAAGTAGGTGTGCGCGCCAAGATATTCATATGCTTCAAATTCTTTTCCGGTATAAAAATTGTAAAAGTCCATGTTGCCTCCAAGAGCTTTTTTATTTATACTATAACTATATAGGACAGACAGGGAAAAGTCAGCCGACAATTTAAGACAAGTGTCGGAAAAGTGCCTGCCTTGGTGAAAAATCTCTTATAAGGACCGGCTGAAATGGACACTAGGAAGCAGAGAAGCAGACAAAAGATTGTCAGTGCTTTTATGGAATTGAGAGCGGAAAAACCGCTTGAAAAGCTTACGGTAACCGAGCTTTGCAAAAAAGCAGGAATAAACAAATCGACCTTTTACGTGCATTTCAAGGATATTTACGATTTGTCGGAGCGGCTTGAACGTGAGCTGACGGAGAGCATTATTGATTCAATGGGCAATGCGGAGGACGTTTTTGACGACCCTGCTTCATTTACAAAGGAAATGTTCAGGGCATATGCTTCAAAGAGGAAAATAATATACACCCTGTTTGCCGACAGCAGGAGCAGCGCTTTGCCTGCTATGATTGAAAAGAGCATAAAGGATTTGGTATACAGACTAAGACCTGAGTATAAAAACGACGTCAGGAGAAATGTTGCGCTAAGCTATTTGATCTACGGCGGCTACTACGCCTATATAACAAATTCGGAATACAGTGAGGAAACCGTGGTGGACGTTATCGTACAGATGACTTCGGTTGCGAACCCGAACTGAAAAATATAAGAAGCAAAAAGCAATTATACCATGGGCTTTACTGAGCCGACTGAACAAAGTTATCAAGGTACGTGTTTATGTATCTGGGAAATATTATATTATTACATGAGGAGACATAAAAATGGCAGTTTACAAACTTGACTGGAAGGACTATGAAAGGACGGCAAGACAGGCCATAGCAGAGGGCTGCGTCCTGCTCGAAAACAAAAACGGCGCATTGCCGTTGAAGAAGGGAAGCAGGGTGTCGGTATTCGGAAGAATACAGAACAGCTACTATAAGAGCGGAACCGGCTCAGGCGGAATGGTAAACGTTTCAAAGGTAATATCCATTCCGGAGGGGCTCAGAGAAAGCGGCGCCGTAACCGTGAACGAGGAGCTTGCACAGGTATATGCCGAATGGGAAAAGGCAAACGCCGCTGACGACGAAGAAGGCTGGGGAAACGAAAGCTGGTCGAAGGAGGAAATGGAGCTTGAAGATGAGACCGCCGAAAAAGCCGCAAGGCAGTCTGACGCCGCCGTTGTGATTATCGGCAGAACCGCAGGCGAAGACAGAGACGCAAGCGACTCCGAGGGCTCCTACAGGCTTACAAAGACGGAAGAAAGAATGCTCGAAACAGTAAGGAAGCATTTTAAGACGGTCACGGTGCTTCTTAACGTAGGCGGCATAATGGACATGAGCTTTGTTGACAAATACTCGCCCGATGCGGTGATGTATGTTTGGCAGGGAGGAATGCTCGGAGGACTGGGAACGGCGGACGTGCTGGTCGGCAAGGTAAATCCGTGCGGAAAGCTTTCGGACACTATCGCATGCAGCGTTAAGGATTACCCTTCAGACAGCAATTTCGGCAATGCGGACGTCGATTTTTACTGCGAGGATATCTATGTCGGCTACCGTTATTTTGAAACCGCCGCCAAGGACAGGGTAAAATATCCGTTCGGATACGGACTTTCATATACTTCGTTTGAAACCGAAAGCACGGAGTTTGTAAACGATACGAAAAACAAAAAGGTAAAGCTCTCGGTAAAGGTGACCAACACAGGCGGCATGGCAGGCAAGGAGGTCGTACAGGTATATGCCGAAGCGCCTCAGGGAGTGCTTGGAAAGCCTCTCAGGGTACTTATTGCATATGCAAAGACAAAGCAGCTTGAGCCCGGCGAAGCTCAAACGCTGGCGATCGAGGCGGATTACGGTACGTTTGCATCGTATGACGATGAAGGACTGACCGGAAACAAGTCCTGCTTTGTTCTGGAAGCAGGCTCTTACAGCTTTTACGCAGGCAGTGACGTGAGAAGCGCAAAAAAGGCAGGAGGCTTTGAATTACATAAAACTACAGTTGTAGAACAATTGATTGGAGCGTTAAATCCGGTCAGAGACTTTGATGTTTTAACGCCTAAGGAGGACGGAAACGGCGGCTTTACGATGACAACCAGAGCCGCATATGTCAAAACGCCAGACGAAGAATTAAGGAGAGCGGAATATATGCCGGAAGAAATTCCACAGCGCTTTGACACTGACTATAAACTTGCCGACGTTTTGAACGGCAAGGTCGGCATGAGGGATTTTGCAGCGCAGTTTACCGACGACGACCTCACATGTATAATAAGGGGAGAGGGCATGGGCAGTTCGAGGGTCACTCCGGGAACTGCGGCTGCGTTCGGAGGAGTTTCGCCTCACCTTGAAGAGATGGGAATACCGGCAGTATGCTGCGACGACGGGCCTTCGGGCATGAGGCTCGACAGCGGCATGAAAGCCTTCAGTCTGCCAAACGGAACCATGCTTGCATGTACGTTTAACGATGAGCTTGTGGAGGAGCTTTATTCATACACCGCAAGAGAGATGATAGCGAACAAGGTCGAGTGCCTTCTGGGGCCGGGCATGAACATTCACCGTCACCCGCTTAACGGAAGAAACTTTGAATACTTTTCCGAGGATCCTTATCTTACCGGCTCCATGGCAAGCGCGGTTTTAAGAGGACTTCACAGATATAACGTAACAGGCACGGTAAAGCATTTCTGCGGAAACAATCAGGAGCGCCGCAGACATTTCCTCGACTCGGTAATTTCGGAAAGGGCGCTCAGGGAAATCTATCTTAAGGGCTTTGAAATGACGGTGCGCTCCGGACTTGCGGATTCCATAATGACGACCTACGGCTCCCTTAACGGACTGTGGACGGCAGGAAACTTTGACCTTAACACCACGGTACTCCGCAAGGATTGGGGCTATAAGGGCATTGTAATGACCGACTGGTGGGCTGCTATCAACGAAAGAAACAAGCCGCAGGATCTTGTAAACTTTGCGGCGATGGCAAGGGCTCAGAACGACCTGTATATGGTTTGTCCGGACGGTTCAAGAAATGCCGGCGGAGACAATACTGCGGAGGCGCTTGCGGACGGCAGGATTTTAAGATGCGAGCTGCAGAGATGCGCAATGAATATCTGCAATTTTGCAATGAAGACAGAAGCCATGAAGAGGCTTATCGGCGACGCTACCGTTATTGAGACCGTAAACAGACCGCAGGAGGACTGCGACGTGAACGTAGAAGGAGCGGAGTATGCCGTACTTGACGGAAGCCTTGAAATAAAGCTGGATTATCAGGATTCAAAAGCTGACACAAACTATATCCTGCCTCTTGATGTGGCAAAAACAGGAATATACAAAGTAAAGCTTTACGGAAAATCGCCGCTTAGCAGAGTTGCGCAGATTCCGTGTACTCTTTTCTGTACGGGAATACCTGTTGCAACCTTCTCCTTCAACGGGACAAACAGCGAAATCGTCTCAATAGAGCGCAAGGTAGAATTTTTCAGCCGCTTCAGCATACTCAGGCTTTACGTCGCAAGAGCGGGGTTGGAGCTGGAAAAAATTACTTTTGAATATGTTGGCAAGGGTAATTTTATCGAAGGAAACAGAGATTGACGGCATCGGTCAATAACAAATAAAAAATAAACTGTTGAATCAGCTGTTGTTCGTTCAGCGGGCGCAGAGCTTAAACAACAAAACGGACAAGGCGGTTTCCGAGACGGCTGAGGACTTCGTTGGTTATTGAAGCAGACGCTTCGGCAAGGTCATAGGCGGTGATTTCGCTTTCTCCTGATTTTCCTATCAGGACGGCGATGTCACCGCTTTTTGCGTCTTCAATTTCCGTTACGTCCGCAAGCAGCTGATCCATGCAGACACGCCCGACAATGGGAGCTGCCTTCCCATTTATCAAAACCCTTCCGCACCCGTTTGAAAGAGAACGGGGAATACCGTCTGCATAGCCGACGGACACGACCGCAATTTTTCTTTTTGCGTCCGCCGTGTACGTCAGTCCGTAGCCTGCGCCCTCGCCTGCGTAAAGCTCCTTGACGGCTGCGACCCGTGCCTTGACAGAAAGAACGGGACGCAGATCAAGGCGACAGCCTTCTAACTCATTCCGGCTACTTAAAACCCCGTAAAGAGCTATTCCGGCACGGACGTAGTCTCCTCCGATTTCAGGGTAATTGATAAGTCCGCTGCTCGCAAGAAGATGTTTTTTGCCGCAGCTTACGCCGTGACTTTCAAGCATGTTGACGGCTTCATAAAATCTCCTTGCCTGCAAATAAGTGAAGGCCTTGTCAGCAGGAGATCTGCTTTCGTCACAGCAAAGATGAGTAAATGTGCCCTTTACGTTGAGATTTTTACACGCCGCAGAGCTTTTGCAGGAAAAAAGCTCGCACAGCCTTTTTACGTTTTCGCTTCTCTCTCCCAAACGGCGCATGCCGGTGTCGATTTTGATATGCACATCTGCTTTCTTTCCGTAAGAGCCCAACAGCTCTGCATATGAAGCGTCGATTACCGTCTGGGAAAGCCGGTATCTTCGCAGGAGAGGAAAAAGATCGGGGTGAGTATATCCAAGAACCAGAATTTCCCCCTTTACGCCTGCTTTCCGCAGCTCGACTCCCTCTGAAGCCGAGGCAACGCAAAGCTCTCTTATGCCAAGCCGGTTAAGCTCCCTTGCGACAGGCACCGCTCCGTGGCCGTAGGCATTTGCCTTTACCGCTGGCATAAGCCGACAGCCGCAGGGAAGAAGGCCTTGCAGCAGGCGTACGTTTTCAGAAAGATTTTTTCTGTCGATTTCGATCCATGCGCGGGCGGTCATCTCTTCCTTTTTCATTTTTCATCCGCCTGCTTCAATGCGTTTTCAATCGCTGTGTTCACGACGGCTTCAAAGGACATTCCGACGGCTTTAAGCATATTCGGAAAGCGGCTGTGGGACGTAAATCCCGGAACGGTGTTTACCTCGTTGAAAACAATATCGCCGGACGGCGTCAAAAACATGTCAACCCTTGCGAAGCCGCGGCAGTCAAGAGCCAGATAAACCGTAACGGCGGCCTGTTTTATACGTTCGGCGGTCGCCGCATCTACTCTCGCAGGAACGTGTATGGCAGATGTTTTAAGAGTATATTTTTCCGTATAGTCAAAAAAGCCGTTCTCAAGCTCAATTTCATCGACTTCTCCGACAGTCAGGGAGCTGCTTCCCATAATTGCGCAGCCTACCTCGAAGCCGTTTATGTTTTCCTCGATGATCACCCTGTCGTCATATTCAAAAGCTGTCTTTACTGCCGAAAGCAGCTCATCAGGCGCATATACCTTCGTTATCCCGAAGGAGGAGCCTGCTTTAACAGGCTTTACGAACAACGGGTAGCCGGTCTTTGCCGCACAGGCAAACAATTCTTCCGGGCTTGTCCTTTTGTCGGCGGCAAAGGAGAGCGGCACGGAAACGCCGGCGGTTTCCGCAAGTTTGTGGGCTCTTACTTTATCCATGCAGAGAGCCGAGGAAAGCACGCCGCAGCCTGCAACAGGTATGCCTGCCGTTTCAAATATTCCCTGCACAGTCCCGTCCTCGCCGTTCTTACCGTGAAGCACCGGAAAAGCAGCGTCAACAGGGATTTTTTTAATTGCGCCGAAGCTGCCGCGCCTGTCGGGAACGCCGTTACTTGCGGCACTGTCACTAAAACATATCAGCATATGCTCAGAACGGTTAGGAGAGACGGCGACAGGTTCGCAGCAGTCAGGCTCGAACCACGTATCGTTTATGATTTTTTGCGGTTCTCCGTCAAATCTGTACCAGTCGCCCCATTTTGTTATTCCGATTAAGACAGGCGTGTATTTTTCAGTGTCGATGCTGCTTATTACCGCATATGCGGACTGTAGGGAAACCTCGTACTCAGGCGAGCAGCCGCCGAAAAGGACGGCTATGCAGGGTCTACCGTTAAAAGTGCGCTTGCTGTTCATCTTTTGCTCCTTCTTTCTTTTTAAGCCTGCTTGGCTATTATATTTGATTTAACATTATCAGAAAACATAAATCGGTTTTTTAAAATATTCTTGATTTATCCTTAAAAAATTATTAAAATCTGTTAATTTTTCCTTAAGAAACGGCTGCAAGGGCATGATTTTGACGTTAACTACAGCAATTATTTTTGGGGATTTTTAGCAAAAAATGTATAATTTCATAATTTTTTATAACTTAAGTAATTGTTTTTTGTTGAACATTTTTTGAAATTTTGATAATATAAGTTAGATTTTTATGCACCGAATTTTCTTATAGAGGAGGAACATATTATGAGAAAATTTAGACTGAATAAAAAGATAGAGAGAGTTCTTGCGGTTTTTATTTGTATTTGTATGATAATTCCAATGTTTGCAGGAGTGGTATTTTTTGACATTTTCAAGAATGCATCCGTGGCAAAGGCAGAGGCAACAGGAGAAAGCGACGAGTATAAGAATGAAACGCTTTTGTACAGGTGGGAACATGATTCGGCTTATTTAACAGCTCCACGCCCTCTTTATGCGAGCGTTGGCAACACGTTCGGAGGCGTGGTAAGGAGAACCATTTTTCACGTATTTGCATTTGAAGGCGACACTATCTGCATCGGTTCAAGTGTGGCTGATTCAAGAATTGATATGGATTATAATGTTTCCGGCACTGCTGGAAAAGACAAAGGCTCTGTTGATGTCGTGATGACAGATTTGAACGGCGTAAAACATGCGATAGATATCAGATATGAGGCTGATAAGGCATCGGGAGAAACGGAAGAGGGGTTTGTTAAGACCGGTTTTATAGAAAATCCGGGAGTAGAACATGCTGCGCTTTTGATGGAAAAGATAGACGGCAAATTTATTGGAAAATATCATGATGATGATACAAATAAAGATTACGAATATGTTCCTTACACATATACCGTTACCGAAACAGGCGTGTACACCTTTGAGTTTTACTCATACGATAAGACAGGAGCTACAGGAGTAGCTATTCCTAGAAATGACATGGATATGCCGTCATCGGAAAATGGGCATATGTACGGGAAAAACTCCATAAAAGGTTGGATAGCTGCACTGGATATCACAGTATTCGATGAAAGCGGTGAAAAACAGCACGGACGTACTTATGCAGACTACCTTGCATTGGAAATGGGTCCGACCGGCTATGGAGTTAAAGATTCGTATTACATTCTTACTACCGACAGTTATATCTATAAAATGCAGTTTAACGGCGCTACGCCTTATACATACAACTTTTTCTCCAATAACAAGGGGCTTTACGACCCGGCGACAGGTGAGATTATTTATACGTCTGTAAAGGATATTAATAACAGCAACAATTACGGACGAATGGGCGCAGCATATAAATATCCCGGCACAAAGGATACGGATATGCTCAAAAGCTTTTACATTTTTCTGGAGTATCCTGACGACCAGTTAGAGGGTGAATTGTATGAGAAGGCTGTTCAGCCTGACCCTGCTACAAATTTGCGTTTTGTAAGTACGATTGATATAGAAGGAAAAGAAATTCCGGGTGCATATACGGGAGAGGGCGGTTACTTCGCCTTTGATGTGGAAGAAGCGACAACTGCGACGCTGCGTCTCGAATTTAAAAATAAGTTGGAAAAGTTTGTTCCCGTGGAAATATCGGGAGCGGTGACACCTCATTCTACCAATTATTTTTATTGGAACGGTAAAGACGGAGCCGGAACTGTGATACCTGAAGGCAGTTATGACCTAGAGGATCTTGCCTTTACGGTAACAACCAAGGCCGGAGAGATCCATTTTCCGATCATAGATATGGAGTATGCAAAGGGAGGCATCACATTTACAAGACTTAGTCATATTTATGATAAAAACGGCGAACAATTGGATACTGTCGGGTCAATTTATGATTTGACAAAAAATGTTATCTATTACGATGATACAGCGATTTATTACGGTGAAACAGCGGCTTCTACAGGTTTTTCGGAAAGAGAAATGACGCTTGCCCTTGATTTAAAAAATGATCCGTACATAAGCCACCAAGGCATGAATAATGCGGTAAAAGATTTCTTTAAGGGTGGCGGAACTTATTGGACATATAATAATATGCGCAGCGATGGCGGAGAATATGCGGCACGTCAGTCAGATTACATTAATACTCACACTGAAATCAGAATAGGTGATCACAGTCACACCACGAATGTGATAGAATATTTTGACAAATCAGGCAATCTGATCACAAGTCCGACTGATGAACAGCAAAAAATGATCGATTATCTCAGTTCTGATAATTATCCTGTCGGTAAGTCTGCCGGTACAGGCGTGTACTATAAAAATTATCAAAAAAGTCCCACCACATCATATACTAGACCGGAAACAGCTAATGAAAATGCAACTACTGGTTATCATTGGCAGAATGTTGTGAGCGCACAGACCACTACCGACTATGCGATTGCCAATTTCTGGACATTTATTCCTGCAAAGCCTGCGGTATCTGAGAGTGGTGAACAGATGATAGAAATCGCAGACCCGCCGGCAAATCATTTTATTCTCAGCGGCAGAGTATTTTTTGACGCAGACAATAACAGGACCTTTGATGACATGACAGAGGCAGGAGATTATGCGCTTAGCGGCGTCACTCTGAATCTTTATAAGAAAACGGCGGATACGGCTTATAATGCCGATAAAACGTACGTTAAGTATGACAGCACAAATGACAAAGTAACCGAGGTTACCGGTGCAGATTTCAGTTCTTCCGGAGATATTTATGAACTTATCGACACAGGAAAAACTACAGGAGACGGTTTATACAGATTTACAGGGCTGGAATATGACCCGACTGATGGAACAGATTACCTGTATCAGGTGGTTAAGCCTGCAAATAACTATGGACTGACTACTGGAAGTCGAAAAGCGATTCCTTTGGGCGATAATTCAATGTACTACGGCTATTACGCCAATAAAAGCTACAATAATGATTACTCCGGTACAGAGGTTCAGCACATCGTGGTTGGCGGCACAGGCGTCGATCCCAAAATCATTACTTGCAACAAACAGGAGAATGCAACCCAGACTGTATGCGCGGTTGATGTCGGCTACAATTATGCCATTATGAAGCAGTCGCTTATGCTTAAAAAGGAATGGAACGTTTCGGCTGCCGATACGCACCCTGATGCAGTTGCTTATGAGGTACATTGCCATCTGGCAGATGATAACAACGATCATTTCTACACCTATCGTGTAATGTCAGCGATTACTTCGTGGCAGTATGAAGATGAATATCTGCCACAGCAGTTTGACGGAAAACATGTTGATAATTTCTATGTTGCGGCAGAGTATTATATCGACGGGGACTACATCTACAAGCAAACCTATGACTTTAATTTTTCAACCGGCAAATACAGTGACTTTATCGGCAAGGCGTATAGGGCTCCTTTGAGTGCTTTGGAAACAATAGCAGAGGTAGAGATTAAGAACTTTTCAAACATTCCGGACTTGTCAGTGCTGAAGAGTGAGGATATTACGTGGAACTCCCTCGGTAATGACTCCGTCTACAAGGCAGTTCTTGACCGTAATGTCAGCTCGGACAGCACGACGGTTACGATAACAAATTCTAAGCAGCAAGGAACGATTGAAATTTTCAAGTATTATAACGAATCAAAGGAAGAAAATGCCCTTCAAGGAGCAACCTTCCGTTGTTATGAATTGCAAGGGGATGTGACTTATGATAAGATCAAGGAGCTTGTAGAAAAAAGCTCAAAAGGCGATTCTGATGCTACGGCGGAATTGAAAAAATATCAGGTGGGTTCTGCAACCACAAGATCCAACGGACGTGTTGCATTCCCCGGGCTTGACCCTAAAAAGAGTTATGTTATCCGCGAGGTGTATCCTCCTGCCGGATACCGCATCCTGAATGAATTTTACGTGGTGTATCCAGAAGATAATCCTGCTGAAGAGAATGAGGAAAACGGAATTTACAAATTTGATGAAAACAATAACGCAATGCTCAATGTCGGTAATGCTCCTGCGGACAGCAACTTTTATGTCATAAAACGAATTGAAGGCAGGGCATGGCAATCGGACGACGCATTTTCCTTTACGATTTCAAATGAGTTCGATTCAGAGCAGGCTAAGGAAAATGTAAGCGATGCAAACGGAATTAAAATTGATACAACAGAATATGGAATACTAGGTTATGGTGATGCTACAGCTATTGAAGCAGCAAAAGAGTTTGCGGCTCATTTCCAAGAAGATTCAGGAAAATTAGGAAATAAACAAACTGTAGGAGTCAAAAATAGCGATGAATTTTACAGCTACAACGCAAAAGACATCAACGACAGGGATTATGAATTTACATATGCAGACAGGAAAAGATCCGAGGCTTTGCTTGTTGACGGCAGCACGAGTGGAACTGTCGCCTCATTCTACGGCATAGCGTTCCCTATGGCAGGAGTTTATACTTTTACGATCAAAGAAAATGATTTTACGACTGCTAGTGACACTGTAAATACGCTGGCTAAGTCACCGCTTGAATATACGGTTACTATTACCGTTAATAGAGTTCGTAATGAAGGCACAGACGAGAGCGCAGATATAAATAAAGAAAACTCACACCTTGTGGCTGAGGTTTCGTCGATTACTTATAGGGATACCTCAAAAGAGGGCAGCGTTTCGCAGATTTTCGCCGGCAGCAGTCCTGTCTTTACCAATACCTATGCGCCTGCTCCTGCCGTTCAAACCACTTCGTACGAGATACAGAAGAATTTTACGGGCAGGGAAAGCGGCTGGCTTGGAAGCGATGAGTTTACGGTAAAAATAGACGGTCACGGGGCTGTTACGCAGGAAGCCATAAAGACCGATAAGCTTCGGATATACGGATTTGAAGAGGCTTCAGTCTCCACTCCTAATGCTCCGAAAAACACAGAGGAAACAGGCTGGGTTTACACGTTTACGTATGATAATCATGGAACAGGTCTGCCATTTACCGCTTTTATATTTGACAATATCACGTTTGACGTGAAATATGTTAATGCAACAACAGGTGAGGAGTGGGACCCTAGCGAACATGACGGAGCAGAGTCGCCTTCGGAAAGCGATATTACGAAGGGCGTTTGGACTGCACAGACAATACCTGTGGAATACTGGCTTGATATTTACGAGGACATTCCTGATGAAGCAAAAAAAAGCAGCGTTCTGTCATATAACGGCATAACCTACGATGGTTCGCATTATTTTCTGCACATCACTCTGAGAAATGCCGAAAGTAAAGTTAGCAGTACAGAGGAAGAGGACGGAATCATTGACGAGATAGATATGCAGTTGTTTAAGGCTGAGTCCTTTGGTGAAATAGATATGTCAAAACCGGTTGCCACCTGCAAAACAGTACAGGAGGTACTAGATGAAACCGAATGGAAAGACCGCAGCAAAAAGCCGTCGTCCGGCGCATATTCATGGTGGTATGTAGACAATACCGGCGGAATAAGAAGAGATGAAAGCGGCGGCAGCGTAATTCCTGCCGGACATAAGCAGCTGATAAGGAAGACAGAGGTACATGCCGACGGCAGCGACCATACCATGACGATAACGAATACGTATGATGCCATATATACATGGACGCCGAAGCTTACTAAAATCCTAACCGGAAGAAACTGGGCTGCTAACGATGAATTTGTATTTGAAATCGAATGTACCGAGTGGCCGGGCAGCGACAGCGAGGCAGCGGCAGACGCATGTGTTGACATGCCGTCAGATAAGGAAGTTGTCATTAAAAGCGGCACTGCCGGTCACACAGAATCTTTTGAAGATATCAAATTCAAAAAAACGGGCACGTATGTTTTTACCGTTACGGAGAAAAATCATACAGGCGGCACAAGCATTGCTCCGGATAAGGACATCTACTCCTACTCTGTAACAGTGGTTATTGAAGATGACAACAAGGGTCATCTGACAGCTACATTTAACGGCTATGATCTGACAGCCGGCATAGTCTTTACAAACGTTTATTCGGACACGGCAAAGTCCTTTGAAATTGGCGTTCAAAAGACTCTTGTAGGCAGAAACTGGAAAGCAGGCGATGAGTTCAGCTTTAAAATCGCTCCTGACGGTGATACGGTAAAAGCAATCGAAGAAGGCTTCCTGAAAATGTCGGCTGAGTTCGGCGACCCGAGCAGTGACGGCTCTTACACGGTAATGGTGGGCTATGAACCTTCTACTTCGGTAGAATCAGTTCTTGAAAAGATTTTTGGCGAGGTGACCGTTGTTAAATTACCGGCTGATAAGGACAGCATGCAATACAACTTTACGGTTTCCGAGGTTACGGACGGTTTAAAAGCTAAAAATATGAAGCTGCGAGGCGAGAAAGAAATAGTACTCACCGTCAATGCTGCAAGGAAAGTTGATGCTGAGAACGTGCCGACAGGCGAGCTGGACGTATCGGCAGCATTTGCCTATATGTCAGGAGGAGCGTCAGGAAGCGGAGGATTTGGAAGCGATTCTTCCGACCCTAAGGCTGTGATTCCGTTTGTGAATGTCTGCCTTGGTCAGTTGACCGTAGAAAAAGAGGTCGTCAGCAGTATTGATGATACAACCGAATTCAACTTTATTGCGGAGTTTGAATTTAACAATGATATTCCAAACGACGAACGAAAGATAACCGTAAGCAAAAAAGGAGAAGCGGATAAGGTTCTTGAACCAAGTTCAACGGACGGCAGTAAAAGCACCTTCAGCTTTACTTTGAAACACGGTGAAAAGGTGGTGTTTACGGACGTTGCGCCTTACACGTCATATACTGTTACTGAAACGGATAGCAAAACAGAAAATTATGTGCTGCTGCGCGCAACAAATGCCGACGGTGAAAACCTGACGCTTGGCGGTGCAGAAAAAAATCAGGTTGCAGGCGATATTAACGGTGACAGCGCAGATACCGTTCGTTTCGTCAACGGAAAAATCCACAGGCTTCCGGCTGCCGGAGGAACAGGGCTTGGAAGGCTGATCCTTCTCGGAATCATGCTTGTTGCGGCATCGGGAATATGCCTTGTCCTTCGGGGCATGGCGCGCCGTAAAGCCGTCGTTTCACCGAAAAAAGCAAATTCCAGATATAAGTAATCCTTTTTATTTCTTATATCTTGAATATTTTAATAATTTGTGCTACAATTTTACCAAGTATATATTTTGCCCAAAATGGGGGGGGCAATAATAGACCAATTTCTTGTAAAGGAGCGTACAGATTATGAATAAGATCGCAAAAAGAGTGGTCGCAGGAATATCGGCTGCAGCGTTGTTTGTGTCTGCGCTCGGTTCTGATGCGCTTATAAGCTTGTTTAACCCAACGACATATGCTGCCAGCAGCAGTGGCAGTGGGGTAATAGGCAAAGATAAAAACGGTCAATCAACCGGATTTGATAACCTTGAACAGGATACATTGACGGTTGCAGATGGTACGACATATTATAACACCGGCTACGGCCTCCACACGAATAAAACTGCCACGGAAGCAGACACCGATGGCAGGACTTTTGACGTTAATCTGGAGTCGTGGTATGTCGGTGAGAACCCTGTGGACGTTGCGACGATTCTTGATGCGTCCGGTTCTATGGCGTGGACGGTAGATACGCTAGAGCCGTTGGAGATAGGAGATCATGAAAAAGAGCTTGAGGGCTTTGTAACAAAGTACAGTATCAGTGATACGGATTTATCTAAATATGATTATGATGATAATAAGACATTAAAAATATTAGCAGCTATCCAAGACCAAAATTACGGCTATTTGCCGCAAGAAGTTGTTGACGTTATCTTAGATAACACAAAAACCGACAACAGCAAACTTTCTTACAGTGATTATATGTACTATATTTACGAATCGCGTTCTACTGTTTCTGAATTTGTGCCGCTGGGTTACTGGGACGGCGGAGAGCCAACAAAGAAACTTGAACCGATTGGATATTATCCGTTTAATGGCACTTTGGAAAATAAAGCAGATAAAGCAGCAGCAGGTGCACATGCAACTGTAATAAAAAACACAAATGAAGGTACAGCTTTTGAGGAAACAGCAATTAAGGAAACTGCTGCGCCTGCTTATAATAATAGTGGTGATAAGCATGAAGAAGCTTTGTACTTAAATGACTCAGTAAATAATGGCGCTGTATTACTTGATGTAAGTAAAGAAGGTTTGCTGAGCACTGGAGCTTTTTCCGTATTATTTCAAACTAATGGAAATGATTTGGGTTCGGGTAACACAGATATAATTTACATTGGCAATCTTCGGAACACAGAAAACGGAATAAGAATTTTTTACGATGAAAAAGGTAATTTGAAAATTAAATGCAATACAACTGAAATAGATACTGGTAATGATTGCACAGATGGCTGGCAAACATTTAAATTTGTTTTTGAGGATTCGGAAGTTAAATTTACTGTAGGCAAGGGGGAATTGAGTGTCTTAGGAGGTTTAACTTTTGATCTTTCTGGAATAGTTGAAGGTGATTTCGGAATAATTGTTGGCGGCTTGATTAATGGCGGTGAATATGAGGGTATAAATAATCTTCAAATAGATAACGTGTATTTGTTTAATAAAGCACTTAGTGATACAGATGTTCAGACATTGGAAACCAATTTTAGTGGTACAGTATCTTCTAATATAGTTGAAAGTAATTTGAAAAGCTTCGGAGATTCCCTTGTCGGATTATATTCCTTTGATAGCAATTCTTTAGAAAATAGTTCTACAAATTCTTCTACTACAAGTGGTAAATATATCAAGCAGAACAGCGGTACAGGTTTTGATAAGACGAGTACACCTGCTACATCAGAGGCGACAGCGGAATATTCAAGTGACGGAAAATCTTTGTCTATTAACAATTTAGGTAAGAAAAATCGTGCTGTATTGCTTGATGTCAATCCGTCAGGTGATTACACTATTTCGTTCGAAGTTCAGGTGACGAGTAGTGATCAACCAACTACTAACAGAAATATAATGTACATTGGTAAAAATGATACATCTGCATATTACACATGGTATAGGAAGAAAAAAAGTTCGCAAAATCAACTTAAACTTTTTGAAAAAGATGGTATTAATGAAAAAGGTTTCACTGATAAAGTATTTGGCACCATAAATGAATGGAAGAAAATTACGTTTGTGGTTGAAAAGGGTGTCTTGAAATTTTATTGTGATGGAGTAGAATATACCAGTACATATACGTTAAAATCTGGTTATGGCACTGACCAATTGTCCATTATACTGGCAGGTTTGTTGGGTAATAGCTATGACAAAGATGATATATTTGTTAAGAACGTTTACGTATTTGACGAAGCACTTGAACCAGATGAGGTAGCTCTTGTAGCTAAAAACCAACTTATGGTAGTTCCTTCCGCTCTGACAACGGGTTGCAAAGGCTTCCATGCAGTATCGCAGGACGGAGATGCAATTGCACAAATATCTACAAGTCTTGGTCAAAACCCCAACGATGACGAGCGTGCAGGTTGGTACTATGTAAACTCTCACTCTACGTGGGAAGATATTAAGAGTTGCCTTGAAGGCGGTAAACAATATCTGGGTGTCTTGAATGATGAATATCTTGCTAAAAAACCGACTAACCCAACTGTATTTGGGGATAGCGATAACTCGCACGTCATAAATTCTGCTGTAAACGAAGATGATATTAAAAACAATAACAAAAGCATTGCAACCGTACCCAGCGTTTATCAGGCAGCATATGATGATTACATAACAGCGAAAGAGTCAAACGATGGTATAAAACCAGAGGATGCATTGGGTGAAGAACGAGCTGATTACTACTACTATTATGAATACCTTAAAGACGGAGACGATGAAGATAAAACATTTACACCAGCAGAAACCGAGCGCAGCCTACAGTTTTATATAGATTCAAAGGGATACTTGCGTTGTTTCTACTGCACCGGTGAAATATCGTGGAAAAGAAGTGATAAAACATGGGGTTACAATCAACGTACATTCTGCTCTGTTGTATACGTGAAAGAAAAATATGAAGTGGAGGAACGTATTGCCGGCAACGATAACTACGGCGACCCAACAAAATATGAGGAACTTAACTATGCGTTGAATCAGTTCTATCAAAACCTTGCGAAATATTCTGACCTTTCTAACAGCGCGATCGTTCGTTTCAGTACACATAACCTCATACAGGGCAACTCTGAAGAGGAAGTAGCAAAAAATGCAGTTGATCATCTTAAAATGCTTATCATGAAAGACTGGACGAACTATTCCGATGTATATAGTAAAAACGATTCATCAACTAGGGAAGAATATTTGCAGGATCTTCTGACATCGAAAGAAAATGAAACATCTACGTCTACCGAACCGTCGTCTGCTAGAGTAGATATAAATGAATACCCCTATGTTATGACCGGCGGTACGTACACTTGGACGGGTCTGAAAGCGTTCTATGATAATATGGTAAATACAGAAGAACTGAAGAGCGGTGACACAGTTTACAATATAGCCAACGATGCTCGTGATAAGTATCTTATCATATTTACAGACGGTCGTGATAACACTATTGATTCTGATGATACAAAGTATGTAAATGACTTTGAGAAAGATAAAAATGGTAAAGTAACATCATACGGCGATTTTGCACCGGAGGGTTATGAAGCTGATACCGATGCAAAACTAGCCAAAGCGTGGGCTGATAAGTTGAAAGATGAAGGCTACACGATTTTCTGTGTAATGCTGGCAACAGGCTCTATTTCTGAAACAACTAATGAGGCTGAGTATAACAAAGCGAAAACTTTCCTTTTACAGCTTGCCGGTGATAAGGACGGAGAACGTGAACCGGAAGAATGTATAAGCGTAGTTGGTGCAGACAGCACCCTTGAAACTGCATTTGCTGACATACTAACGAAGATCCAGCAGCCACGTAACGACTACACCGTGCAGGACTACATTGACCCACGTTTTGACCTGATAGGTAAAGATGCTGACGGAAATGATGTTACCTACTACCTCGGCGCAGGCGGTAAGATAACCGTTACCAAAAACGGAGAAGCTGTAGGAAGTCTTACAACTTTTGATGGAACGAATTCAAATACCGTTTCAGGTAACGCAGTTACAGTTGGCAACATTATTGACAGTATCGACAAAGGTACAACAGCTATTGGTCTTGCCTACACACCACGCGAAAGCTACATGGTAAACCGTGTGCAAGACTCTGACGGTAACTACACCACAGGCGATGGCATAGGCACAGGCTACATCTATTATGACGACGTTAAAGATATGTACTATCTGCGTTGGACGGATCAGATCATTCCGATGGAGAATGAAGCGTTTGATACAGCGATGGATCCTGAAAAAAAACTTGACGTCTGGAGCGCAACCATTCGCCTGAAAGCTAAAGATGACTTCATAGGCGGCAATAATATCCTTACAAACGGCAACGAAGCCGGTGAAAACCTTGTCTACAGCGATGCGACCATCGAGAACATGGATAAGGGTGAAAACTATGAGTTATATGGTTTTACAGGTGATGACCTAGACTTAGTTACGAAAAAAGTTCCTTACCGCAAAAAGCTTGAGGCTCTTTCCGGCACGAATAGAAAGATAAACGCTGTTGATGCTGGCGGCGTTTCGCAGGCGGTTTACGGCGACGGTATTGATATTCCGTCTTCGGGCTTTCCAAGAACTACCGTAAATGTAAGACTTCTGCCACTTAACGCCAACAACCTCAATGACGTTATTTACATGGGTGAGGTGGTCTCCCCGACGATGATGCTTGCCGACCTTGAAAACGGCTACATGACGGGTTCGTACTATCTTGAATATCTCGAGCGTTACGCATATAGGCTGTATGGCTATGATGCTGCAAAAACACCGCTGCTTGAGCTTTTGAATCAGTGGCTGAAGATCAACGATAAAGATGAAAAGGAAAAGACATTTACCATACCGTATATCTACTTGCCCGACCCGGTTTATGAAGGCGATACACTGAAAGTTGATGGCGGCAAAGTTGTAGTAAATAACAACACGGGTATGAGTACAAGAGAGATAGATATAACTGGCGGCGATAAAGTAACCATAGCAGATTTTGTTGACCCTAATTTGCGAGATGTTACAGGTTTTATTACCTATACTTGGAAACGTGATGATGGAGGTGAAGAACAACAGAAAGTAGATACGGATGGTGACGGTGTCTTTGAAAACGATATCACCATAAATTATGTTGTAAAGAACACAGATCAGATCAAGTACAACCTTCAATTGAAATTCACTCCGCTGAAAGAAACGAAAGATGGGTTGGATGGCTTTGAGCTTGATAAGAATTTCATTAAAAAAGATTCTACAACGAGTACAGGTGGCGACAGCTTCTTTAAGATCATTAATAAAGAGTTTGATGTTTTTGAGCCAACAGCTAAAGACGAAGGATGGAGCACAGAGTACGGTCGTGAAGACTATCTGAAAGCAATGATACAAGAAAAGCACACCTATGAGCCGCACGTTATGTATGATACTGGGCATGGAAAATGGGTGTTAGTAGATGAAAAGAGCGATGATCGTTTTAAACCTGCTGAAGCGGTTGAAGCTTACGCTAAAGACGAATCAACAATTGGCAACTCCGATGGCACAGTCACCGACTCAGGCGTATATGACTGGGATACCAAATATAAGGAAGCCGCAGGCAAAGTGCAGTTAGAGGGAAGCATGTCGGGAGATAAACTTGATACCATTAAAGGTTGCTATACCGATACGCCAAATAATGTGAAAATGTTAGATGCAAGTGGTGCAGAAATTACTGATGAAACAGGCAAGGTTACAGGCATTAACGCTCCTTGCTCCCTTGCAGCCAACACCACCTACACCAAAGACGTTGTAAACGCTGCGCTTGCTCTTGAGCTTTTCGTTGACGGTAAGTATTTAATCAAGGGTTCGCCGCTCAATCCTAATACAGGTAATAAAACATTTACCTTTGAAGCTACACGTTATTACGATGACCCAATTGATCCGTTGCCGTATGATTCAACCGAGACCTCAATAAACGCTGATACAGGTAATACAGACCCGACCTCTGGAAAAGTAGAAGGCAAAAAATATCGGCTTACATTTGAGGTTACTGACATACCTGCTGATGCCACGGCAAATGAGCTAAGCAGGGTATGGGCTAATCTAACCAAGGTTGAGGTAGAGGATGATACTTCGGGTTATGTTAATATAACTAATGAAGCCACAGCAAGTAACCCATATCTCGGTTATGATAAGCCAGATGCCCTGCCAATCGGCACATACGTAATAGACACTGCTACTAATCCATTGAATAGCGATATATTCAAAATTGCTGATGTTACGGAAGGAGGATTAACTGAAACATTATATTTCAAATATCTGAAAATCGACAACGATGTTGAAAGCTACACTCATGGCAGATTCCCTGATAATGTTTCTAGTGTCAGTGGCTCTGCGGTAACAAGTACAGGCGACGGCGAGTATCAGATCTGGAATGATTCTGTAGATTATTCCAAGAAAAATATCGCCGAAAACGACAGGACGAAAACTTCAACAAACCAAACCGTAACATTCTATTTCGGTACTGTTAAGGATGATAGTGGCGATAAGGGCAAAAGCGTTAAAGATTATCTGAAGGCTAATCCTGAAGCCACATCATCGACAGACTTCACGAGCGACTACGCTAAAGACCGTCTCGGAATTATCACGTTGTCTGCTGACAACAATTCGCTTGCTATTTCCAAAAAAGTAACGAATACTACTGATTATAGCAATAGTTGGGAATTTACGGTTACTGTCAAGCTAGATACAGCAGAAGATGTTGCTGAATTTGCCGACCAAAATATAAAAGGCTTTGACCTGAAATGGTACAAACTTGAGGACGGCACTTGGAAATTAGATGAAACAGCTGCAGATCATGATAAAATAATTAAATTTGATGCAGCCGGCGATGGCACATACACTGCGATTATTACATTGAAACATGGCGAAAAAGTTGTTATCAGCGGTCTGCAAGACGGC
The DNA here is from genome assembly GCA_947628705.1 of uncultured Lachnospiraceae bacterium. Taxonomy (GTDB): domain Bacteria; phylum Bacillota; class Clostridia; order Lachnospirales; family Lachnospiraceae; genus UBA3775. The sequence goes on along the minus strand of CANRAZ010000005.1, from coordinate 52,355 downwards.
ACGTGGCAAGTAGAGGAAGAAAAGAACGGCACCCTATTATATACTCCGCACAACAACGCCAACGGCGAAGAAAATTGGGAGTATGTGAATTCAAATATAACAAGTGCTGACGTTCAGTTGAATCCTGCTTCTCATGTTGATTTCGTCAACGAATTTCCATATGAGCTTCCGTCGGCAGGTGGATTCGGAATCGTAATCTTCGTTGTGCTTGGCTCGCTCCTTAGTGCAGCCGCAGTGATATTCTTCGTGCTTGGACGAAGGAAGGCAGGATATTCCGCAGGCGGAAAGGAATGTGGCTGATCCAATGGAGAGTGTAAAAGCTAACGGTAACGAAGATAGCGGAAAAAGCATTGAAAAAAGTCACGGCGCTAAAAGCGCGGAAGACACGGCGGACGAAGCAGACGCAGAATGTGAAGTAAATGAAGCATATGAAGCGGATGCGGAAGACGCAGAAAACATGACGGACGAAGCGGACGCGGAAGACGCAAAAAATCGCAGGAAAAAGAAGCGCAGGAGAGGTTTGAAGATCGTGCGGAACGTATTGTTCTGTGCGGCGGTAACGGCTGTGTGCGTTTTCCTCCTTGCGGTGTATGTGTTCCCGATTATGAAGATATACGGAAGTGCGATGAGCCCGACCCTTTTTGACGGAGACATAGTAGTCGTGCATAAAACGGCTTCACTAAAACGTGGAGATGTCTGTATATTTTCGGTTGGAGAAAGCAGCCTGTGCAGGCGTGTGATTGGAATAGGCGGCGATGAGATAAGCGTCGACGGAGACGGAAATCTCCTTGTGAACGGAGAAAAGCAGAAGGGGCTCTTTTCCGAAGATGCGGTTAGCGGCGGAACGGCTTCATATCCGCTCACTGTCCCCCAAAACAGCTATTTTGTTGTCGGAGACAGTCACAGAACATCGGTCGATTCACGGAGCAGCGTGGTCGGCTGTGTGGACAGCAGCCAGATGATAGGAAAAGCATTTTTAAAGCTGCTGCCTTTACCAGAATTCATTGACGGAACCGAATGACGGTTCAGTCATTTGAATGATAGATTAGTAATAGAAGAAAGGAACAAAACTATTATGAAAAAAAGAGTTAAGAAACTTGTTGTCATTGCATTGACCGTGGCTCTTTTTGTCACATCGGTGTTGCCGGCATTGGCGGAGGATGCGCACATTCATCATAAAGATGATACTGAGATCCCTACCCCAACAAGCGGCGAAAAATACACTATAAGCCTTGTTAGTCCAGGAGAAGAAGTACCTGAAGGCTATATGAGTAAAGTGAAATTTGGAGCCTACCAGATTTTTTCGGGAACGGTGGATACTTCAAAGACAGTACCAGACAATCCTGGTTCGTATACAGGCAATGATGAAGCATTACTTCCAATTACTGACATAAAATGGGGTACTGCCTTTAATGAAAAAGATGATACTGATGGCGTAAAGAGAATGAAAAACATCGTTGGGTTTGCATTAGCTCTTGGAAATGTAAAACCAGGTACATTTTTCAATGTTGACTTAGGTGGATTCCGTTCCGGTGAGAGTACAGCGCTTGTTGATGCATCTGGTAATTTGAGCGAAGCATATTACGAAGATGCAGCTAATCCATTAAATATATTAACTTATCCTACTGCAAGTAAAGAGGTGCTTCAGAAGGTTAATTATGATAAGCTTGCTGTTGCTGTTGCTCAGGAGGTTGCAAAGCATAATGACCGTGAGTGGCTTCAGGCATTTGCTGATATTTTAGGAGGTTATACAGGTGATAATTCTTCAGATGGTTATGCTGAAGGAGGTTACGTTCATTCATTCTATGGTGGGGACTATGATGAGACGGATAAAGCTTATGAAATAACGGTGCCTGCCGGTTATTATATGCTTATTGATCGAACTGGTTATGAGGAAGATAGTGATGAAAATGTTGCGTACTCAGCCAGAATGCTTTTTGTTGCCTATAACATAAAGCAGGAAATAAAGGAAAGTGTTCCGACACTGACTAAGAATGTTGTTAGAGCAGATGGTACTTTACATAAAACGGAAGCCGCAGGGGTGGGAGACTTGGTAAACTTCAGATTGACAGGTACCTTGCCGAGCAATTATCTCAACTACCTTGAGGGGTATCAGTATAAATTTGAAGATACTCCGAAAGGTTTAACAATCAAAGAAAAGTCAGAGGCGAGTGATGAGTATGTTACTGTGAAAGCAAAGGGTTGGCTTGTTGCGGATAGTACTGGTGGGAGTTGGACTTGGAATCCGGATCTTGAGTTGACGATCCTTAAGAGTAGTTATAGCACAACTGGTGATCCACATGAGCTAAGCCACAAGCACATTGACGAATCCAAAATTAATGCAGCATACAGTGAAATTTTGGAGGATGGTACTTTAACTGTTTATTTCCCTTGCCTTGAAGAAATACTTGTAAAAGGCGACAGTAAAAATGGTGTTGTTGATAAATATTATCGTCTTGGTTGTTCTGCTTCTGGCGATGAGTCATCAGAAATATACGTTAATTACACAGCCGAAGTAAACAGTGATGCATTGGTTGGCACTGCTGGCAATGTAAACGAAGCATTTTTGCATTATTCCAATAATCCACAGTCTTATCATGATATGACTAAAACGACAGAAGATACTGCAAAAGTTTTTACCTTCGGACTTAACATTACCAAGGTAGATGCAGCTGATTTTATTAAGAATGGTGCTAGTGCAGCTGGTCTCGAAAATGCTAAATTTGTATTGGTAAAGTGTGATAAAGAAGAAACCAATTTTGTATGGAAGATTGCAGAGTTTACCAAAGTCAATAAAGATAGTATTAGCGAAGATAGTGGCATTCCTGAAGAATTCGAAAATGGCTATTATAAAATTGATGGGTGGAAAGTACTACATACTGGAACAGATGAAACTTTTGATAAAGCGTGGTTGGATGTGGAAGGAGCAACACGTACAAATAATTTCATTACCACTCTTACTGATGGTTATCTGAATGTTTCCGGAATTGATGAAAACGTTACATACACTCTTGTTGAGACAGAGGCACCTGAAGGATACGCTACGATTAAGCCGTTTGAAGTTACGGTGACGGCGGCAACTATAGCCTCTGGTGAAATTACAGAATATAATGGCAAGCTTTCAAAGGTCGAGAGTGGCAGTGCAGTTGAAGATGGCGAATCTTTCAGCTACGAAAACACAGTGCAGCTTACACCTATAGACCCTGATATTAATGACGGAAGTGCAGGCATGCTTGTTGCAAACTTCAAGTATGAGAATCTTCCTTCTACCGGTGGTATCGGAACTTGGATTTACTACATCATCGGCGGTGTGACCGTAGCAGGTGCGCTTGTGCTGTTCATTCTTGCAGGCAGAAAAAGCCGCAAGGCGTGACTGACCTGAGGAGAAAAGCTCCGGCACAGTAAAAATAAAACTCTATGAAACAGAAAATACTTTCGTTTCTTGCCCTTGTAATGCTTCTTGCGGGTCTTTCGTTCCTGCTTTATCCGGCAGTGAGCAACTACATAAAGACCCAGAAGCAGCGCAGGGCGGTTGGAGCCTATCTGGCGTCTGTGGAAGCAATTCCGGCAGAGGACTATTCGGCTCTGTTTGAACGTGCGGCTGCGTTTAATAAAAGGCTTGCAGAGTGTTCCTCGGTGCTTACGCTGCTGCCTGATGAGCTTACTGACGATTATTTCTCAATCCTTAATGTGAACGGCGACGGCATTATCGGCTACATAACGGTTCCTAAGTCGGACATCATGCTTCCGATTTACCACGGAACGGGAGAAGCTGTTTTGCAGGAGGGAGCAGGACACTTAGAGGGTTCGTCCTTCCCGATTGAGGGAGCTTCGGTTCATTCGGTCATATCCGGACACAGGGGTCTCCCGTCTGCGCTGCTGTTTACCAATCTTGACAAGCTTGAAGTGGGAGACGTGTTTACCGTTAACGTGCTTTGCGAGACTTGCGTTTACCGTATCACAGACATAAACACCGTGCTGCCAAGCGAGCTTAATGATTTACGCATTGAGGAGGGAGAAAACCTTTGCTCACTGGTAACCTGTACGCCTTATGGAATAAATTCTCACCGACTGGTGCTTCGTGCTTCTCTTCTTGAAGGAGAGGAGGCGGAGGAGCAGCTTGCGCTGCAGACGGGTGCGGAAGCCGTGCCTGTTTATCTGATAATTATCATATCCGAGGTGCCTGTCCTGATCATCACTTTGGTGGTTTCGACACGGCGTTTGCGGAAAAAGAGGTGATATTTTGACTGTTCATCGTTTATGCAGGCGAATAATACCGCTTGTTTCAGTAATATGCCTGTTTCTCTGCGGCATCGTCTCATATGCCGAGGAACCGACATATTCTCTTAAAATCAAGTTCATTACCGAGTCAGGTCCTGCCACGGACGCACCGTTTGAGGTTTACTACGCCATGACGCCTGACGGCACGCTTGCCGAAGACTTCGCCGAACGGGGGATCGACGTGGGCAGTCTTACAGACGCTGAAAACGTCAGCCGTCTTGCGAGCACGCTTGCTTCTTATGTGGAAAGCGGCGTGGGAGAACCGGTTGCTTCCGGCAGTTCAAATGCCTTGGGAGAGACGGACTTTGAAGAACTGACGGCAGGAATATATCTTATTGTCGGCTCGGTCACGCCTATTGGAGATTTGCTGTACACGCCGAAGCCGGCGCTTGTCAGAGTTCCGGACAGTTCATCTGACGTTGTGACCGTAGACGTAAAATACGATGTCGAACAGGTGGAAAAAAAGATTTCTAGAACCGTAAAGAAGGTTTGGGACGACGGCGACAGCAAGGAACGTCCGCAGTCAGTCGAGATCCAGCTTTTTAAAGACGGGGAACTCTTTGAGACGGTGGTTCTTTCAGAGGATAACGGTTGGACGTACACATGGGATGAGCTTTCGGCTTCTTCGGATTGGAGCGTCATCGAAAAATCGGTTCCTGAAAACTACACTGTTTCAGTTACACTTGACGGGGAGACCTTTGTGGTGCTGAATAAAGGCAAAACGGAGATTGTTTCACCTTCGCCTTCGCCTTCAGTTTCACCTTCGGTTTCGCCTTCGTCTTCACCGTCTCCTGATACGCCGACTCCGACAACGGATTCCGGAATTTCCGGAGAGAGCAGCAAGCCGCCAAAGCTTCCTCAGACAGGTCAGCTTTGGTATCCTGTGCCGATACTTCTTGTATTGGGACTGGTACTGTTTATGACAGGATTTATTTCGGATCGGTTGAGTGACGACGATGAAAAGAAGTAAGAGAATTGCTTTGATGGCTTTGGGGCTTCTCATGATAGGCGCAGGCATTGGAATTGCGGCGCACAATCTCTACGAGGATTCCTTGGCGGCTTCTTCATCGGCAGATGTGCTGAGTCAGTTTAATGAACAGCGTAACGAGCTGATTGAGTCGGTTAAACCTTCGGCAACTCCGTCACTTCCTGCCGGTGTGACCGTGGAGGAGGAACAGGAGGAAGAGGCGTTTGACCCGAATGCGCCGTTGCCGACGATAACCGTAGACGGCTATGATTATATCGGCACGGTAGTAATACCGCCGCTTGAAATCGAGCTGCCGGTAGCGGACACGTGGGACTATGTTCGTTTGAAGATATCTCCCTGCCTTTATAAAGGTTCGCCTTACCGTAATGATTTGATTATATGCGCCCACAACTACATGACCCATTTCCGTAACATCAAAAATCTTCAGCCGGGTGACGACGTGATTTTTACCGATGCGGCAGGAAATGAATTTCGGTACAAGGTTGAAAAGGTTGAAATTCTGGATCCTTACGATATTGAAAAAATGGAAACCTCCGGCTATGATCTTACTCTGTTCACCTGTACTTTGGGAGGAAAGTCCCGTGTTACGGTCAGGTGCAGACGTGCAGACGAGTAAAGACGGAAAAGTTAAGACGGATTGTTGAAAACCGTATATGGGTTTTGCTCAGTGGCGGTAAGAGGACATATTCCTGAAATTTTCTTTGATACTCTAAGTTTATAGAAAAAAATAAAGCCCGCTCCCAAAACAGGGAAGCGGGCTTTGCTTTGCGGTCGTTTAGCGGTCTGTAATGTGAAGTTCCTGCTTTAATGCTCTTTGCAGAATTGCGGAAACATTTACGCCGCTTTTTTCTGCTTCAAAGTTTAACCACGACGGAAGCGTAACGTTTCTTCGCACCGTTCGCATATCCTGTTGCCGCCGATATTCCGCAAAATCCACGTCTACCAGCGACACAATATCGTTTTCTGAATCCGTCTTTACCGCTTCCGGTTCCGAAGGAATAGGGAGCGGTTCTTTTTCATCTTCCATATCAATTCCCATAAGACCTATTGCGTCTCTCGCCATTTCCAGCGCATCGGCGTAGTCTTCACCCTGCGTGTTGATATTGAAGTCCGGAATATAAACGATAACGTGATCTTTCCCTTTGCTTAAAATAACCGGGTATGCAAGTTTCATAATGATGACCTCCTAAAACATATATAATACACATTTGATGTGTATTCATCAATATTTTTTTAAAATTTCCTTTGCATATTTTTAGAATTCGGAAAATGTTTGTGCATTGGTACGAAAAGCGTTAAAACGGTTTCGGCTCGTGCAGAGGAAAAGCTGCTAAGAATAAAGGAGGCGTCCCTTTTGGTTAATACAACACAAATCTAATGAAAGGGGGCTTTAAATTGCAGAATACGAATTAACGATTCAAATTAACGAAATCGTTAATTCTAGTTGATTTATCGTTAATTCTAGTTGATTTATCGTTGATTCCGGTTGAATTATCGTTGATTCCGGTTAAATTATCGTTGATTATGTTAAATTATCGTTAATTCTAGTGAATTTATCGTTAATTCTTGACTTCTTTATCTAAATGTGATAAAACAATTTTAACATTTTCGAGGAGGATTTGTTTATGCAGGCGGAAGAGTTGAAAAAATTGGTTTCAGATGTAAAGAAATTAAAGACAGAAACACAGACAGTTGAACTTAAAGCAGCAGTGCAGGGATGCCCAACGAGATTGTTTGATACGCTTTCTTCTTTTTCCAATCAGGACGAAGGCGGTGTCATTATTTTCGGTGTTGACGAAGCGGATGATTTTGCCGTTAAGGGTGTGTACGATGCCGGGGATATTCAAAAGAAAGTAACAGAGCAGTGCAAACAGATGGAGCCTGCGGTTCGTGCTTTATTTACCGTTTGTGATATTGACGGCAAAGCGGTGGTTTCAGCAGAAATACCGGGCGTTGATATTGCCGAGCGTCCTGTGTTTTACAAGGGTGTTGGACGTATCAAAGGCTCTTATGTGCGTGTTGGCGAATCTGATGAGCCGATGAGTGAATATGAGATTTACAGTTATGAGGCGTTACGCAAAAGAATACGTGACGATATTCGCACGGTTGATAACGCTAAACTCACATTGATAGATGAAAAACGTATGTCGGATTATATGCTTGCCGTTAAAAACGAGCGCAGAAATCTTGCGGATAACGTTGCGGAAGATGAAATTTTGGAGCTGATGGGAATCACTAAGAACGGAGTTCCTACGCTTGCGTGTTTAATGACTTTTTCAAAATATCCGCAGGCTTATTTTCCGCAGCTTTGTATTACTGCCATTTCGCTTCCCGGTACCGAACAGGGAACGGTGGGAAATGACGGCGAACGGTTTATAGATAATAAGCGTATTACCGGTGCGATTCCGGATATGCTTGAAGAAGCAGTTGAATTTGTGCGTAAAAACAGCCGTACAAAAACGATTATAGATGATAACGGATACCGTGTGGATAAGCCGGAATATCCTATTAAGGCTGTCCGTGAAGCGATTTTAAACGCTTTGGTGCACCGCGATTACAGCGTTCACACGGAAAATGTTCCGATTCGCATTGAAATGTACCGTGACCGTATGGAAATTGTCAACAGCGGAGGTTTATACGGAAAAATCTCTGTCGACGTGCTTGGAAAGGTGCAGCCCGAAACAAGAAATGCGACTCTTGCAAATATGCTTGAGCTTTTAAAAGTTACTGAAAACAGATATTCCGGTATTCCTACCATTCTGAGAGAATTTGCGAATGCCGGACTTCCGGCGCCGGTGTTTTCCTCTGTTCACGGAGAATTTAAGGTTGTAATGAAAAACGGCTTATTTGAGGAAGCCAAGCCTGCTTTCGAGTCCATTATAGAGTTTTGCTCCACTCCACGAACAAGAGCCGAGATTGTTGATTTTTTAGGCAAGTCAAAGAACTATGTGATGTCGCAGTTAGCCAAGCTTGTAGAAAGCGGCAAACTTAAAATGACAATGCCTGATAAGCCTAAAAGTCCAAATCAGAGATTTATTAAGGCATAATTTTTGAGCGTAAGAAAAAAGACGGTTATTAACATGACGGTTATCAGCGTCCGTGTTGGTGTACGAAATTATAAAATGCAAAAAATGTCAAAAAAACAAAGTTTATGCACTTGAATGCAATTACTTGATTTTTTTCTGCTTTTATGCTATTCTCTAAGCGATGGGAGGACTGCATATGATAGATTCGCACAAACTTAAAAAAAGGGATCTTTATCTCAATAAACTGATTGGTTTTCAGGACACGGAACCGGTGAAGGTTATTACGGGCATAAGACGCTGCGGAAAGTCAAGCATTTTGAAGCTTATGGTTGTCCATTTGACGGAAACAGGCGTTCAGCCGGAGCAGATAGTTGAGATGAACTTTGAATCCAATGAGTTCAGGAAAATGTCTTCCGACGGTGTTTATGACTATGTGAAAAAAAGAACCGTTCAGGGAAAGAAAATGTATTTGTTTTTTGATGAGATTCAGAGAATAAATGCGTGGGAAGATGCGATAAACGCTCTGCGTGTGGATATCGACTGCGATATCTATGTAACCGGTTCAAATGCCTACCTGCTTTCTTCCGAGTATTCCACCTACCTTTCCGGCAGATGCGTCGAGATAAAGGTTCTGCCGCTCTCCTTCCGAGAGTTTCTTTATTTTCATGATTTTGAGGTTAGGGAAACAAGCAGTGTTCTTGGAGGAGTACGTAAGAATGTTTTTGATAAAAACGGTGAACGATATGAATTGCGTGAGGTCTTTGAGGCATTTATGCGTTTTGGCGGAATGCCGGGCATTGCTGAGGTTGGTCTTGAACAGGAAAAAGCGCTTGCTCTTCTTGACGGAATCTATTCTACTGTTGTAGTTCGTGATATTCTGGAACGTGAAATGCGTCGGGGACAAAAGCAGGTTACCGATTCGATCCTGCTTCGCAAAATCATAATGTTTCTTGCAGATAATATAGGTTCAAACGTTTCTGCTGCGTCAATAGCAAATACGTTAGTAAATGAGGGTCTGCTTGAGGACGGAAAGCGGAAAGGCGCACCGAGCGTCCACACTGTTCAGTCATATGTCAATGCACTGCTTGAGAGTTATTTTTTTTATGAAATAAAGCGTTTCGATATAAAAGGAAAAGAATTTCTCCGCACGCTCGGCAAGTACTATATTGTCGACATAGCGTTGAGAAATTATCTGCTGGGCTTCCGAAACCGTGACGGCGGTCACGCAATTGAAAACGTAGTTTATTTTGAACTGTTGCGCAGGGGCTATGACGTTGCAATCGGCAAGATAGATAATATGGAGGTTGATTTTATTGCCACAACTGCCGATGAGAAAAAATACATTCAGGTAACGGAGTCCATGGACAGCGAGGAAGTCAGAAAACGCGAGCTTGCGCCGCTGAAAAAAATACGTGATAATTACGAAAAGACGGTGTTGTCGCTTGAACCCGGAATGGACAGATCATACGAAGGAATAAAGTCTGAAAATCTGATTGAATGGCTGCTTGAAGATTAGGTTTAGGGTTATGGTTGGTGCGTTAAGGTTAGGGTTAGGGCTGCGGTTGGTGCGTTAAGGTTAGGTTTAGGGTTGCTGTTTGAGGATCAGGCAGGGCTGCAGTCGCTGCTTGCTCTGCTCCAAAAGAAAAAGAAGCAAAAATAAAAGTGCCTATCCTGTCGGCCATACAGGATAGGCGGTAAAAGAAAGCAAAAATGCCTATCCTGTCTGACCCACAGGATAGGCGGTGTCCGTAAGGACATTCAACATCTTGGGAGCATCCACTTTGGAGTGGGTGCTTTCCTTTTCTATCGTTACTATAACACATTTTCCTCTTACATTCAACTAATTTTTTTCGCATTGAAATTTTTTTATCGCTGCTCTTGCATATTGACATATGCTTTCGTAAGTGCTATAAATGAATTGTCTTCAGGGCAGGGTGAAATTCCCTACCGGCGGTAAAGCCCGCGAGCCGAGAGGCATGATTCGGTGTGATTCCGAAGCCGACAGTAAAGTCTGGATGTGAGAAGATGTTTTTGCGGTTTTTAAGCTCTGGGACTGTTGTGCCGGAGTTTTTTTATTTGGAACTGCGGATCTGTTTAAAGCTGTGGGACGCATTTTCAATAGCGGTGCTTGTCGGCGCACACAGCTTTGAAACCTGACAGGAGGTGCATATGCCTGAAGAAAAATATATGCTTCGCGCAATAAATCTGGCAAGGCAGGCGGAAGGATTTACCAATCCGAACCCGATGGTAGGCGCGGTAATCGTTAAAAATGGCAATATAATCGGGGAGGGCTTTCACCAAAGGTACGGTGAACTTCATGCAGAGAGAAATGCGTTTGCATCTCTGACTGAAAGCGCGGAGGGCGCGACTGTCTATGTTACGCTTGAGCCCTGCTGCCACTACGGTAAAACGCCGCCGTGTACGGAAGCGATTATTGAAAACAAGGTGGCCGAGGTAGTAATAGGTTCTCGCGACCCCAATCCGCTGGTCTCCGGAAAGGGCGTTAAGCTTCTCGAAGAAGCAGGAATAAAGGTAGTGCAGGATTTTATGAGAAAGGAATGTGACGAAATCAACCCTGTTTTCTTTCATTATATTACATCAAAAATGCCCTACGTTACCGTTAAATATGCAATGACCTGCGACGGAAAGATTGCCACTAAAACCGGAGCGTCAAAGTGGATAACCGGTGAGGCTGCCAGAGCGGAGGTTCAGCGAATGAGGCACAGAAACATGGCTGTCATGGCAGGCATTGGGACGGTGCTTGCAGACGACCCGATGCTGAATGTGAGGATAGAAGGGCTGAAAAATCCCGTAAGAGTGATATGCGACAGCAGTCTGAGAATTTCACCTGAGAGCAAAATAGTTAAGACGGCAAAGCAGTATAGAACGGTGGCAGCTTGTACCTTGGCGGACGGCGAAAAGAAGAAGGCGCTTGCTGAAGCAGGCGTTGAGGTCGTTGAGCTTGGCGGTGACGGGCAAGTGGATTTAAAGCGGCTTCTTGCATATCTTGGCAGCTGCGGCATTGACAGCGTTTTTGTAGAAGGCGGCTCCGCTCTTAATGATTCGTTAAGAAAAGAAAAGCTTATTGACAGGCTTGAGGTTTTTATCGCACCGAAAATATTCGGAGGCGCGGAGGCAAAATCGCCGATTGGCGGCGTGGGCGTTTCAGAGCCGGCCGATGCAGAGGAGTTTTTTCTTAAAGAAGTAAAAAGGTTCGGAGAGGACATTTTGCTGACTTACGTGAAAAGCAGATAAAACGGCTTGCAAAGGCTAAAAAACGGCGCTTGGACAATGGAAAGCCAAAACGGCGCTTGTACAATGCGAAGCCCAAACGGCGCTTGGACAATGGAAAGCAAAAATGATGCTTGTACAAGAAAAAATGCAGGCGGACGGACATAAAATAAATACAGCAAACAAAGAAGGGTGAAAAATGTTTACCGGAATAGTAGAGGAAATCGGGACGATAAGACATTTAAGCATAAACGGAGGTTCAGGCAGCATAAGCATAAAGGCTTCGGAGGTTCTCAACGGCACTAAGATCGGGGACAGCATTGCGGTGAACGGAATATGCCTGACAGTGACTTCGCTTTCTTCTGACGGCTTTACCGCTGATGTAATGGCTGAAACGGCAAGGCGTTCTGCACTTTTTAAGGCGGCGGCAGGCGACAAGGTAAACCTTGAAAGAGCGATGGCTGCCGATGGAAGATTCGGAGGGCATATCGTATCAGGTCATATTGACGGAACAGGCACGATCGTTTCAATGAAAAGAGAGGAAAATGCCGTTTGGGTAACGGTTGAGGCTCCGCCTGAGATTATCGGACTGATAGTTGAAAAGGGCTCTGTGTGTATCGACGGAATCAGTTTGACCGTGGCGGCGGTCGGCAAGGACAGCTTCAAGGTTTCAATCATACCGCATACTGCCGATGAGACGACGCTTATTTTAAAAAGGGCAGGGGATAAGGTAAATCTTGAAAACGATATTGTCGGGAAATATGTAAAAAAATTTATGACTCAGGAGGGCTCGGCAGCAGAGGAAAGCTCAGGGCTTACGATGGATATGCTTAGAGAGCTTGATTATTAAATATAAGCCGAGACGCTCAACAAAATGAAAATGCTTGATAAGCCGAGAATACGGAACAAAATGAAAACGCTTGATAAGCCGAGACCGCTGAAAATGATTTCCGAACCGGAGGAAGGGTAAGATATGAACTATAAATACAACACTGTTGAAGAAGCGCTTGATGCATTAAGAAACGGAGAAATAATACTGGTAACTGACGACCCTGACAGGGAAAATGAGGGGGATATGATTTGCGCCGGAGAGTTTGCAACGCAGGAAAATATCAACTTTATGGCGTGTCATGCAAAGGGACTTATCTGTACGCCTATGAGTGCGGAGCTTGCGGGAAGGCTTGGCTTTCCTCAGATGGTTTCTGACAATACGGACAATCACTGCACCGCTTTTACGGTTTCGGTCGACCACAGGGACACGACGACCGGAATATCTGCTGCGGAGCGTTCTTACACAATGATGAAGTGCTGCGACGATTCGGCGTCGCCTGCCGATTTCAGACACCCCGGACATGTTTTTCCGCTTGTTGCGAAGAAGGGCGGCGTGCTTGAGAGAAACGGTCACACTGAGGCAACGGTCGACCTTCTTAAATTGGCAGGCCTTAAGGAGTGCGGAGTGTGCTGTGAGATAATGGAGGACGACGGCACGATGATGAAAACGCCTAATCTCTGGAAGCTTGCTGACAAGTACAACCTGAAATTTATAACCGTCAAGCATCTCCAGGATTATATACATGTTCATGTTAAGCATGTAGTTAAAATGGCTGATGCGAAGCTGCCGACGAAGTACGGCGATTTCAGGATAATCGGCTATGTCAACGATGTGAGCGGCGAACATCACGTTGCGCTTGTAAAGGGAGACATCGGAGACGGAGAAGATGTGCTTTGCAGGGTACATTCAGAATGTCTTACGGGAGATACCTTCGGCTCGCAGAGGTGCGACTGCGGCGAGCAGCTTCAGTCTGCGATGAAGCAGGTGGAAGCGGAGGGAAGAGGCGTAATCCTTTATATGAGGCAGGAAGGAAGGGGCATCGGCCTGATAAACAAGCTTAAGGCATATGAGCTTCAGGAGCAGGGCTTTGACACGGTTGAGGCGAATGTAAAGCTTGGCTTTGCTCCCGACCTAAGAGAATACTGGACAGGCGCTCAGATACTTGTGGATTTAGGCGTCAAATCAATCAGGCTTCTTACAAATAATCCGGAAAAGGTTTACGGTTTGGAGGGCTTCGGGCTGACAATAAAAGAACGTGTTCCGATTGAAATCAAACCGCAGAAGTACGACCTGTTTTATATGAAAACAAAGCAGGAAAAAATGGGACATATCTTTAAAGATATAAGATTTGACAGTGAACAGTAATTAAAACCGTGCTGCGGCACGTAAAGGAGGAAAATATGAAAGAAATCAATTGTCTTGAGGGAAAGGTCGTTGCCAAGGAGGGAATGAAGGTTGGAATCGTTGCTTCCAGATTTAATGAGATTATCGTAAACAAGCTGCTTTCAGGAGCTGTTGACGGACTTGTACGTCACGGGGTAAACGAGAACAATATTACGGCAGCATGGGTTCCGGGAGCATTTGAAATCCCTGTCATTGCAAAGAAAATGGCGGAAACGGGAAAGTACGATGCGGTTATCTGCGTCGGTGCGGTAATAAGGGGAGATACCTCTCACTACGATTATGTCTGCAATGAGGTTTCCAAGGGAATTGCCCAGGTGGGACTTGCAACGGGAGTTCCTGTACTTTTCGGCGTAATAACGACCGAAAATATTGAACAGGCGATAGCAAGGGCAGGAAGCAAGGCAGGAAACAAGGGATATGACTGCGCTCTGTCGGCAATTGAGATGGTAAACCTCATTTCACAGATACAGTAATTCGGTCAGAGAAAGCCTGAAAATTTCAATGGATTTTAATTTAAAAAAACTTTATGAGCATTGCACCCTCTGTCCCCGTATGTGCGGAGTAAACAGATTAAAGGGTGAAAGGGGCGTGTGCGGCTGTGATGCCGGACTGACGGCAGCCAGAGCAGCCCTGCATCCGTGGGAGGAGCCCTGCATATCGGGAGAGGGAGGTTCCGGGACGGTGTTTTTCTCCGGATGCAGCCTGAAATGCGTGTACTGTCAGAATATAAGCATATCACGCTGTGAAACTGCAAAGGAAATCAGCCTTACACGGCTTGTTGAGATTTTTTTCGAACTAAAGGAAAAGGGAGCGGAGAACATCAATCTTGTTACTCCGACGCACTTTATCCCTCACATTGCGGCAGCGCTTAGAGAGGCGAAAACGCAGGGACTCGGTCTTACGGTTGTTTATAACACGGGAGGCTATGAAAGGGTTCGGTCGCTTAAGCTTCTTGAAGGGCTTGTCGACGTTTATCTTCCGGATTTTAAGTACATGTCTGCGGAAACAGCATATAAGTATTCGGCGGCAGAGGATTATCCGGAGGCTGCAAAGGCGGCGATTGCCGAAATGTACCGTCAGACGGGCGAGGCGCAGCTTGACGAAAGAGGAATGATGAAGAAGGGAGTGCTGATAAGGCACCTTGTTCTTCCAAATTTTGTTGAGGAATCAAGAAAAATTATAGCCTTCCTGCTTGAAACTTACGGCGATAAGGTGTATATAAGTATCATGAGTCAGTTCACGCCTCTGAAATCCTTTGTTGAGGAGGGCGGCTTTCCGGAGCTTTCCGTAAAAACAGACAGGCGTGAATATGATGCTTTGATAGATTATGCCTTGGAGCTTGGAGCGGAAAATGCGTTCATTCAGGAGGAAGACGTGGCTGACGAAAGCTTTATTCCTCCGTTTGACTATGAGGGGCTGTAAGTTTTTATGCATATTCAGTATAAAAAGACTGAATAAAAATACTAAAGGGAAACCTGAAAGGCTGGGAATTACCGTATGGAACAGATTACTGTGGGCATACCCAGAGGGCTTTTGTATTTCAGATACAGAACCGTTTGGAAAACCCTTTTTAAAGAACTTGGATTTAAAGTTATCGTGAGCGAGCCTACGACTCAGGAAACGGCGGATATCGGCTCTGCGCTTACGGTAGATGAGGGCTGTCTTGCGCAGAAGCTTTTTTTCGGACATGTCTCGTCGCTTGTGGGCCGTTGCGATTACATCTTTATACCAAGAATAAGGAACTACGGAAAAAGCAGAGAGCTTTGCGTGCGTTTTATGGCGCTTTATGACATGGCGGTAAATATGTTTCGGGGCAGCGGACAGAAGTTTCTTACCTACAGTGTTGATGAATGGAAGAGCGTCTCTGAAAAAGAGTCCGTGCTGGAGCTGGCAAAGACGCTTGACCTTCCGACAAAACGGGTAAAGGCTGCCTATAAGACTGCGGTCAAGGCGGACGAGGAAAGGCAGAAGGAGCTTTTGCAGAAGCAGTCTGAACGTTTGAAAAGAAACGGTCTGAAGATTTTAATTGCGGCGCACAGCTATGTAATTGAAGACAACTTTGTTGGAAAGCCGATAACCGAGTATTTGAAAAAGAGCGGAGCCGTTCCGATAAGAGCGGATGTTGTTGACAGAGATTCGGCGTTTAAGAAAAGTCTTGAACTTTCATCTACCTGTAAGTGGACGGTGAATCAGGAAATCATGAGCGGAATACTTTCTTATGAGGACAGGGTCGACGGAATCATATTGCTGAGTACCTTCCCATGCGGACAGGACGCAATGGTAAATGAACTGATACTGCGGAGGGTCGGAGATATGCCGATGCTGAACCTTGTGGTCGACGGACAGAGCGGAACGGCAGGACTTGAGACAAGGCTTGAAAGCTTTTTGGATATAATACGTTTTAAAAAGGGGGCGTTGTAATGGATTTTATAAAAACGGTTGCGCTTCCGAGATATGCGGAATATAATTGCACGTTCAGGTATATTCTTGAAAAGGGGCTTGACGTGAAGTATCTTCTTCAGCCGCCTCTTACGCAGCACACGCTTGAAATCGGAGCGAAGTACAGCCCTGATTTTGTCTGTACTCCGTTTAAGACTACGCTTGGAAGCATGATAGAAGCGCTCGAAGCCGGCGCAGACACGCTGATAATGATTTTCGGACTGTGCAAGCTTGGATACTATGGTGAGCTTCAGGAACAGATTTTAAGGGATTTGGGCTATAAATTCGACTGCATAAACTTTTCGGACTTTGACACAGGCAGGAAAAAGGACTACATAAGGGGGTTGAAGCGCATAAACCCTAAAATGAGCTTTGCCAAGTTTGCGGTCGCAGGAATGGAAGCCATCAAGATGGGAGATTATCTCGACGAGATTACCGGAGAATACTACAAAAATTACGGCTTTGCGCAGGACAGAAAGGCCTATCAGCACGCCTACAAGGCGTTTCTCAGGGATATGTATGCCGCAGGCTCAAAGTCGGATATCGAAGAAGGCTACAGAAGGGCGAAGGACGCAATGTCTAGAATACCCTTGGACAAACCTCTAAAACCGCTCCGTGTCGGCGTAATAGGTGAGTTTTATACTGCAATGGACGCCTTTTCAAATCTTGAAACTGAACAGAAGCTTGCCGATATGGGAGTTGAGGTTCACAGATGGATGACGGCTACAAACCGTGTGATCCACTATCCGGGTGAAACCAATCTTAACGTAAAGATACAGGAGTACTGCCGCTATGAAATGGGACCGACCTCCACGGCGAATATATGGAGCGCAAAAACCTACGCCGAAAAAGGATTTGACGGAATCGTGCATATCAAATCCGCAAACTGCACTCCTGAAATTGATATTATGCCGGTGCTTCAGAATATTGGGAACGATTATAAGATACCGATTCTCTATCTTACCTTTGACGCACAGACAAGCGACGTCGGTCTTATGACGAGATTGGAGGCGTTTTACGATATGATTGCGATGAGAAAGAAGGTTATTGTTTAAATGAAGGACGCATTTTTAGGAATAGACGTGGGTTCGATCTCCACGAAGGGTGTTATATTAGATGAGGACAACAGGCTGCTTTGCAGTGAATATATCTGGACAGAGGGAGATCCGATAGGGGCTGTTAAAAAGCTGATCGGACTTTTGGAAGCACAGTTTGATAAAAAAGAATATCAGATTGTCGGAACAGGCACGACAGGCAGCGCAAGAAAGCTTGTGGGAGCCATTACCGGCGCGACAATAGTTAAAAACGAGATCACAGCGCATGCGGTCGGAACGACCTCCTTTTATCCTGACGTCAGGACGATACTTGAAATCGGGGGACAGGACTCAAAGGTTATACTTGTTGAAAACGGCGTTGCTGTGGACTATGCGATGAATACGCTCTGTGCGGCAGGAACAGGAGCTTTCCTTTCCAGTCAGGCAAAGCGTCTGGGAATCGAGATCGAGGATATCGGAGATTATGCGCTCCGCTCAAAGCATCCGACGCCTATTGCTGCGAGATGTACGGTTTTTGCCGAATCAGACCTTGTACATAAAATTCAGATGGGGCATTCCAAAGAGGATATCCTTGCAGGCGTGTGTCAGGCTGTCGTGTCGAACTACCTGAACAACGTCGGAAAAGGTAAGAGGATAGTTTCGCCTGTTGTTTTTCAGGGAGGCGTCAGCAAAAATAAGGGCGTCGTTGCCGCCTTTGAAAATGCGCTTGGGTGCAAGGTGACGGTAGATGATAACGGACACCTTATGGGCGCAATTGGAATTGCAGTGCTTGCAAGGAAAAGCTCCGGAAGAAGGAAGTTTGATTTTGCAATTGAAAATATGGATTTTAGGGCAGGAGAAGCGTCCTGCGGACGCTGCTCGAACAATTGCGAAATAATCTGCGTTTATCAGAACGGTAAGATAATAGATTCATGGGGAAACAGATGCGAGAGGGGAAGCGTCTCTGTTTAAGCTGATTCTGCAAGAGGGGAAGCGTTTCCGTTTGAGTTGATTCTGCAAGAGAGGGGAAACGTCTCTGTTTAAGCTGATTCTGCAAGAGGGGAAACGTTTCCGTTTAAACTGATTCTGTGAGAGGAAGGATTAATTTGAAAAAGACAAAGGTTTTTCTTGCGGTCACGGTAATGGCAGTCCTTATTATGGGCTGTGGAAAAAACGATGCTGTCGGTAATGGGCATAACAATGGGTCTACTACTGTAGAAAATAATAATGCGAACGGCAGCGCAGGGAATGAAAATGAGTCTGAAATTCAATCCGGCAATCAATCCGGCACCGGCGGAGACAATAGCTTGGGCGACGGCAACGGTTTAGGGAACAGTCAGTCGCCGGAAGAACCGAAGGTCAGTGCAGAGGATTTGGCGGATTGTTTTGAAAATGTAGACTGCCCGTTTGAAGCTGATTCGGAATTCTTTGAGTGGTGTGCGGAAACTGACGGTGACGGCGGCGCTTTATTGGAAAAAATCTATCGGGAAGTAAGCACGAACGGCTATTCGGCTGAAAAGTGGTACGAGCTTACGGGCATGACCGAAAAGGTGACTGACGACCTTTACAGCGGAAGAGCTTATGAGGACAATAATATTTATATTATGAACTCAAACGGAGAGGACGGAATCCAGCTTACCTTTGGCGGAGATATCAGCTTTGCCGACAACTGGGCCGTCATGGATTACTGTAAGAGCGCTGAAAACGGAATTAAGGACTGCATCGACGGCTTTTTGATTGACAAGATGAAAAAGGCGGACATTTCTATGCTCAACAATGAATTCTGCTTTTCAAACGGCGGAAAACCGCTGGAGGGCAAAACGTGGACGTTCAGAGGAAATCCGTCGAACGTAGGGCTTTATGACGAGCTCGGAACCGATATAGTAGACCTTGCAAATAATCATGTCTACGATTACGGGGAGCAGGCGTTTTTAGATACTCTGGAAACGCTTAAAAATGCAGAAATCGAGTATATGGGAGCCGGTAAAAACATTGAGGAGGCTTCACGGCCTGTTTATTACATAATTGAAGGTAAAAAAATTGCATATGTCGCCGCCACGAGAGCTGAAAAAAATATCCTGACTCCTGAAGCAGGAGAAAGCTCGCCGGGAGTTCTCAGGTGCTACGACCCTGAGGCTTTTATTGAGGTGATAAAAGAGGCAAAGAAAAATGCTGATATTGTAATTGCAAATCTGCACTGGGGAGCCGAGTACAGCCATGAGCTGGAGGATGTTCAGCCTGAAACGGCGTACCGGTATATTGATGCAGGCGCAGATTTAATTGTCGGAACGCATGCGCATTGTCTTCAGGGAATAGAGTTTTACAAGGGCGTGCCAATCGTTTATAATCTTGGGAATTTCTGGTTCAATAAAAAGGATATCGACACGGGACTTTTGGGAGTAACCGTGAATGATGACAATTCAATGGAGCTTGTTTTCTATCCGGCGGTTCAAAGCGGCTGCCGCACAGCCTATGTCGGCGGAGAGGAAGCAGGAGAGAGGATCCTTGAAAGCCTGAGAGGATACTCAATCAATGCGGATTTTGATAAGGAAGGCAGAATTACGGAAAGAAAATAACAGAGGGGCATTGGTACTTAGGGAAAGCGGTAAAGCGATGCCAAAGCCGCGAAAACCAAAAAAGGCAAAGCTGCAACAGACAGGAATTAATAAAATGAATGTAAAAGGGGACTTGGCAGATTTATGGAAGACGGAAGAATAATAAGAGTTAAAGGAAAAGGACAGATTAAAGCAAAACCTGACGTGACGCGCATTATGCTTACGCTTGAGGGGACTTACCGTGATTACGGTGAAACGCTTCGCAGTTCGTCGCAGCAGACGGAACAGCTTAAGGATATTTTAGCTCCGTTCGGTTTTGAACGCTGCGATTTGAAAACGGTAAGCTTTGATGTCGATACTGAATATGAAAGCTTCAAGGAAAAAGAGGTTTACAAGCAGCGGTTTGCAGGCTATAAGTTCAGACATTGCATGAAGCTGGAGTTTGATTCTGACAATGAACGGCTTGGAAAGGTGCTTTATGCGCTTGCCGGCTGTCCGCTCAACCCTGAATTCTGCATCAGTTACACTGTTAAGGACAGGGAGGCTGTTAAAAATGAGCTTCTTGGAAGGGCTGTAAAGGACGCAAAAGCAAAGGCATATGTTTTAGCAGAATCCGCAGAGGTCAAGCTCGGAGAGATTAAAAGCATTGACTATTCATGGGCGGAGATTGATTTTGAAGTCAGACCTATGAGCAGGGCATATGCAGCGCCGGTCGCATTGGACTCAAGAGCCGCAGGCTTTGATATGGATATTGAGCCTGACGATATTGAGGTTACTGATACCGTGACGGTCGTGTGGGAGATCAATTAAAGGAGAGAAAGCCACAGTGCTTTTAGTTTGCGCCTCCTGCGACGGTTGTCAGGAACAGCTGACAGTGCGCGGATGCAAGCCGTACCTTTAGTCTGTCAGTCCTGTGAGTATCGCCCGTGGGATTGGCAAAAATCGGTACAGGAGTAAGCGGAAAGGGCGTTTTGACGCTTAGTATGGCTCAATATAAATTGTCAGATTATTTTATACAATTATACCAAGAGAAAAAAAGTTGAAAAAATTTAAAAAAAGTGCTTGACAAATAAACGTAGAGATGATATAGTTTACTCAACAACAAGACAGACACTGAAGAGATAAAAAGAAGAAATCTCTTGAACATTAAGCAAAGGAAGGTAAGGTCCAATGGCTGATTAGATTTTAACTCAAACCTAATTTTAAAGAAGGCGGTAAAGTCCAATGGCTAGATAACTTTAACCAGATTAGATTAATGAAAGGCGGTAAGGTCCGATGGGAACTTGAGATTTACACTGGAAAGCAAATATTAAAAAGGCGGTAAGGTCCGATGAAAACTTTAGTTTAAACCAGGTTATAATTCAAGAAGGCGGTACGGTCCAATGAAAAGTTAAGTTTAAAGCGAAGATTTTCTATTATTACCGGATAGGCGGTAAAGTCCAATGAACGGTTAAGACACAGGTCTTTTTATATAAATAGTTTATGAAAGGCGGTACGGTCCGAAGATAGCTTAAATTTATAAACCGGAACATCTGATTCGATCTTTTAGAAAACGGTAGACTTTACAGGTGGAGATAACTTATTATCATAGAATTTAATAGTGAAGAAGTACAAACCGATATGGACATTAGATTTTGTCAGTCAGATTTGAAATTTATGAAAGGAAGGTACGGTCCAACAATTACATGAATGATTTAGAAACTGTTATTTAGCAGATGCGTTTCTCTTGAGGCGCATCTGCTTTTTTCTTTTGCTTTAATATTTAAAGAAAGATATTTTTGTGGAAAAAAGAGCCGGCATATTTTATAATAAAAACAGCACGTGTAACTGTTCACCAGTTGAATGAGGGAGGATAACGGCGTGAGCGAGGCTGAAAACTTTTTTATAAATAAAGATGAATTTAAGACAGAAAACAATGAGACGGATAATCCCGGAGATATAAAAGATGCGGATATAAGGACAAATGAAAGAGCCGTTAAGGCAGCGGATTATTTTAACAGCGGCTACAACTGCACTCAGTCTGTCGTGCTCTCCTTTTCGGATTTGATCGATATTCCGCAGGAGGAGCTGCTTAAGCTTGCATCTCCGTTCGGAGGCGGAATGGGCAGACTTAGAGAGGTGTGTGGGACGGTAAGCGGAATGTTTATCGTGCTTGGCTGCCTTTACGGCTATAACGAGGCAGGAGATTTTGAACGGAAAAAGCGGCTTTATGCCGATGTTCAGGAGCTGGCAAAGAGATTTGAAGCGGTGAACGGCTCGATTGTGTGCAGAGAGCTTCTGGGTCTGCAAAAAAAGAGAGA
This sequence comes from uncultured Lachnospiraceae bacterium, assembly GCA_947628705.1. Lineage (GTDB taxonomy): Bacteria > Bacillota > Clostridia > Lachnospirales > Lachnospiraceae > UBA3775. Next base: position 30,265 of record CANRAZ010000005.1, on the reverse strand, counting down.
TGATCCTGTTCCGGAAAAAAGAACGGGAGAGTATTATAAAAAACGTCCGTGTGCAAGGCTTGCAGGCATTGCCGCCGCAATACTTGACGGCTTCCTTAAGGAAAAAGGGATAACGGCAGAAACAAACGGAGAAAGGAAAGCAGAGGACGAAAAAGCAGCAAACGGAGAAAAGAAAATAAGTGCTTCTGCTCCGGAATTAAAGCCGATTGCGCATGTTGAAACCGATTTTGAGGATAAGTTTGGAATACCGAGGCAAAGCGGTCTTTCAAAGCTGAGCGTGGGAAAAATAGTATTTGAGGAAGGATACCGCGTCAGAGAAGCAGTCAGGGGGCTTGAAGGCTTCTCGTATTTATGGGTTCTTTGGCAGTTTTCGGAGAACATAAGGGACGAATGGTCGCCTACGGTAAGACCTCCGAAGCTGGGTGGCAACTCAAGAATGGGCGTCTTTGCGACACGTTCGCCATTCAGGCCTAATCCGATAGGCCTTTCAAGCGTTAAGCTCCTTAAGGTAGAATTTGACGAGGGGCTTGGCCCTGTCCTTTATGTTCAGGGAGGAGATTTTCTGGACGGTACTCCGGTCTATGATATAAAACCGTATCTGCCTTATACCGACTCGCACCCTGATGCGTCGGCAGGCTTTACGGAAGGCACGCCGACCGCGGCGCTTGAGGTTTATATTCCTGAAACGGAAGCAGAAAAGCTGCCTAAAGAAAAGCTTGAGGTGCTGAAAGAGGTTCTTGCGTTTGATCCGAGACCTGCATACCACGATGACGCCGAGAGGGTTTACGGATTTTGGTTTTCAGGAGCTGAGGTTAAATTCAGGGTTGAAGGAAATGAGCTTACGGTCGTAAGCATACAGAAGGAAGAATGAGGTGGGCGAAGAATGAGAATTATTCACTGTGCGGATTTGCATCTGGATTCCGCAATGACTTCCAATCTTTCACCGGAAAAGGCGAGGGAAAGAAAGGGCGAGCTCTTGAATGCGTTCAACAGAATGGTTAATTATGCCGCAACAAACGGCGTAGGCGCAGTTATAATCGCAGGCGATCTTTTTGATACCAAGAAGGTCTCTCTGACGGCGCGCAATGCGGTAAAAAATGCAATTGAATCAAATCCTGAAATCAGGTTTTATTATTTGCAGGGAAATCACGATGCGGGAAGCTTTTTGGACAGCTTTAATATGCTTCCGGAAAATTTGAAGCTCTTTGACGACGACTGGAAAGTATACTGCGAGGGCGAAAACGGAAGGATTTGCATTTACGGTATGGAGCTTAACGGCGGCCGTCCGGTCGACTGGTATAACAGACTGATTACCGACCCTGACAAAATAAATATAGTCGTGCTTCACGGACAGGAAAGTGAAGCAAAGACAAAGGATAAGACGGAAATCATTCCTTTTTCAGAACTCAGGAACAAAAACATTGACTACCTTGCGCTTGGACACATTCACTCCTTTAAAAAGGCCAAGCTTGACGGCAGGGGAATATTTTGCTATCCGGGCTGCCTTGAGGGCAGAGGTTTTGATGAGCCGGGAGAACACGGGTTTGTAATGCTTGAGATAAATGAGGAGAACGGAGAGATAAGGGCGGAATTTATTTCCAACGCTGAAAGAAGGATGTACATAGTTGAGGCGGATATTACAGACTGCATGACTACAGAAGAAATTTCAGCAAAATCGGAGAGAGTTCTCAAGGAGAAAAATATTGAGCCGAAGCATATGGTTAAATTAGTTCTTACGGGTGAGACGGACGTGAATTGCGAAAAGGATATTCCGTTCATAGAAACAAGGTTCAGAAACAGCTTTTATGTGTTTAAGGTCAGTGACGCGACAAAGCTAAGGGTTGATCCTGAGGAATATATCCGTGACGAGTCTTTAAAGGGAGAGTTCGTCAGGACTGTGTTAAATGCGGCTGATTTGAGCGATGAGGAGCGTGCGGAGATCATCCGCTGCGGAATAAACGCATTGAAGGGGGAGGAGATACAGCTGTGAAGCTTGTAAGGTGCCACATTGAAAATTTTGGAAAAATTCGGAATTATACGGTTGAATTTTCAAGCGGAGTAAATGTGTTTTGTGAGGAAAACGGCTGGGGCAAGTCCACCCTTGCCGAGTTTATTCTTGACATGTTTTACGGATTTGGAGCCGAGGGGAAGCACGGCGCTTTTGAAAATGACCGAAAAAGGTACAAGCCGTGGCAGGGCGGTACATACGGAGGAGAGATCACCTATGAAAAAGACGGAAGCCTGTATACGCTTAGCAGGGTTTTCGGCGCTAAGGCTTCGGAAGATGTAACAGAGCTGAGAAAAGAGCCGGAAAATTTGCCGGTAAGGCTTGAAAATGCTTCTCTGGGAGACGAGCTTTTTGGAATAAACAGGGAATCGTTTTGCAGAACGGTATTTATTGGACAGGACGATTGCGAAACCGGCGCCACTGACGGCGTAAATGCCAAGCTCGGAAACCTTGCCGACAATACGGACGATATAAACAGCTATGAAAAGGTTATCGGAAAGCTGGGAGATGCGCTCAACAGATTTTCCGACAGGAAAAGAACCGGAGAGCTGGCAAAGATTAAAGCAAGCCTGACTGAAATGGATAAGGCTCTTAAGCAGACGGACAGTGTTCAAAAAAGCTTTTCAAGCGTAAGCGGACAGATCGATAAAAAGCGGAAGGATATAGAGCTTCTTAAATCAGAGCAGGAGGAGCTAAAGAAAAAACGCTCCGAGTTTTCCGCATATGCAGATTTAAAGGCGAAGATGGATAAGTATGATGAGCTTAAGAGAGAGTGCGCGGCAAGAGAGGAGGAGCTTAAGAAAACCGACGGCCTTTTTCCTGCGGAGCTGCCTTCAGAGGATGACCTTGACGCTGCGATAGAGGATTGCAGAAGGCTCAGCATTTATGAGAAGGAGCTTAAGGATTCTTCAATGCCGCCTGAGAAGGAGGCAGCGTTTTCTGAAATGTCAGTGCTGTTTACGGACGGTGTTCCGGACGGCAGCGTCTATGATGGCATTCTGGAAAAAATAGCAAAACTCAAAAGCTACAGATTTGAATTAAAAGACAGAGAGCTTAGTGAGGAAGAACGTCTGAGCCGCAGGATCTTATCTGAAAAATTTGAAAAAAGGATTCCTGAGGAAAAAGATTTTGATGAAATCAGGGAAAAGCTGCGTGAAAACGATGACAGAAAAACCGCTGTAGCCGCTAAGAAGTCGGAATATGAAACTCTTAAAAACATTCGGATCAGCGTACCGGAAAATTCAGGAACTGTTATTATAATCGTGCTTTCCGTTTTATGCGCGGCGGTCGGAGCGTATTTCGTTACGGTAAATCCTATTGCCGGCATTGCTTTGCTTGCAGTCGGAGCAGGACTGTTTTTTTCTGCGCTAGCAATAAGAAAGAGCAGAAAGAGAAAAGCGGAGGAGGAGATAAAAGAACATGAGGCTCGGCTTGACAGTCTTGCGGAAGAGATAGAAGCAGACAGTCGAAAATATGATAATACAGAGAATGAACTGAAGGATTTCTTTTCGATGTACAAAATGGTGTACAGTCCTTACGGTATAAATGACGGCTTGTACAGGCTTAAGAGCGAATCGGAACAGTATAAGAGGCTTCTGCTCAAGGAAAATGATGAATCTGTGGCGGAGCGTAAGGAGGCAATACAAAATCTTACGGACGAAATCAATACTTTTTTTGTCAGATATAATGAGCCTGTCAGCAGCGAGCCTGAAAACTGTGAGAAAAATGTTTACGAGATAAAGCGAAAGGCGGAGCTGTTTAAGGAGCTTTCCGAAAGGGAAGCCAAGCGCAGAAAAAGCAGTGCGGAGTATGGAAGCTGCAGGGAAAAAATTGAAGAATTTTTCGGAAGAATCGGAATACGGCAGGAGGAGGACGATGTAAGGCAGTTGATAAATCTTAAAAGCAGGCTGCAAAGCAGAGCCGTACAGAATAAGGAATGGCTTGATGCGAAAAAACGTCTGGAAGGATTTGCGGAAGAAAATAATGCTGAAAATTTTGAAAGCATAAATATTCCTGAACATTTCAGCCAGCAGGATATTGACGGAAGGCTGGGAGAAATTGATGCAAGTATCGACGAGTTAAAAAGCAGCATACAGGAGCTGAATAAACAGGCGGACGGATATGCGGAAAGGCTTGACGTGCTTTCCGAGACGGAAAAGGAGTATTTGAGGCTTAAGCAGGATTATGAAGAAAAAAAGAAGAAGCTTAAAATAATCGAAAAAACCAAGGAGTTTCTGGAAGAAGCAAAAACCTCTTTTACCGCAAGATATATGGAGCCTGTTATGAAGGGCTTCAGAAAGTACTACAGAATACTCACGGGAATCAGTCCCGACAGCTACATGATAGATGCAAACACAAATCTTACCGTCAAAGAGGAGGGAATGCAGAGGGAGCTTAAATTTTTGAGCAAGGGACGCAGAGACCTTACGGGCGTGTGCATGAGAATGGCTCTCGTGGACGCCATGTATGAAGATGAAAAGCCTTTTGTGGTTTTCGACGATCCTTTTGTAAATTTAGACGATGAAAAGACGGAAAAGGGCAGGGATTTCTTAGAGGATATTGCAAAGGAATACCAGGTCATCTATTTTACCTGCCACAGCGGAAGAAAACGGTAAGCATTACATCGGCGAAAAAGGCTTGCGGCAACGGTTTTTAACAGATGAGCGGCCGCAGGTTATTACAGAAACAGGAAGCTACAGCTGTTTTCTGACCACAAGATACTCGTCGCCGTTGCGGTAGTAAGGGCAGCTGTAATGGGAGTCTGTAACAACTCTCATGTACTCGTCTTCATCCATACTGATATCGCAGCCCCAGCTCTCGTCGTCATCATCATAGGTATAGTAGGCGCAGGTGTCGCATGAGACCTGCGCAGTTTTAGCGTTTTTTTCATTTCTTGCGGACATAGTTCCTCCATAAAATTGTAAAAACAGGTGTTAATTTGCGCGATGATGTGATATTATATACCGCAGGGTCATAAAGCGTAAGCGGTTTCATATACTTACATCTGACAAAACTTTATCACATACTGAAAGGATAATCAAGTACGATGGAAATTTTACTTGTGATTGCGTTTCTGTTCTTTATAGGAAGCTGCATCGGATGGGGAATAGAGGTTCTGTACAGGAGATTCATTTCTGACAGCAACCCTGAAAGAAAATGGATAAATCCGGGATTTCTGGTGGGACCTTACCTGCCGCTTTACGGCTTTTCGCTTGCTTCGCTTTTCTTGATGTCTCTTATACCGGTGAATTTTATCAAGGGCGAGCTTCTTCAAAAGCTGTTCCTGTTTGTCATAATGTCCGTAGTCATAACCTTCATAGAGTACATTGCAGGCCTTATATTTATAAAAGGAATGAAAATAAAACTGTGGGATTACAGTAATGAGTGGTGCAATTTTCAGGGTATAATATGTCCTAAATATACCTTATACTGGATGATGCTCAGCGCAATTTATTATTTCATAATTCATCCTCAGATAATAGACGCCGTCTACTGGCTCACGCAGCATCTGATGTTTTCCTTTGTAATCGGCTTCTTTTACGGCGTAATCACCGTCGATTTCTTTTATTCTATGAAGATTATGGCAAAAATCAGAGCTTTTGCCAGGGAAAACAGGGTGGAAGTCAGGCTTGAAGAGTTTAAGAGCGAAATCAGAAGACGGAACGAAGAGCACAAGGCAAAGATTAGCTTTATTTTGGCGATTAAGGCAGAGGAAAGCGTGTTTGTTTCCAGCTTGAAGGGTTATCTGGAGCGTGAAAAGGAAAAGCGCAGGAAATAATTTTGCGGCGGCTTTAACTGACCGGGCGCAGGATCTTCAGAGTAATTTAAAGACAAACACAATAACGATATGAAGAATACGGTATTTCAGTTTAAAATTTCAGATATTGCAATAATGCTTACGGCGTTATTCTGCCTTGGCTACTATGTTATCATTGTGTCCTATGCGGGATTTTCTTCGCCGCTTTCGGGGCTGTGGCTGTTCGCATTTGTTGCATTTTTCTTAGCTGAAGCGCTGCTTGCCGCAGACAGAAAATTTGATTTTCTGCGCCTTGTTCCGAAGTGGCTGCTTATTGTGCCGGCGGCAGCCTTATTAGTCGGCGGCGCCCTTTTTATGCTGTTCTACAGCTGTGTACTAAGTACCATTCATGCCTATCCGCAAGGCAAAGCAGACTACTGTATCGTACTTGGAGCGCAGATTAGAGGAGAAAATCTTACAAGGTCGCTCAGATACAGGCTTGATGAGGCATATGAGTACTATACGAACAACACCGACTGCATAATAATCGTTTCGGGAGGACAGGGAGAAGGAGAGAGCATTCCGGAGGCAGCCGCTATGAGCAGGTACCTTATTTCAAAGGGCGTGCCCGAAGACAAAATCATTTTAGAGGACAAGTCCGTCAATACAAAGCAGAATCTTAAATTCAGTTATGAAATTGTGAAAGGCGGAAAGGGAGAGAATTCCAACGTGGTCATATGCTCAAATGATTTTCACATTTTCCGTTCGGTAAGGCTGGCAAAAACGATAGGCTACGAAAATGTTGAAGGATTGGCTGCGAAAAGCGATGAAATTCTAAAGCTTAATTACATGATAAGAGATTCTCTTGCGATTTTTAAAGAGATATTAATGGGCAACATAAGGTTTTAGGCACTTTTCGGATTTTCAAAATATATCCGAAACTGCGGGTACGAATGTGGGGAAGAAAATGGAGTTGGTAAGCAGATTTATAATCAAACAGATAAATTTTGATACGCTTGCAATACTGTTAAGTCTGATGCTTGTTGTTGCAGGCTTTACAAAGCTCGGTTACATAGATCTGCTTGCCGAAAAGATAATAGATAAGGCAAGGAACAGGAGAAGCCTTTTTTTGATGCTGGTTTTTGCCTGCTTCTTTTCAAGCATGCTGGTAACCAACGATGTTGCGCTTATTATCATGGTTCCCTTTGCAGTGGGCGTACTAACGAGGTCGGGCAACACGGACAGTCTTATCGATGTGGTGGTGCTGCAGACGGTGGCTGCGAATCTTGGCAGCATGGCGACGCCTATCGGAAATCCGCAGAATGTTTACCTTTTCAGGTTTTACGGCATGAGCATTTCTCAGTTTTTCGGTGCGGTGCTTCCGTATGCCGCGGCTGCTTTTATATTGCTTTTTGCCGTCATATTTTTAAAAAAGGGCGGGGACAAAAGCGTCGAACTTGTTTCGGAAAATTATACTGAATTTCATATGAATCCCCTTATGACTTTCGTATATGCCGTTTGCCTGATTATCTGTATCCTTGCAGTTTTGGGAATTTTAAATGTTTTTATTGTGCTTGGAATTGTTATTGCCGTGATTTTAATAAGCGATGCGAAGCTTATCAGGCGTGCTGATTACGGACTTCTGATAAAGTTCATAATACTTTTTATTCTTGTCGGAAATTTAGCGGAGATTCCTTTTATAAAAGATAATCTTAGTAAACTTACGGTTGGACGCGAGTTTTTATGCGGCGTTGCTTTCAGTCAGGTGCTCAGTAATGTCCCGGCGGCTATAATGCTTTCAAGATTTACAGGTAACGGGACCGTACTTTTGGAAGGCGTAAATGCCGGAGGTCTTGGGACGCTCATTGCTTCGATGGCAAGTATGATTTCACTGGAGTACTACGGCAAAACCGTTAATGCCGATAAAAAGAAATATGTGATTAAATTTACGGCTTGTAATGTTCTGTTTTTAGCCGTGATGGCAGTAGTGAGGCTTGCAAAGGCGTAGGTTGGAGAAGACGGCGGAATTTACGGCGATAAACAGACATGCCGACGTCGTCAGACGCCGGCATTTTCGTTGAAAACGGTTTGGATTTTTATTTGCAGCCGCAGTTTTTGTCAAATTCAGGATTGCAGATGTAGAAGTTATTGCTGTCAAGATTATCCTGAACGATCCTGAGTCCCTCACCGTTACAATCAACATGGAATGGTATTACGATAAAAAAATCAGATTTTCCACTTGATTTCAATTTCCTCTTTGGATGCGTGGATATTCTCTACCAAGCAGTCCACCACCGTGATTTTGTCGCTGACCGACAGATCCTCCCAGTGTTCCATATATCCGTTGATCTCCTCGATGTTATCCCCGTACTCTTTATCCTGCCGTGCGATCTGCGTATACAATTCCTTTTTCTGCGCGTCCAATTCGGCAACGCGCCTGTTGATGTACGCCATTACCGTGTCGTTTGCGGACGGGATTTTATCGAGTAGGGCAGATATTTCCTTGTCGATCGCTTCGATTTTGGCTTTCCGTTCGATTCTTTGCAGGTTGCCGTCATCCCGTTTTTGTTTGGAAAGGGTTTTGAACTCCGTAAGTTTTTTCTGCATTTCTTCAAATACGATTCCATCGATTACATCGGCATCCAGTGAGCTAAAATGACAGCCCCCAGTGTTGTATTTGTTGCTGCAGAGATAATAGCGGTTGTCTGCTTTGGTTTTACAATGGTATATCTTGGCGGTGAGGGCATAGCCGCAATAGGCGCACTTGATTTTTCCGGCCAGCCACGTTGCTTTGGCCTTGACCGGCTTGGCAACGCTTTGGTTGTTCAGGCACTTTAATCGGCATTTGATCCAGGTATCGGAATCGATGAATCCCTCATGGGGCGCAAGCACCAGCGTATGACCGACTAACGATACCGATTTTCGCTTTTTCTCATTGCCGGAATATAGGTAGGCGCCGTTCGTACCGATAAAGTCTTCCGGCGCATTGACAATCACCGTGCCCTGCGCTTTGAAAAAGTCATAGAGTTGATAATCTGCACGGACATAGACGGGATTGACGACCACGTCACGGATGCGGCTGCGATTAAACAACTTCCCGTTTCGCTTAAAAATACCGTGTTCTTCTAAATACCGCATCACATCGCCGAAAGAAGTTTGCGGTTCGGCATACAGGGAGAAAATCTGCCGCACAATGTCGGTCTCTTCCTCTACTGGCTCATACATTTTGGTGCGCACGCCGTCGATGGTGGTCTCGCGAAGGCAAAATCCGAACGGCACCGGCCCGCCCATGTAAAAGCCCCGTTTGCTTCGCGAGGCGTAGGCGTCGATGACCCGCTGTTGAATCGTTTCCCGCTCCAACTGCGCGAAAATCATCACGATCATCAGCATAGCCTTTCCGATGGGTGTTCCGGTATCGAACTTTTCCATGGTGCTGACAAAATCCACGTTGTGCTTTTGGAAGACATCGATCACGCCTGCAAAGTCCAATACCGAACGGCTGATTCGGTCTAACCGATAGACGATCACCCGCCGAACCTTTCCCGCCTGGATGTCCCGCATCAGTTCTTTGAATGCGGGGCGGTCGGTGTTTTTTCCGCTGTAACCCTTGTCCGTATATAACTTGACTTCCTGCCCGATCACTTCCTTTTTGCAAAACTCGGCTTGACTTTCCACAGATATACTGTCGATTCGGTCAACCGATTGCCTTGTATAAATGGCATCAAAAAGACTCAACTTTTACTCCCTTCTTCGCAAGAAGAAGCGGAACTGCTGACAATTATATTTTACAGTAGAACCTCGTCGTTTTTAATGCCTTGCGGGCAGTATTTGCAGAATACGTCGTAGAGCTGCAGTTCGATCTTAAGTTTGATTTCCTTCCTTTCGTCCGCAGAATGCTGCGGCGTAAGGTTCACGACGGTGATGGTTTTGTTGCCTGTTTCGATTTTACTGATATGGGTTGTATACGTTGTCACGCAGCTTATCCCTTTCTTTTTGCGATGATTTTCGGTGCTGGTTACAAAATATGCACTTGCCCTTGTCCACTATGTCCATTTGCGCGGCAGAGTGTGATCGGGAGAATCACGCAAGATACGTTTTCAGAACCGAAACCCGCCCGTGACCAAGTGTTTCGGTCAATTTTTGCTCGCGGCACGGGTCCTTTGCGTCTGACAGGCGATGATTATATTTCTGTGCGAACCTATAGCGAAGCCCGTGCCATTTCATTATTTTCAGATAATATCGCCATATTGAGCAGAAAATACGGCAATATCGCGGCGTTCAGCATTTAGTATTAGCTGCCCTGACCCTTCGATTGCTCTTTTTTCGTGTTTTAGGAATGTGGGTGTATGTAATATTGGACGGATGATTTTTAAGAAAATATAATAATACCGTTATGTGGCTATTGGCAGATCTTTCAATCAAAGCGCTGCATAACGGTATTTTTCGTGTTATTCTTTTTTTATGTAGTTGACCACTGTAATAAAGGTATGTAGACAAAGCTATCATTAAATTTCGCTTTTTCCCTAAGTGGCGTTTGCTGTAACGTTTGATCTAATGTCGTTAGCGCATCATCTTCATTTAAATCGACCATAGCGCAAAATTGAAAATTCCCATTGTTTTCTCTAAACATTTCTCTAAACATAATTATTGGTTATGGTCTACTAATGAGACACCTAATCTAATGCGCCAACCGTTTCTTTACGCCTAAAATCCTGCGGGTTTCGTTCTAAAAGAATTCTAACAATTTTCTAACAAACGTGCAGAAAATGCGAAAAGGGCTTACTTATGCGTGTACGTCGCCCGTCAAATCAGATTCGACGGGACGATCAGCGCATTTTCATCCAGCGGGAGCACGATGTCTGACATACAGATCACGGCGCCGGTACCGACAGTACGTTCGGCGCTTTTCAGTACGGAAAAGGATTTTGCCGCACTTTTGTCGGGCGCGCTGGCTTTTTTGATCTCCACAGGGTGAAGAACACCGTTCTCCTCGATGATCAGGTCGATCTCTCTCATCTTGTTGTCCCGATAATAATTCAAATTGACCTTGTTCTTGCCATATGCGTAGTGGCGCAGCAGTTCGGCAATTACATAATTTTCATAATAGTGCCCGCTGGCCGCACCGTTCATCAACACGTCCCGCGTTGTCCATGAGGACAGATACGCACAAAAGCCGGTATCGCAAAAATACAGCTTCGGTGTTTTAGTCAGGCGTTTCAACTCGTTGGAGGCATATGGTTCCAGCAGAAAGATGATCCCCATCGACTGCAAAACCTTTACCCATTCCTTTGCCGTCACGCCGGACACGCCGGCAGAAGCACCGAGGTCGTTGTAATTGACAAGCTGCCCCGTAAAAGCGGCGCAAGCGCGCAAAAATTTGCGAAAGCCCTCGGTATCGGCAATTCCGTAATCGTCCACCGCGTCCCGCATGAGGTATGTTTCAATATAGGAATTGAAATACTCGCCCAACTGCTCCTCGTCCTTTTCCTGCACGTCGGGAAGTCCGCCGCGCCAGATGTTTTCAAAGGTCGTAAGGATATGATTCTGCCCGAACAGTTTTTTGCGAGCCGTCAAAGATTGAAGAGAAAAGTCAAGTTCACCTGCCGGGTCGACGCAGAGCTTTTCTCTTGCGGACAGACTGTACATTTTTAAAATACAAAGCCGGCCGGCGAGAGAGTCGCCTGCTTTTTTAACAAGCTTTTTGCTCTGCGAACCCGTCAGCCAGAACTGCCCGCGCGCGTCGTTTTCATCGCAAAGGATCTTGATCTCCTCAAAAAGCTCCGGCGCCTTTTGCACCTCGTCAATAAGGAGCGGGGGCTGATAGGTCTGTAAAAACAGTTTCGGATCGGTCTGTGCGAAAGCGCGAAGCTGCGTGTCGTCCATTGTCACATAGGTTCGATTTTGACCTTCGGCAAGATGCTTGAGCATGGTGGACTTGCCAACCTGCCGTGCGCCGACGACCATGACCGCCTTGAAAGCGGCGCTCATGTGAAGGAATTTTCGTTCCAGATCTCGTTTGATATAATCCATTCCAAATCTCCAACGGTGTTAAAATAAATTATACTTTACTTTAGCACCGAATAAGCGCTTTGTCAAGTAGTGTCGCCGTCATTTTTCCGGAATAGTTTTCTGTTTGATAGTATGGCTTGTCCGCGGTCGAATATGCTTGTCCGAAGGTAATAGATGAAATATTTGTCAGCAGCTCCGCCTATCCATTCCACCTTGATTGTCGCGCTTCACCGAAGCGTTGGAAATGAACAACCTCTCTTTCTCTGAGGAATTTTATCACTTCTGTTACGTCAGGGTAATCCTTGCAGATACGGAGGATATTGTCATAGGTCGTGCGGGCCTTCTGTTCAGCGGCCATATCCTCATACAAATCAGTGATAGGATCGCCTTTGCTCTGAAGATAAGCGGCAGTAAAAGGCATGCCGTTTGCAGCGGCCGGATAGATGCCCGTCGTGTGATCGATGTAGTACTTGTCGAAGCCGCTGGCAACAACTTCTTCGGGAGTGAGGTTTTTGGTAAGCTGGTAGATTATCGTACAGATGATTTCCATGTGGGCGAGTTCCTCTGTGCCGATGTCTGTCATCAGTCCCGAAACTTCTTTGTAAGGCATCGTATATCTCTGGCTGAGATATCTTAACGATGCTCCGAGTTCTCCGTCAGGTCCTCCGAATTGCGAGCAGATATCCTGAGCAAGCTTTGGATTACATTCTCTTATGTTGACCGGATGTTGAAGAGCTTTCTTATAAATCCACATTATCTGCAATCCCCCTCCCATGGCATCGGGTAGTCGTTCCATACCCACATATTACAGTCGTTATTGCTGCAATAGGAGGTAAAACCGGCATAATTTTCGGTATATTCCTTCTCAAGGGCAGCATAGTTCTTGGCATACTCGTTGAAGAGTTCTATCGCTTTGGTATCACCGGGGTGCGTGTCGAGGAAGAGCCGTATGTCATCCATGGCAAATCCGGTGGTACTAAGCTGAAGTAACAAATCACATCTTGATTGCATAATTTCGGCTCTGAAAATTTATTCTTTACATATTATGCCGTTTTTTTACAAAAGTTACTGCCGTTGCCGCTTGCAAAGCGGCGGATAATATTTTATGATATAACAAACGGGCTTAGGCCGCTTTTGACCGCGCTGTGAAGCGGAGCGGTCAAGCAGAAGAAGAACGCTTAAACAAAAAGCGCGAGGAAATTAAATAAGATTTATTGCGGAGGTATGAAGTGGACTATATTCAGGACGGAAAAAGACTGGTTGTAATAAACGGAACCGAAAAGCTTTGGATTGAGCCGTGGGGAAGGGATTCGCTTCGTGTCAGAATGACAAAGGAAGCGAATATGGACGCAAATGACTGGGCTCTTACCGAGAAGGTTGAGGAGACGGACTCTGAGATTAAATTTACCGAGACAGATGTTACCGACCCATGGTACGCAGGAGAAGAGTGGGCGCAGTATCATCAAAAGGGAACGGTTGCAACTCTTAAAAACGGAAAGATCACTGCCAGGGTCAACGAGGAAGGCTGGCTCAGCTTTTTAAATGACAAGGGAGAGGTCCTTACGGAGGAATACTGGAGGACGAGAGACAGGATTAACCGTTACTGCGTGCCACTCAGGGTTACGGGAAGAGAACTTAAGCCGATTCAGGGAAGCTCCGATTATGCTCTTACGGTGCGTTTTGAGGCATATGACGGAGAAAAAATCTTCGGTATGGGTCAGTATCAGGAAAAAAACCTTGACAAAAAGGGAGCGTGTCTTGAGCTTTGCCACAGAAATTCTCAGGCGAGCGTGCCTTTTATGCTCTCAAACAGAGGCTACGGATTCTTCTGGAACAATCCTGCAATCGGTACTGCGACCTTTGCAACGAATAAGACAGAATGGGTCGCAAAAAGCACAAAGAAGATGGATTATTTTATAACGGCAGGAGATACGCCTGCGGATATTGAGGAAAACTATTCCGCAGCGACAGGGCGCACTCCGATGATGCCCGAATTCGGCCTTGGCTATTGGCAGTGCAAGCTTCGTTACCGTACTCAGGATGAGCTTCTTGCCGTGGCAAGGGAGCATAAGCGCAGGGGACTCCCGATGGACGCCATAGTGGTTGACTTTTTCCACTGGACAAGACAGGGAGATTTTAAATTTGAGCCGAGAGACTGGCCGAATCCGAAGGCTATGGTGGACGAGCTTAAATCAATGGGAATCGAAACCGTTGTTTCAGTCTGGCCTACAATTGACGAGAAGAGCGAAAACTTCGGCAAGATGGCTTCCAACGGCTGGCTGGTAAACGCCGACAGAGGTAACGGAAATCATATGACATGGATGGGAAACACGGTATTTTACGATGCAACGCATCCGGGCGCGCAGAAGTTTGTCTGGGAAAAATGTAAGGAAAACTACTATAAATACGGCATAAAATGCTTCTGGCTCGATGAGGCGGAGCCGGAATACGGTCCTTACGATTTTGACAACTACCGTTATTATGCCGGACCTGCGATCCAGTGCTCGAACGTCTATCCTGTGGGCTATGCAAAGGGCTTTTACGACGGACTGAAGGCGGAGGGCGAAAAGGACGTTTTAAGTCTTGTGCGGTGTGCATGGGCAGGCAGTCAGAAGTACGGAGTCCTCACGTGGTCAGGCGATATCTATTCTTCCTTCCGCTCAATGCGTGAGCAGCTTCAGGCAGGGCTTAACATGTGTCTTGCAGGTATTCCGTGGTGGACTTCGGATATAGGAGGCTTCCTCGGCGGCGTTATAACCGACGAAAAATTCAGAGAACTGCTTGTGCGTTGGTTTGAATGGGGGTGCTTCTGTCCCGTATTCCGTATGCATGGCGAGCGTTCGCCTTGGTATGAAAGAGAAGAAGAATTCATAAATGGGGTTCGTCAGCTTACCAGCGGTCAGGACAACGAGGTTTGGAGCTTCGGTGAAGAAAATTATGAAATAATGAAGAAATTCCTGTTCATAAGAGAGAATCTCCGCGATTACATAAGAGAGGGCATGAAAACCGCAAGCGAAAACGGAACTCCGATAATGAGGCCTGTATTCTATGATTTTTTCAGCGACAAGGAAAGCTGGAATGTTGAGGATGAATATATGTTCGGCCCCGATCTCCTTGTGGCTCCCGTTATGGAGGAGGGCGCTGTAGAGCGTGAGCTTTACCTTCCGGAGGGAGCGTCGTGGAAGGATGCCTATACTGGTAAAATTTATGAGGGCGGACGGAGGATCAAGGTGCCTGCGCCGCTTGATATCATACCTGTAATGATTAAGGACTGTAAAAATATAAAGGTTTACTAAAGCCTGATTTAATCTCGAAAGGCAGTGAAAAATCCTGCATGCAGTAAAAATCCTTGGAAGCAATGAAAAACCTTGAAGACAGTAAAAAACTTACTTAGGAAGTAAAAATGTCAAAATTTATTAAAATATTATTAAATCTTGACAAAGAATAAAATTTAGAGTATATTACGCCATGTAGCAGGTGCAGTTATGCCTGCACCGGTATAATCGGGTAATAAGAATGGTCTTTTGGCAGTACAAACTGCAGAATGGAGGTAAAATGACCAAATTTAAACGTTTTCTTTGCCTTTTAATGGTCACCGTAATGGTGCTTGCGCTTACAGCGTGCGGCAAAGATAGTGGAAAAAAGGATAACGACAAGGAAACAGGCGGTCCGGGAGCAAAGGTAGAGGACGTTGAGACGATCTATGATGCAATCGGCCTTGCGACCGAGTACACAAAGGGCGACTATAAGGTGGAGGTCTCCTTTGACGCCGATGTTGAAGACGTAAAAGCTTCAGGAAGCGTCAGCATGAGCGGAAAGCTGGACGGCAGCGACATGACCACGGGAATCGGCGTCGATGCAAATGTTGACGGAACCGCAATAAAGTGGAGTGCAAGCGATATCATTACAGTCGCTGACGACAAGGCTTACATTGACATTGATGCAATCGTTGAGGCTATCTCAAAGGTTTCAACAGATGCAGGTTCCTTTGCAATTCCTCTTCCTAAGAAGGATATGAGTATTAGTGAAGAAACTCAGAAAAAGGCTAAGGATTTCTCGGACGGACTCCTTAAGGCTGCTTTAGGCGACATCGAAGTTAAAAAGGACGGCAATACGTTTACTGTTGAGGTAAAGGAAGCAGAGCAGTATATTTCATTCATGACCGGCACTGTTGATTACCTTATAAACAATAAAGATGCGTTCAACGAGATCATAAACAGCAGCTCTTCGGTTGATGTTAAAGAGTATTTTAACACGCTTGTTGAGTACTACCGTGACGACATCAAGAAGCTTGGCAATAAGCTTGACACGGAAATCACAGATGAGATGATCGATGCAATGGTTGAACAGTATTCCAGCCAGCTTGATTCCATGACTGATGTAGGCGACGTTGATGTTTTTGAGGATGCTGACCTTGAAGGTCTTAAGGAACAGCTTGAGAGCATTGATGCCGCAGAGCTTCAGAAAGAAATCGATGAGGCAGGAATGGCTCTTAAGTTCAGCATTACCGCAGATGCTGACAAGTATGTTGTTGACGGAAACTTCGCTATGGAAATGGACGGCGAAAAGATGAGCATGTCCATTAAGTATACGTTTGAGGCTGATTCTTCGGTTTCCGTAAAGGCTCCTTCAGACGTAGCCACAATTACAAGCGTCTATGAATATGTTGAGTCGAATCCTGATAAGCTTCAGGAGATACTTCAGGGAATGCAGGAGCTCATGGGAGATTTGGGGTTAGAGTAATCTGACATTATCATAATCCTTGATCGCATGGGACGGTTCCATGACAGCTTAAAAAATTTGTTCAAAAAGAGCGGCTTCCGGCACTTTGCTGCAGGAAGCCGTTTTTGTCATCATTTGTACGGTTTTTGATTTTTAGCCTAATGTTTACTTTTAGCGAGGCTTATGATAAAATCAAATTGCAGGCAGGGTCATTCTTTTAAGACGATTGCAGGCTCGCGGCAGATTTAGCGCAAGTGCGGCAGCTTAAAAGAGTTACGCCGGATTAATAAACTTTGAGAAAGGAATAGAACATGAAAAAATTTAAAAAAATAATTGCTCTTCTTTTGACTGTCATACTCATTTTCTCACTTGCAGCATGCGGAAAGAAAGACAAGGACAAAACGGAACAGGCAGGAGCAGATGCCGAAAACCTTACAGCCGCCGACGTCTGGGCAAGCCTGAAAAAGGCGAAGGATTACAGCAAGGGCAAGTTTGATTTAGAGTTCAACATGAGTGTGAAGGATAATGGAGAAGAGTCAAGCGCAGTTATTAAAGCAAGCGGTGTGCGTGACGGAAAAAATTGGAGCAGCGGATTTTCAACCTTGGCGTCTGCGGAGGGGCAGAACGTGGATTTGAAGGCAGAAAATCTGGTCACTGCTGCTGACGGTAAGCTCTATTTGGATCTTGATTCATTGTTAAAGGCTTATTTTGACACTGACTCCGAAATCGGAAGCTATGGAATTCTTCTTCCGGATTTCATCACTGTAAACGGTTTTGACAAGCATCTTGAAGAGATATTCAAGGCGTTTTTTGTTAGTAAGCCAAAAAAGGACGGCGATGCTTTAACGCTTACTCTTGAAACAGCGGAGGATTATGAGAAGGGTCTTAAGGCTTCCGTTAAATACATAGATGAAAATAAAAACGCCATTGAAGAGTGCTTTAAGCAGACTGATCCCGATGATTTAAGACAGTACCTTAAGGACTTGATAGATGATGTTTCAGATGATGTTGTGGAAGCGGCAAAATTGCTTGAAATTCCGATAACAGATGATTTTATTGAAAATCTAAAAACAGCTGTCGATGAGATGGATATCGCTGAAACAGAGGTAAATCTTTTTAAGGGCTTTGAAAAAATAGCGGAATCCGTTGAGGCTCTTACCGTCGAAGACATTCAAAAAGCGCTTGAAGGGAACGACATGATAACAAAGCTGGAGGTAACTGCCGGGGAAAGCGATTTCTCAGTTGATTTTGAATTCACCTACGGCGAGGACGTAAAAATAGATTTCAGCTATGCCATAAAGGGTGACGACAGCGTTAAGGTAGGCGTCCCTGAAAATGCTGCTTCTCTTACTGAAATAGTTCAGTACCTCGTTGATAATCCTGAGCTTATTCAGGAAATAGGCGATTTGACGAGTGAGGATGTTCCTGACTTTGTTCCGGACGGTGACGACGATGAGCCTGACTATGATTTCGGAAATTCAAACGCTGTGGAGCTGCCGATGGAAGACGGAAAGACGCTTGTCATAAATTATGATAACTCAGTACTTGAAGGCTCCGATGTGGATGAATCGATGTATGAGGTCGATTTTCTTGCCACAGACGGTTCGCAGTCTGAAATTGATGTAAGCATCTGGGATTCCGGCGCGGAAGAACTGTATGAAGAGATGATGGATTTCTACAAAGAGTATGACGAGGATTCATTGCTTCAGAACGGCGAGGCTGTGATAAACGGATTAGACGGATTCGGCTTTCAGATAGATACTGAAACCGAAGGCTTTACCGAATATCATTATTTCTTTGACTGCGGAGAAAATGTATGTGCGGAGTACGACCTCTATTATTTCGCAGACAGTGATTTCTCCGAAGATGAAATTATAGGAGCCGTTACATCTGTAGCGGTAAAGTAAAAGGAATTTAGCCGTAAACGGTAACGGAACAAAATAGTTTTGATCAGTTAAATTGCAATCGGTAAGGAGCGTAACGGGACTGAAAATTTTTTCAGTACCCGGACGCTCCTTTTTCTTATCAGCCGCAGAATTTAAAGTTCAAATCTTTAAATATGGTTCCCTGAGCAAGCGCTTCACAAGGATCGTAAAGGTTGCCCCATGTCTGCCAAGGCACATAGCCCATGGCAAGAGGAAATTCTTTTGGCGTATCGCAGGATTCAGCTTTTGGATTTTTCCGCTGCTGATGAGGCATCATAGAATTCTGCGCGCTGTAGTTGTGATAACCGCCGCCGTAGCGGTTACCGTAATTGCCGTAATTTCTCTGGTAATACATATTGGCTCCTGTTAAAAGGTACTCTATTTATCCTATGCGGTTAAGTAATATATGACACCTTAGTAAAAAAAATAGGCAGTCCGTTACGGTATTGATTTTAAAGCTGCCGTAATATTGTTGACAGAAAAAATCAAATATGATATTTTGTGCTTACAGTACAGTTAAAATCTAATTTATGCAAATTAAAGAAATGGAGAAATTATGAAATTATTGGCAAAGAAAGCAACGGCTCTTTTACTTGTTCTTCTTATGGCGGTTTCTGTTGCAGCCTGCGGCGGCAAGGACGGCGACGGAGGAAAGGAAAATCCTTCGGCTGCGCCCACCGGCACGGCGGGACAGACGCCTTCAGGTAATGATGAAAACGGCGGCGGGTCCGCAGGCCCTTCGGCAGACTGGGACGAGTTTGATGCTGCGGCAATAACAGAGGCAATGGAAGCAGGCTGGAATGTGGGAAATCAGCTCGAAGCAAGCTCCGGAGGAATGCCGAGTGAAATTGCATGGCAGTCGACGTTTATTACGCCTGAACTTATCAAGCTTGTAAAAGAGAGCGGTTTTAAGACGGTGCGCGTTCCGGTTTCTTACCTTGGAAAAATCGATGATGCGAATAATTATGAAATTGACGAGAAATGGCTTGAAAGAGTCAAGCAGGTTGTCGACATGTGTATAGCCGAGGATATGTTTGTGCTCATTAACATACACGGCGACGGATATAAAAGCGTACAGGGCGGCTGGCTTCTGCCGGACGAGGCAGATCAGGCTCCGATACTTGAAAAGTATTCGGCAGTGTGGACGCAGATTGCCGAATATTTTAAAGATTATGACGAACGCCTTATTTTTGAATCGATGAATGAAATAGGCGCGCACGGAACCTGCACGCCTGAGATGTACAAGAACATAAACGCTTACAACCAGACCTTCCTTGACGCAATCCGTCAGACAGGCGGAAACAATGACAGGCGCTGGGTTCTGATACCGGGCTATAACACAAATATTGATGAAACAGCTTCAAATGAAAATTTCAAGATACCGGACGACTCTTATTTAAGCAAGGATATACCGTCGGGCGAGCACAGAGTTATGGTTTCGGTTCATTACTACGATCCGTGGAGCTTCTGCGGCGGAGAGACCGACGATGCAACACAGTGGGGCGTGGACGCTGACAGCGCCAAGACGGCCAACTGGGGCGAGGAAGCGTTTTTGGAGCAGCAGTTTAAGAAGCTGAACGATGCTTTCGTTTCAAAGGGTTATCCTGTAATAATTGGCGAATACGGCGCAATTGATAAGAGTAAGGCTGATGAAAACAGCGATTATTTCCGTGCATATTTCTGCAGGACGGTTTGTCAGACAGCAAAGAAGTACGGATGCATACCTGTTTATTGGGATAACGGCTATAACGGCAAATACGGTTTTGCGCTTTTTAACCGTTCCAATTATACGGTTACCCATCCCGACATTGTAAACGCAATCGTAGGCGTTTACAGCGACGAGCAGAAGGCGGAGGGAAATGCGTCGAGCATAGAGCTTTCCGAAACGGAGGTTACGCTTGAGGCTGCCTCGGAGCCTCATGCTGTTGCCGCTAAAACGGATACCGGAGAATCGGCAGTGTGGACTTCCGACGATTATTCGGTTGCCACTGTTTCAAAGGATGGGGTTATTTATCCGCAAACCGAAGGCACCTGTACGATTACCGCAATGTGCGGTACTGCCAAAGCAGAGTGTAAGGTAACCGTAGAGGCTCCGAAGCAGACAAACGTAAAGCTTTACCTTCTTGAAACAAAGGGCTGGCAGACCTGTGCAGGAGATGAAAGCATAGCAATCAAAGAGCCGGGTACATATACGCTTAAAATGAATGTGACAAAGGACAACCTTGAACACATCGGCTCCTTCTACATTAAGGACGTTCAGGTTCAGGACGGCATAATTGAGCAGACGCTGGCAAAGTCCTGTACGGCAAGCATTGACAGCGTTACGGTAAACGGAACCGAGCTTACTCTTAAGGGCTCTTACAAGGATGCAGGAATGATTAACGGAAATAAGCAGCTTGATTTCTGCCTGCTTAACGAATGGGTGCTTGGAACTGAGCTTATAACCGAATACGAAATGAATGGCAGCGACTATAAGATAAGCGGGGTTGAGCTTTCGGATATAAATGAGGTGGCTGTTACCTTTACGGTTTCTGAAGTAAGCTACTGACGTATTTGGGTTTTGAGCCTGAATGTATGAGAGGCCGTACGGATATGCACGGCAGGCGTAAGTAAGAATAATTTTACATTTAAGACCGGTCACGGAGGTTAAACATATTTCCGTTGACCGGTTTTTGAATTACGGAAATTACAGACTGCCCTGACGGCAGAATATCTTCCGGCAGTTATTTTTTATTGACACTTTAAGACTAAGGATTTATACTTATGAAGTTAGCAGTATATAATAAAATAAACTGCTGCTGCGGCGCGCAGCCTGCGATAGAGTCTACAGGGGCGCGGCAACCGCAATTCGGTCTTTGACCAATCGATATATTCTAGGAGGTAACAAAAATGGGAAGAGTGTACAACTTTTCAGCCGGTCCGGCGGTATTACCGGAAGAGGTGCTTAAAGAAGCGGCAGACGAAATGCTTGATTACAAGGGAACCGGAATGTCCGTGATGGAGATGAGCCACCGCTCAAAGGCATTTGACACCATCATCAAGGAAGCGGAGGCGGATTTAAGGGAGCTTCTTAACATTCCTGACAACTACAAGGTACTGTTCCTGCAGGGCGGAGCTCATATGATGTTTGCTCAGGTTCCGCTTAACCTTATGAAAAACAGAAAAGCGGCTTACATCGTAACAGGCCAGTGGGCAAAAAAGGCCTACGCCGAAGCACAGAAATACGGTGAGGCCGTAAAGGTTGCGAGTTCGGAAGACAAGACTTTTTCCTACATACCGGACTGCTCCGATTTACAGATCGACGATGACGTGGACTATGTTTATATATGCGAAAATAATACGATATACGGAACAAAATTCAAGGAACTTCCGAATACAAAGGGTAAAGACCTCGTTTCTGACGTTTCTTCATGCTTTTTGAGCGAGCCGGTCGATGTCAGCAAATATGCCGTAATGTACGGCGGCGCTCAGAAGAATATCGGACCTGCTGGAGTTGTTATCGCAATTATCCGTGAGGATCTCATTACTGACGATGTTCTTCCGGGAACTCCGACAATGCTTAAGTGGAAGACGCAGGCGGATGCGGATTCCCTTTACAACACTCCTCCGTGCTATGGGATCTACATCTGCGGCAAGGTGTTTAAGTGGCTGAAGAAGCAGGGCGGACTTGAAGTTATGAAAGAAAGAAACGAGAAGAAGGCTAAGATACTTTACGATTATCTTGATTCTTCAAAGCTTTTTAAGGGTACGGTTGAGCCGGCGTCACGTTCTCTTATGAACGTTCCTTTCGTAACGGGCGATGCAGACTTGGATGCAAAGTTTATTGCGGAGGCAACAGCAGCAGGCTTTGTAAACCTTAAGGGACACAGAAGCGTGGGCGGAATGAGGGCAAGCATTTACAACGCAATGCCGATTGAAGGCGTTGCCGCGCTTGTTGAGTTTATGAAGAAGTTTGAGAAAGAGAACCTTAAATAAGGCGTTCTGACATTCGGAGGTAATTATGATAAAATATAACTGTCTTAATCCTATTGCAGATGTAGGACTTAACAATCTGGAAGCAGATAAATATGAAAAAACAGATAACGCCGACGAGGCGGACGTGATACTTGTAAGAAGCGCTGCAATGCACGATATGACCTTTTCAGACAACCTGATGGCGGTAGCAAGGGCAGGAGCAGGCGTAAACAACATTCCGCTCGACGCATGCGCCAAGCAGGGCATTGTAGTGTTCAACACTCCCGGGGCAAACGCAAATGCAGTTAAGGAGCTCGTGATTGCGGGAATTCTTCTTGCGTCAAGAGATATCGTTGGAGGCGTGAACTGGGGACTTGCAAACAGGGATGATGAAAATCTTGCAAAAACTGTTGAAAAGAGCAAGAAGCAGTTCGCAGGAAATGAAATAAGAGGGAAAAAGCTCGGCGTAATCGGACTTGGCGCTATCGGCGTGCTTGTTGCAAACGCTGCGGTGGCTCTTGGAATGGAGGTTTACGGCTGCGACCCGTTCATCAGCATTGAAAATGCGTGGAAGCTCAGCGAAAAGGTAAAGCACGTAAACACGAGGGAGGAAATTTTCACGACCTGTGATTATATTACGGTACATGTGCCGCTTCTTGACGACACAAGAAAGATGATAAACAAAGAAACGCTTTCCATGATGAAGGACGGAGTGGTAATACTTAACTATGCAAGAGACCTCCTTGTAGACGAGGAAGCCATGGCGGAGGCGCTTGAAAGCGGCAAGGTAAAAAGGTACATGACGGATTTCGTAAATCCTAACACGGTAAGAATGACTAATACCGTAGCTACTCCTCATCTTGGAGCTTCTACCAAGGAATCCGAGGACAACTGTGCGGTAATGGCAGTCAGGGAAATTAAAGAGTACATTGAAAACGGCAACATTGTCAATTCAGTCAATTATCCTGCGCTCGACGCAGGCATATGCCGTATGCCTTGCCGTATCTGCATACTCCACAAGAATATCCCCAACATGCTCAGCCGCTTCACGGCAGCAATAGCGGGACTTAACGTAAACATTGAGAATATGTACAATAAGAGCAGAGGGGATTATGCCTATTCTGTTCTTGATGTAGCGGCTAAGGTTGATGATAAGACGGTTTCTGAACTCAAGGGAATTGAAGGGGTTCTTAAGATAAGAGTTTTACAGTAATTCAAGGGAAAGCAGCCGATGAAGAAAAATTTAAGCGAAATGCTCGACATGTGCGATGCAGTCTGCACTGAGATTACAAAACTGAATGTGGGAAGCGTTACGGCGTTTTCCACTCCTCTAAGGGATATAATGCACAGGGAGCTTATGCAGTTTGCGGCATATGTTTCCCTTGCGGACGGAGTGGTGAGCAGTGAAGAATATGCGGTTATAAAAAAGGCTCTCAAGCTTACGTCCTTTACGGATGCGGAGCTTAAGGTTATGGTAGACGGCGTGCGGTTTACGGATGCCTATACCGCCTCCTGTCCGATTTCGCTTAAATATTTTGTGCTTGCGGATGCAGGAAAAAAAATACCGAATGACCCAAACAGAGGGCAGAACGCTCAGATTCTGTGCGATGTCTTCAAGCTGTTGGGTCAGACGGTTATTGCATGCAGGAACAACGAACAGGAGCTTGGAACAAAAAGGCTTACAGGCTACACTAGAATGCTGGAGAATTTCCTCAAAGAGTACGGCGTCTTTTACTCCGGAAGCAGGAAAAGGGTAACACCTGTTGCGGATTTTGGCGGTAAAAGCGGCAGTTCGCAAAACGGAGCGTCTTCAAAAGAAGAAAAAAGCAAAGCGCCTCTTAAAGAAGCCGATGTTGACGAGCTTCTCAGCGAGCTTAACAGCTACGTGGGACTTACAAGCGTAAAACAGGAGGTAGAAAGCCTTGTCAACCTGATAAAGGTCCAGCATATGCGAGAGCAGCTTGGGCTTAAGGGCGCCGATGTTTCAAAACACATGGTGTTTATGGGAAATCCGGGCACGGGAAAGACCACGGTTGCAAGGATCCTTTCCAAGATATACCAAGGGCTTGGCGTGCTTGAAAACGATAATTACGTAGAGGTCGACCGTTCAGGGCTTGTCTGCGGCTATGTCGGACAGACTGCCATAAAGACACAGGAAGTAATTGACGATGCGATGGGAGGAATACTTTTTATTGACGAAGCATATTCTCTGACTGTATCGAAGGGCGAAAACGATTTTGGGCAGGAGGCTGTCGACACCCTGCTTAAGTCTATGGAGGATCACAGAGACGAGCTTGTGGTAATCGTGGCGGGCTATGAAAAGCCGATGGAAGAATTTCTTGCTTCAAATCCGGGTTTGAAATCCAGATTCAACAAATTTCTGTATTTTGAAGATTACACTGCCGACGAGCTGACGCAGATAATGGAAAATATGTGTAAGAGCAAGCAGTATAAGCTTTCGCCTGAGGCAAAGGAAGAGGCAATAAGGTATTTTAATGGGCGCATCGCTTCGCATGAGGAAAACTTTGCAAATGCCAGGGAGGTAAGGAATTACCTTGAGGCGGCAATTACAAGGCATGCAAGCCGTGTGGTGAAGCTTTCAAAACCTGATAAAGAGGTGCTCACTACCTTGGAAAAGGAAGACCTTATCAGGCAGACTGCGCAGTCAAAGGCATGAACCGTAAAAAATAAAAACAGACAATTTAATAAAAATTGTTGAAAAAAATATCCTTATGTTGTAAGATGTATAAAAGACGTCGGATCTGCGGCAAGTCCGGTCGGCGTCACATAAATAGGAAAGGAGTATCTGCCTGCAGACAGGCAGAGCGTGAAAAAATGATTTGTAGCAATTGCGGTACACAGTATGAGGACGGTCAGGCATTCTGCCCTAATTGCGGAACACCTGCTGATAATCCCGCACCGGCTGCTTCGCCGTTGCATGAGAATAATGACATTAACCAGAAGCTTCCTGTCTTAATCGGAGCATGTGTTATCGTCCTTTTGGTTCTCATTGTTTTGATAGCGTCTCTTTCAGGAGGTTACAAGAAAGCGGTTAAAAAGTCGTTTAAGTACTTTGAAAAAGGAAAGTCGGAGAAGCTCTTAAATCTTACGATTCCGAAAAAGGTGCGTGAGGATTTCGTCGACGAAATGTATGACGCTGACATTGATGAATATGCAGAAGTATACGATGCGGCTTATGATGCTTTTTGGGACGGGCTCAAAGAAGAAGGCAAGGTAAAGTTTACCTATGAAATAAAGGAAGCTGAAAACCTTGATAAGCTTGATAAGCTTAAGGATGAGTTCTCAAAAATGGATCTTGACGATTTCAAGGATTTAATGGACGAGGCTTATGACGATTATGATTTTGATGCCGATAAGATTAAAAAGGCTTACGGCGTCGAGGTTAAATGGAAGCTTGAAGTTGACGGCGATAAGGCTGCCAGTGACACAGAGGATATTGTAGTCTACAAGTATAGGGGCGACTGGTACGTTATGAGTCCGCTTGATCTTGGAGATGTTATTGGCGAGCTCGACTATGATGATTATGAAGATGTAATTAAAGATGTAAACGATGAACTTAAAGAACTTAATTAATCGGTTCTTAGGGTTTTGAGCTTGCGCTTTTAAAGACATGAACAGCAGACAGGACTTTGACCGTGGAGGCAGAGTCCTGTTTTTTATGCCGATTGCTTGCTGTTAAAAAAACTTTTTTCATAGAAGTTTACATATTTCAGCTTATGGGGTATTATAGATTTATGTTGGAAGCGGGTTTGAGATAAAGCGTATTTCTGCGGCGTTGTCAAAAACGGTGGGATGAGTGTAATGGAAGAAGCAAAGAAAAGTGCGGCAAGACCATTGAAAAAAGATTTACTAAAGTATGCTGCGGCTTACAGCGCCGCTTTTTTTGCTGCTCTTTTGACTGCATATGTGTGGTATTTTGTTTCAGGGCACACCTTTATCTGGGAAACTGACGGCTGGCAGCAGCATTATAGGGCGCTTGTTTATTATTCTGAATATCTTAGAAAAATCATAAGAAGCGTATTCATAGAACACAGATTGAATATCCCTGCTTACGATTTTGCCTTTGGGGAGGGCGGAGATATACTGCAGATACTCAACTACTATGTTATCGGCGACCCGTTTGATGTTTTTTCCGCGGCGGTTCCCGTGAGGTACATGTACGTCTATTACGACGCCATGATAATTTTCCGACTCTATCTGGCAGGTCTTGCTTTTTCATATCTTTGCTTTAAGACAGGCTGTAAAAACAGATTGGCAGTAATTGCAGGGGCAATTTCTTATCTTTTCTCTTATTGGGCGATTTACAATACCGCAAGGCACCCTTATTTTTTAAATCCGATGATATATATGCCGCTTATGATAGTCGGCATTGAGAAAATTTTAAAAAAGGAGAGGCCTTATCTTTTTATCGGTACTGTATTTGTGTCGGCATTGAGCAATTTTTATTTCTTTTACATGATTGTACTGATCACTGTCATTTATGCTGCCGTCAGGCTTATACTGTTTTATAAAAAGAATATAAAACAGATTGCTATTACAGTCGGAAGGCTTGCCTTATATGCCGTAACGGGAGTGCTTCTTTCAGCGGTGCTGTTTCTTCCCGTACTTTACACATTCCTGAGCAACGGAAGAATGAACTCGGAAAATGCTTATCATTTTCTTTACCCTTCATTTTACTACAGCAAGTTTCCGTCGCTTTTTATGGTACAGGGAGGAAACTACTGGCTTTGCATGGGCTATGCGGCTCCGGTCCTGCTTGCGGTTTTCTTACTGTTTATCAAAAAAAAGAAAAGCAGTCTTTTAAAGGTCTTGTCAGCTATCTGTCTGGCAATAGCGCTGGTTCCGTTCTTCGGTCAAATTTTTAACGGTTTTTCTTACATGTCAAACCGCTGGTGCTGGGCAATGGCTCTTTTTGTTTCATATATACTTGCCTTCATGTGGGATGAGCTTGTTGATTTGGACGGAAAATCCGCAGTACTTCTCGGCGTCTGTCTGGCAGCCTATACGCTTCTTTGCATGCTTCTGCGGCAAACAGTGGAAAATACCTTTACAATGATCGGCATATGCTTCGCTGTGCTGCTTTTTCTGTTTCCGTTCAGGGGAAAAGAGCTGTTTGGAGTAAAGGCAAGGCAATGGCTGGTATTTTCGGCAATTTTTCTCTGCACATTTTTAAACAGCAGGTGGAAGAACACAGCGGCAGGAGATGATTATCTTTCGAGGATCCTTACAAAGGATTATGTGAAGGAATTTTTTTACAAAAATGAAACAGAAGCCGTTAGGAAGATAGCAGAAAAGAATTCGTCGGATATATATGCAGGTTCGGATTTTTACAGGTATTCCGGCAGCGAGCTTACGGTAAATGCGGGGCTTACGGCAGGAATGTCTTCAACTCAGTTTTACTGGTCTTTGTCAAATCCGCAGCTGACGGCTTACAGGACAGAGCTTGGAATTTCGGAGAGCGTGCCTTTTAACTATAAGGGCTATGATGAACGCGCGGCGCTTTTGGCGCTTGCATCGGTACGCTATTACGCAGTTCCGGTCAGGCTGCCGTCAGGCTATAGGGTTTCGGGAACAGGCTCGTATGATGCCTCCCGGATAAATTATACCTCCGGAGTACCTTACGGTTTTTCCCAGGCAGGCACGGTACAGCTTTCCGAGGATATGATTTATGATGTCTATCAAAATGATTTTGCATTACCTCTGGCATTTACGTACGATTCCTTTATTACCGCCAAGCAGTGGGAAGGCCTTTCGCCTGTGGAAAAACAGCAGGCAATGCTTCAGGCTGCGGTAATTGAAAGCAAGGATGCCGACAGGCTGAAGGAAAATCCGGAAAACAGACAAGAAGGCAATGAGGCAGGGGCGGCGTCAGACGGTATTACGCAGGTAACGGCGGATAATATTGAAACGGAAACCGTATTTCCGGAATATGAGATGGATTTCCATGGGGATATTGCTGCCGAAGGCAATAAATTTACCGTCAATAAAGAAGGGGCTTCCGTGACAATAAGCTTTGACGGTGCGGAGAACAGTGAGAATTACCTGCTTATAGAGGGTTTATATTTTGATACATTCAGAAATACGGCAAAGTGGGGAGCGACTACTGACATAGATTTTACATTTAATATATCGACAGGCGCTTCAAAAACAATGAAATACTGCACGGAGGATTATTTTTACTACGATAACCGTCACGATTTTGCCGTAAGCTTCGGCTATTCTAAAGAAGCGGCGGAATCGGTAACCGTTACCTTCCCTGAGGCGGGGGTTTATACTTTTAGCACATTAAGACCCGTGTGCCAGCCTATGGGTTCGTTTCAGGAAAAAATTCAAAGGTTAAAAAGCAAAATTCCCGACAGCATCAGTGTTTCGGAAGACGAAATAAACGGGGCGATAACCGTGGATAAGCCGGAGCTGCTTTATTTTTCAATTCCTTTCTCAAAGGGGTGGAGCGCTTATGTTGACGGAAAGCCTGCCGATTTGTATCAGGCCAATAAGGGTTACATGGCGATCGCTGTTTCAGAGGGCGAACACAGCTTCAGGCTGTGTTATGAAACTCCGATGCTTAAGCAGGGAACCGTAATATCCGTATTTGCACTTTTGGTTTTGTGTGGTATTATATCCTGTGTGGAGAAAAAATGCCGTTTAAGATATATTGAGAATGAAGACGCAAAAGTCGGCTGATGTCGGCAAGGCTGCAGCTTCACGCCGGCAAAAAAGGCGGCATTAAGCTGTTTACGCATGGGCGGCAACAATGCTTGGAACACAGCAAAGGTTCGGAAAGGAGGTTTCCATGCTCTTATCTATTGTAGTTCCTGCTTACAATGAGCAGGAAGCGCTGCCGATTTTCTACAGAGAGACCGTAAAGGTACTTAAAGGAATGGAGTGCGGTTATGAATTTGTTTTTGTAAACGACGGTTCAAAGGACGAAACGCTTTCTGTCTTAAAAGAGCTGTCCGAAAAGGATGAGAACGTGACCTATCTTTCTTTTTCAAGAAACTTTGGCAAGGAAGCCGCTATGTATGCAGGGTTCTGCAATGCAAAGGGAGACTTTGTGACCGTAATGGATGCCGATTTGCAGGATCCGCCGGCTCTTCTCCCTGAAATGCTTAAAAAAATTCGGGAAAACAACTGTGACAGCGTGGCTGTAAGAAGAGAGAACAGAAAAGGAGAGCCGCCCGTCAGGTCTTTTTTTGCAAAGCTTTTTTATAAGCTGATAAATAAGATTTCCGATGCGGACATTGTTGACGGAGCCAGAGATTTCCGCATGATGAAGCGTGAGATGATTGACGCGATTGTTGAAATGAGTGAATATAACCGCTTTTCAAAGGGAATTTTCGGCTGGCTGGGATTTAATACGGAGTGGATATCCTATCGGAACGTGGAAAGAGTGGCAGGAGAGACAAAATGGAGCTTCTGGAAGCTTTTTAAGTATTCCGTCGACGGAATAGTGAATTTTTCGCAGGTACCGCTTACGGTAGTTTCCGTGAGCGGCGTCATAATGACCTTTGTGGCATTTTTTATGATAATTTTTGTTATTGTCCGCCGGCTGGTATTTGGAGATCCGGTCGCCGGCTGGGCGTCGCTTGTCTGTATAATAACCTTTATCGGAGGCATACAGCTGTTCTGCATGGGAATCATCGGACAGTACGTCGCCAAGACCTACATGGAAGCAAAAAACAGACCGCATTACATTATTGCAGAGACCAACAGGGACGGAGTGAAGAAGGTAAATTGAGTACGGACGTACGGCATTGCGGAAGCGGCTGTTTTTCAACAGAAACCTGCACCTGTGTTGTTCAGTTTAAATAATCTCTAGAATGTCAAAGTAAATTCCAGTTCATATACCCATACCAGATTTAAGTCTGGCACTCACTCCTGTATAATGGA